>CAMHEL010000093.1 GCA_946184125.1 uncultured Prevotellaceae bacterium
TGTATGGTTTCTGGTAGATGTCCCACAGTTTGCCACGCCCCATCGCACCAGGTTCTGTCCATTCACAGTATAGACCCGTCAGGTCTTTCCACGTCTCGAAAGGCACATCGTAGCCCAAGTTGTAGCGAGCGACATATTCAAAGCCCTTCATCAACCGGTTGTCGAGCGCACCCCACAGGTCATCGCCTTGTTCCCATGCCATCTCGCAGATGTCCGCCATCGCTTCCAAGCCCAACTGTACATGCCCTTGGTCACGTCCTGTCTCCTGGCACTGTCCAGTCTGGCTGACGTAAAATGGGAGTGAGCCATTGTCGTAGCCATTCAGATAGTAGTCGATGGCAGATTGATACATGGCCGTATCGTTCATACTGATGGCTGCTGCCATACGGAAGCGGTTCACTATGGCACCCCAATTCCCATTTGCGTAAGGACTGTTGCGCTCAAACTGCTCCATTGTGGGCACCATGGCTCTCCTCAGCATCGACTCCCATGCATGCGTGTCGCAGTCAATGGCCAAGTGTCCCTTTTCTTTTTCCAATTTGACAACCATCATCGCCCTGCACAACCAGTAACCTTGAATCAGACACAATGGTGCATCGTGACCGTCCAGCCGCTGCAGTTTCTTGGCATAAGCATTGATAATGCACGCCGCCTTTTCGTATTCACCAGCCTTGGCGAAATCCCACGCTGCTTTCATGTCGCGCTCGCTGCCTTGTTTTGTGCCTGCATATTGTCCGTCACGAGCCACCACTTCATAAGGGCCAGACATCTTGTACTCAGTCTGTGCCATCGCTATCAGCGAAGTGTTCAGCAGGCATAGGAATGATAATAAAAACTTCATCTGACGATATATTTTTTGCCGTTTCTGATGTAGATCCCCTTTGTCGGAACGCCATTCAACCGTCGGCCCTGAAGATCATAGATGGTATTTGGATGATTAGATGTCCTTCTGAAGTCCAATGCTTCATCTTGTAGGTCTTCAATACTTGATTGAATGTCGCCTTGGTAAGTGAGAGTGACATTGTCCCAAACAAGCCAGGTGGTACCCGAGGTAGGCTCCTTGATGCCGAGGGTGAGCGAGCCGTCGGCTACGGTGACCAAGAGTGACAGCAGTCCATAGGAAGCATTGGCAGACATCTTGTTACGTTCCGCATCGAAGTTGCTGCCTTTGCAACTCTGCGTGACGACAACTTTTTCCATCTCCGTTCCTGAGGAGGCATAGAAGTATCCTGTGTTGCCACCTTCTCCGTTTGCCATTTGGCAGGTTGCACGATAACGACCATTTGGCAATCCTTCGATAGTTTGTGAGAAATTGAAGTTGGTGCTGTGCCATACCTCTACGGCGCCGTTGAACCGCTGGTTGCCCCAAGTGCCGGACATGTTCCATCCAAAGCCATTGCCTGTAAACTGGGGATTAACGACAAATGGTGTGGCATCCAAAGGCGTGTCTTCACTTGCTTTCGACAAATATTCTTGATGGAAGCGTGTTTTGCTGATGGCGAAGATTTGCAGGTGCCCGATGTCATCGCCCTTCTTGTTGCAGGCTATCTCTTCTCCATCCTTATAGCCATGGGAGGGTGTCCACAGGCCAAGCCAATTGCCAGTGTAAGTGCCATTCTCTACAGTCCAGGCTGCACCATCGTAGCTCATCAACAGTCGTGCCCAGGAGATAGGGTATGGCTGGTCGTGGGTGCGCAGATTATGAGGTGCATTCATCTCTGTCTGTAGCAGCAGCCCATCGTAATCGATGTTGCGCAGGCAGAAACCGCCATCGAAAGGCTCGAATGTGAAAACCTTTGAGAGGTCGGAGAGCGGGTCGATAGGAGTCTTGTAGAACAAGGCTTTGTTACCATTCAAAGGGGCATTGGCGAGACCAATGAGCAAATCTGCATCGTCACTAGCCAGAATGAAGTAGTGGCTTTCGGAAAGTTGTTCCAGTTCGTCGGTGGAAGTTACAAGTTTGTAGCCCTTGTATGTCGTCAGCAAGTTGTAATAAGAGTAATCCGAAGTCTTCACATGTATTTTGTAGGAGTAGCCGACACCTTGATAGGTGGCGGTCACTTGAGTCTCGTCCTGCACATTGTCGAGTGTGAGCATATCACCCTTTGAACCATCACTCCATTCGATGTCGGCTCCAGCCATGTAGGAAGGGATGACCAATCTGAGGGTGACGCTGCTTCCAGAGAGGACTTCAACCTCTGAACCCTCGGTGTCATTGATGGTCTGCATGGCAGGCACGACATTCAGTTGGAACACACTCTCGCTGACTGCACCACTCTGGTTGGCGTATTGGCAATTGTAGGTGCGGCTGCTTGTGATGGCTGGGATAGTGATGACGCTGTTTTTCTGGCCGTTGTCCCATAAGTAGTCGTTGGTCCAGCCTGTGGTGGAACCGGCATAAAGAATGACACTGGTACCCTCGAGAACGGTCTTCTCGGTGCTTCTTTCAATGATGCCATCGACGGTAATCTCGTTGGTCATCACATCAGCGGGTGCATCTCCACATACGGCGATGGCGAAAGCCTGCTGGCTCATGGTGCCATTCGCAGCTGTGAAACTAACCCGATAAACATAGCTATGGTCAGCCTTGACAGTAATCTCCCTTGAGGTCTCGCCCGTGTTCCACAACCACTGTCCAGTGTCGATCACCCCCTCAGGCAACTGCGGCTGCAGGGTGATTTCGCAGCCGTCGGCAGGAATACCCTTGGAGGGACACACATTGTAATTGTATTTCAGTCCACCCAGATTGGTCTGGTTCTTATAGGTCACGCCTTTATATACGATATTGCCAGAGAGCGGGGTGATGCCTTCTTCGGCACTGACAGCAGGTCGCCAACTGGTGAGAGTAGAGAAGCCCAGGTGGTCGAATCCACCGCTGTTCTGGCTGTAATTGCCACCACCTCCGTCAGGACAAACCTTGGCGCTGGCTGCTTCAGAATACTGCATCTTGACACCTCGCAAGCCTTCATAGTAGCCAATGAGACGGTCCCAATAAGGACGGTATTCGCCCGAGCCGCCCGTGTTTACTCCTGTCATGAGCCATCCTGCACCCATCGTGCCGCGGCAGTCGGCATAGTTGTAGTTTTTCCATGGCAGCGAACCGGCATCCATTCCTCCGAAGTTGGAAGCCGCCACAAACTCGGCGCCGGCAGCGATACGGTCGTCCATGTAGGCAAAAAGGTCGTCACCCTGGTTGAGTCCCACCTGGCAGATGTCAACGGCAAGTCCGAGAGCCATCAGCGCATGCCCTTGGTCGCGCCCGCTCTCCTGCATCTGTCCGAGATAGCCGAAAGGACCACGCTCGTCGGGTAACACCACGGGAACGAGATTGCCAATGAACTCATTGCAGCCATCGTTCAAGATGACGCTCAGATTGGAACGGTCCTTGTAGGTTCCCACATGGTCGTATTTATAGAAGCTGACACCTTGGTTGTACATGTGTACGTCATCACAGAGAATGCCAATGGACATCACACAAAGGGCATTGCACAGTCCCCAGTTGCTCCAATAGTGGCCGGGGCGCTGGCCAAGATTGGAATAGCGTGCGTTGAGCCATGTGTCATGGCGCCGACGGAGGAAATCAATGGCAGGGTTGTAGAACACACGTACTATCCACTGTTTAAACTCCTCGAAATCCTCCATGCTCCAACCGTCGTAGTCGCGCATCAGCTCTGCTGCGTTTGCCCACTCGTGACCATAGATGCCTGCCGCCAAAGAAACGTTCGTGTCACCTCCAAGGCCTTTGCATTCCCGGGCCCACTGCATCATTATCCGCACCGCTGCATCGGCATTGGCCCTCGTCCCTCCAATCTTCCAGCGTAGCGCGTTCTGGAAAGCCATGGCAGCCCCACGTGCGCAGTTCATGTAGTTCTGCCCACCGCTGCCACCTCGAACGACAGTCTCCGTGGGCCATGTGGCTATGCCCGAGCTGCTGTACTCGTTGGCACAGAGGATTTCCCAAGCCCGCTTGATTCGTGTGTCACCGCTGGCCAGCAATTGCTTGGCACGGTCTATGTCCTGTTGTGACACAATTCCACCAGGATGCACGAAACCATGGTCGGCAGTTGCTTCAAATACTTTCTTGGCAGTATAGTTGACGGTTGATTTGGCTTGGGCGAGCAGTTGGGTGAGTGTCGTGACATATTCGTTGATGAGCGTCTGCGATGCGCGGCGGGCTTTCAGCTCCATCTGGCAGATGTGTATCTCGTCCTTCAGCTCAGCCACGGCATTAGGGGCATATTTTTCGCCAGCAGAAGCAGTGAACGCAAGACACTCCTCGACCTTGGCCTCGAGCGACGTGAAATCACCTGGCGTGCCATATTTGTATTCTTCTTCCAAAAGCAAAGCTTCGGCGGCTAGTTTGGACACGGCATCATCGCTGACACAAGCATCGTAAATCCTAAAATCAGCCACCTGGGTCTGCTTCAAGTAGTTGTCACCAGAGAACGGCGGACGGCCTATCCAGTTGTATGATGGCACAGCTGTGAAAGTGGTGCTGAGCACAGGCATCTGCGTATTGGTCTGCACACGCTTTCCATCGATGAACAATTCTCCTCGCTGACCCTTCTGGCGATAGAGCACATGCACCCATCTGCCTTTGGGCGAGGCGCTGCCTATCTCCATTCCGGTTTCATGGTTGTACCCACCTGTCGAGGTGGCCATCCGCTGTGCGTTCAGGCGGTAAGCTGTATATGGCGATGCATCGGCAGTGTTGGCAGCCGACTGTGAAAAGCACCAGAGGAAAAAGCCCTGGCCGGAGAGAGATGCGGACGCATCCACGCGGTAGCACACAGAAACAGTGAAGTCCAGCAACTCCTTGACAATGGCTCCAGCATCACGTGTCATGTCCATATAGCCCGTGGCATTGCCCAATTCCAGTACGTGATAACGTCCCATCTCCATGACTTTGGCAACACCTTTCAGACTGGCAGTCACACCAGAAACATCATCCTTCACGCTTGTTCCTGATACATTCGAGAAGTCGAAATGCATCTTCAGATTCTCCGATGGCAGATTATCGCTCTGTGCCGAGCGTACGTCCGCAGGACATGCTGTCATTCCAACAAGGAGTAACAATGCCAATAACTTTTCTTTCATAATCAGTGCTTCATTTAAGTAGGTATTCATTTTTTAACGATGATGCAAAAATAGACATTCTTTTCACATATGCCCCATTCCTTTCGTCTAAAGATATGCGCTTCGTTCGTCCAATTGTCCACATAGACAATCCGAACATATATTTTAGACAAAAAAGGCAGTTATATCAAACATTTTTCTTATATTTGCCGATGAAGACTAACGATAACAGATGCGACGAAAGCTTTCAGTCATTATATGGTGCCTGTTTGCCTGCATTAATTACATGAGCGGACAGCGACATTGGACGGTGGCCGACGGGCTTCCGACGGGTGAGGTGCAGCAGATAGTGGAACTGCCCAACGGACAGATGCTTGTCAACTGCGAAGGAGTGTTCTGCCTTTCCAACGGGAGGTCATTCGACGTGGTGCCTTGCGACCAAAGTAGAGCATACCAATTGCCCCGATACACAAATCGGTATGGACTGTTGTGGGAGGGAGACTCCCTGCTGTGGCTGCACGACTTCTACAGGATTTTTTGCTTCGATGCACACCAACGCATGTTTGTGAACGATGCCGGAAACAGGCTGAACGACAAACTGCAAAAGGACATCCTTTCCGACAAGGCAAGCACCCCGCAGCCAACCCTGTCACAAAGGAGCATCATCGACTCTCTCCATGTTGGCGACATAACCCTCGCTATAAACGACCGGCAAGGGGGATTATGGATTGGAACCCGCTCCAGCGGCATCTATTATCAGCCTCCTCATAGGGCAAAGCCTGAAATCCATACGGGTGATGACCCGCTGATTGGCATGGCACGCAGTGCAAGCCTGCGAAGTGGACAAACTACTTTTGTACTAGAACTGCCTGACGGACGACAGTTGCGTTGTGACAGTCTTTGCCGATTGGGTTACTACCTGCCAGAACAGCAAACCACAATTTCTCTCAACGACAAACTACCCACCTTAAACCAATACCGCCATATGGTGGGAGCATGCCCATTGGACGCAGATTGGGTGGCTGTATATACGCAGAACGGGATATTCATGCTCAACACGAAAACAGACACTCTGGCCTCTTTCCCTCATGCCAAAGACATAGAACGATACAGCAGCAAATACAACTGCATGCTGAAAGACAAAGATGGGATGCTGTGGATCGGAACTCAGAATGGACTTTTCGTCGTCAATCCGTCAAAATCAACCATCACTCGTGTTAGCGGAATGTCCAATGACTGTGTACGCAGCTTGGTCTTGGATGACAAAGGACATGTGTGGGCAGGCACTTCTTATGGAGTTTCACGCGTCACACCAACTGTTGTCAATTTAGGAACAGACGATGGCATACCTGCAATATCAATGATGGACAGGGCCGCATGCCTGACTGACGAAGGGCGTCTGGTATTCGCTGTAGGGGGTGGAATGGCAGTTGCCTTCAAGCCTGACGAATTAATAGGCAGCGAGAAGCCGTTGGCTGTGGTACTCACACGCATTGAAATCAATGGGGAAAATGTCCAAAAGCTGCCTAAATCACTCACCCATACCCAAAATTACCTCACGTTCCATTTTTCCACGCTCAACTATGCCAACCCGTCCCATGACCGTTACCGCTACCGCTTGGTAGGACTGGAGCATGAATGGAACACTTGCAACGACGGAAGCGGACAATGCATTGCCAGCTACAAGGCGCTGCCACCAGGCAACTACTCCTTCGAGGTGCAGGCTGCCACGGCATCCGGAGAATGGGGGCCTGTGACAAAGTTGGCATTCGTCATCAGCCACCCTTGGTGGCTCACATGGTGGGCAAAAATGCTATACTGCTGTCTGGTGTTGGCTATTGCAGGAAGGCTCATTGCGTTATACCTGAAGAAAAAGAAGGCCAAGATGGAGCATGAGAACGACCAACGTGTGAACCGCCTGTTCGAACTACGCGAGGAAGCCCGCCATCAGTTTGCAGAGTCTGCCAACATCGCCCCAGACAAAATCACCATCAACGCTGAAGAAGAAAAGATGGTATCAAAAATGTTGAAAGCCATAGAGGCTCATATTGACGACGAGCAATACAACGCAGACCAGCTGGCACGAGACATTGCCATGAGCCGCGCCTCACTTTACAAGAAGATGCAAACAATCCTGGGCATCACACCTACAGACTTCATACGCAACGTCCGTCTGAAGCGAGCCGCCCAATTGCTGGCCGACACCCAACTCTCCATCAATGAGATTGCCAGCCGTGTCGGTTTCGTCACAGCCCGCAACTTCTCTTCCCAATTCAAAAAGATGTTCGGGGTCACTCCTTCAGAGTACCGGGACCCCCCAAAGAATCTTGAATAAACAGATAAACTCCACCTTTTTCAAATACCATCCTCAAGTCGTCTTGTGGATGACCTCGCCATTGCAGATGTTGCAATCACCGATCTTTCACTTTTGTCTGTCGTTGTCTGGAGAATTTGTTGTTATTGATGATTTTGTATTCGTCGAGTGGCCTATACCCCCGTTCTGACATCAGTTCGTCCCAATTACTGGGGAGTTCGATTTTGACGGTTGAATAACCTCCACCCAGCATGGTCTGCACCTTGTTGCGCGCCGCATCGCCAGTAATGAGAAACTGTGTCATGCCCTTCTGCATGGTTTTTGACGAGTTGATAAGTGCTCCCACTCCAGTAATGAGAAACTGTGTCATGCCCTTCTGCATGGTGGGAATGGTCTCGATGGTGGCACAAAGCGACTCGCAGACATAGGAGGGGCTGCGATGTTGATTACATCGTGGAGGGTACCCCTTTTAGCCTTCACTTTGATGATAGCTGAACCGACGCACGAACAAGAGCAGAGTCAAACTTGTTTGAACTATGCCGCGTGAGAAGGAGGAAGACGAAGTTAAAGCAAGACCGAGAAGAAATATGAGCAAAATCATCTGAATCTATGATTTTATCGAAATTTAGTTGATTTTGCTCGCATCTTTTTATTGCCGTATTGAAATATTGTTGTATATTTGCAGCGTAAATATCAGATAATTGAAGATAACAATGAATATTTTCAAGTAAATGTCAATATAATGATATATAAATAACAAAGATATGGCCGACTTATATGAATACTCCACACCAGAACTTGTACGATTGCTTGGCAGTCGGTTCAAGGAATACCGTATGCGATGCAACCTGACACAACGGGAGGTGGCTGAGCAGTCAGGTATTGGACTGACCACCATCCACAAGTTTGAAAACGGGACTGCGGGCAACCTCTCACTGTCCACTTTCATCCTGCTCCTGAAAGTCGTGGGGCAGATCAATGCGTTGGACGATTTGCTGCCGGAACTTCCCGAATCGCCCTACCTCGTCCGCAAGGATGACAGGAAGGCACAAAGGATACGACACTCCAAATAATTTCCTGACATGATAAAGACACTGAGAGTAATTCTATGGGACGAGGAGATAGGAAGGCTTGCTTGGGATGAGCGGCGCAGACTGTCGTACTTCACTTACAATCCGGAGTTTGTCAAGAAGGGACTGAATGTATCCCCTCTTGTCGCTCCTGTGGACGGTGTCAGGGCAATGGCACCAGTATGGGGTGAGGATACCAAGATATATCAGAGGCTTCCTGCGTTTGTCGCAGACTCCCTGCCTGATGCATGGGGTAACCAACTCTTTGACCTGTGGCGACAACAGAACCATCTGGCCAATGCCGATATCACTCCACTTGACAAGTTGTCGTTCATCGGACGTCGCGGCATGGGAGCCTTGGAGTTCCTTCCCGAGATGACCAGGGAACGTAGGGCTGGAAAGGTTGATGTGAAATCATTGGCAGACTTGGCAAAACGTATCTTTGCCGAAAGGGAGCACGCACGTATCCTGCCCGAGGAATCCATCACCATGCAGTCGTTGCTGACTGTCGGCACATCAGCCGGTGGCCGTCAGCCAAAGGCCATCATAGCCATCAACAAGGAGACAGGACAAATCAGGAGTGGACAGATTGCCGGATTGGAGGGTTATGACTACTATCTGTTGAAGTTCGGCAACTCCAAATACAGTTCCGCCGAGTTGGAGATGACCTACTATGAGCTGGCGACAGCTGCGGGAATCAACATGATGCCCTCGGAACTCTATCCGGTTGAAGGCAACAATCATTTCATGACCAAACGCTTTGACCGTGACGGAAAGAAGAAGCTGCACACGCAGACGCTGGCCGCCATGTATCCTGACGCCGACAGTTATGAGCAGTTGATAGCGGTTTGCCGCAAGCTCCATCTCCCCGAGGCAGACTGCCAGGAGGTGTTCCGAAGAATGGTGTTCAACATTCTTGCCAACAACACTGATGACCACAACAAGAACTTTTCCTTCATCATGCAGAAGGATGGCACCTGGCGGCTTTCACCTGCCTACGACATCACCTACATCATCGATAGCGGGGGCTATCTGCCCAACGTGGACCACTGCCTATACATCAGGGCAAAGTTGCGTGGTATTACTCGCGATGATGTAATAGAGTTTGCCCGTGACAACGGCATCCGAAGGCCTGATGCCATCATCAGGGATGTTGTAAGGTCATTGAGGAATTTCCGTGCGGCAGCCACTAAATATGGAGTATCCGAACAGTGGATAGGCAGAGTGGAGACCACAATTACCAGCCATTTGAAAGCATGGGACCTATTGGAGGAAGGAACCCAATCATCTGCCATGCAAATAGGAGGACATACTGTTACAGATTTTCACATCGAACTCCAGTACAAAGGCAATTACCTTCTAGTTGCTACAATAGACGGAAGAAACATGAAGTACATCATCCGCAAGGGGACACAAGAGTATGATGCCATTGCAATGACAGGTCTGGCAAGCATGACAGAAGAAAAAAAGAAGGAACTCATCAGCCTCTATCTTCTTCCAAAAATTGATGGTGATAAGTAGTGGTAGATTCGAATGATAATAAGAAAACTGTTTTATCTGGCCACAAACATCACAGTCTTACTCAAACATCAATCATCCTGACGTGGCTGAACCAATTGCAAAAATACCCCAATCTGCTGGCAGACATTTGCGAATCCGTTCTGGCCACTTTGTAATTATGAAAGGATGCAGGTCTCTAAGCCTGTAAATCATCAGTCAAGCATCTTCGCTCCATTCGTCGGTTGTATCACCTTACAAAGGTTGACTACATCCTCTTCAAATCTATCTTTATTGATCGCCTTTGATTTGGTGACCGACCGACAATTGTAGATGGTCTGGTTGGAGAGGAACAGAAGCCCCGATATGTCTGAAGTATTTTTTACTCCTAATCGAATCAAGGCAAATGTGCGCAGTTCTGTGGTCAGCGTATGAGGCGATTTCTGCTTGACACGCTCGTCTTCCTTTAGCAAAGCGTTGAACTCTTCCACAAATGTGGGATATAGTTCCAAAAATGCCTTGTCGAAACGATGGAGAAATGTGTTGGCGTCTTCCTCGGAAATGCGTGTTGACGAAATGTTCTGCAATAAATCCTGTACTTGATTGGCCTTAATCTTACGTTTGACCAATGTCTGGTATTTGCCCATCTTGTCGATGTATTTGGCACACAAGTCAATAAAAATAGAGGCAAGGCTCTCACGACGCTTGTTGGTGTCCAGCAATTTTAGATTCAATCCTTTCAATTGCTCATTCAAACAGACTTGATGCTGGTTGCTCTCAGCCAGTTGTTCGTTGAGATATGATAATTGGAGGTTGCTTTCTGCCAATTCCTGTCTTCGCAAAGCCAGTTTCCTATTTTGTAGATAGATGAAATATGCGGTAAATAGCAAGCCTAAAAGCAATAGGGATATGATGATGACAGAGTTTCTCAGATTGTGGTTTTTCGTCTCCATGCGTGCCTGATAGGCATTCATGATTTGAGGAAGGTTTCTGGATATTTCCAGAATCCGCAAGCGGTTATTGTAAAATTTGGCATCCTCCATGGAGATACTTATGTATCGCTCCGCACGTTCCAAATAGTCTTCACCTTTCTCAAACAATTTCACGGCCAATGTCTGCAAGGCAAGGTTCTCCATCGTACAGGATTGCAGATCACTCAGAGCAGCCCTGATTAGGTATTCCTCATATTTTTCCTCATCCCCACTCATCCTATAATTGCCAGCCAAGGCAAATGATGCCATGGCATAAATGCGCGAGTCCTTGTTTGTGGTATTTATAATGTTTAGATAATACTCCCTCGCTTTCTTGCGGTCGGGCTCTACATATACATTCTGCTCACCTTGATAGAATTTATGCAAAGGGTCTTTGTCATCGGCATACTGCATGGCTTGTTTCAAATAATCGTTGGCTTTCTGCCGATATAATGGTGAGAATACAGGGTCACTGCTATAATCACTCCAATAGGAATAAACAGAAAAATAGGTGTAATAATACTTGAATAGAAGTCTCTGTTCTATCTTGGAGTCTTGCATGCAGCCCAGTTGGTCAACCGCTTCGCTGTACAGCCCGCCAAAAGTGAGAATCTCAGCCATGTGAATCGTAAACAGCGTAGTGAAATAATCGTTATTCTGTTTCTTGGCCAAGGCCAGCCCCTTCTTTGCATATACCATGGCAGAGTCAAGCTTAAATACATGGTATTCATCATAGAGTGCGTCTAACGTTTTAAGGACAATGTCATGGTCGTGTTCTGAGTTGATGCTCCTTTTTAGATAAACAATCCTATCCTCTTTAGCCTTGATATATCCCTCTCTTTGCTCTAAGGTTGAGTCAAGTTCATTCAACAACTGGATATTGTCAGCGAATGATTCCACTGATACGACAACAAACACGAAGAAAACCCAAAATCTATTCATAGCACAAAATTTGATGCAAAGATAGTAAAAATAATCAGCAACAGCAAACTTTACTATTCTATTTTTCTAACTTATTGTAATCCGCAGAATGTCAATAAAATATACGAATATGTGATTTTATGGTTTTTACTATTCCTTTACTAAGATGTTCAAGTCATCAAATTATAGTTTACATTTGCAACAGATTTTCATTCATTACCCAAAACCAACAAATGTATGATTAACTACAAACAATCTATCAAAAAAAACTTAATGCTAAGCATGCTGATGCTGCTGATGCCGTTGAGCCTTTTTGCACAAGAAATCAAAGTGCAGGGTGTCGTGAAAGACCCAACAGGAGAAACAGTCATCGGTGCAACAGTCATGCAAAAGGGAACTAACAATGGAGCCGTTACAGATGTAGATGGCAATTTTACTTTAACCGTTCCCTCGAACGCTACGCTTACCATTTCTTATATTGGCTATGCCACCCAGGAAATAGCCGTGAATGGGAAGACAGAATTCTCTATCGTAATGGAAGATGACAGCCAAGCCCTCAACGAAGTGGTTGTCGTGGGTTATGGTACCATGGACAAGAAGGAACTTACATCGGCCATAGCCCATGTGGGCGAGAAGGACTTCCTTACTGTCAGTTCACTTGATCCATCCATGATGATACAAGGCAAGGTGGCCGGTGTATCCATCACCAATACGGGCAGCGGAGACCCCAACAACCAAGCAAGCATCCAGATTCGTGGTGTGTCGTCACGTTCTGCAGGTCTCGGACCGCTCATTGTCATCGATGGTGTGCCTGGTGGCAATCTGACCAACATCAACCCCAATGACATTGCTTCGTTCGATGTTCTCAAGGACGGAGCCGCTTCAGCCATCTATGGCACACGGGGTTCCAATGGTGTCATCGTCGTGACCACCAAGAAAGGCAGCAAGGATGGACAAACCCACACCTCTTACTCCGGCCAGTTATCTTGGGATTTTATTAACAAGGAACTGAAAATGATGGATGCTCAGCAATATCGCGATGTCAGGTTAGGTTGGGGCGATACTGGCGTAGATCTTGGTGGCAACATCAATTGGCTTGATGAGACCACCCGCACAGGTGCCACCATGCAGCATACACTGACGCTCAGTGGAGGAAATGCCAAGAGCAACTACCGTGTGAGTGCCGACTATCGCAAGGCTCACGGCATCGACCTGCGCTCGAACCGCGAGGAATACGGTGCTCGTGCCTCTGTCATGCATACAACTAAGAATGGTCTCTTCACCATCACCGCCAATATCGCCCCACGTGTCATTTCTCGCGACAATGCCGACTGGAGTGTATTCAAAGACGCCATAGAAGCCAATCCCACCACACCGTTGATGGATCCTGAGAATCCTGTCAGATACTACAACTTCATGGGGCAAGTGGTGGGTTCAAATCCTGTGGAGCGCCAGAAATTGGAAAAAGACCATGCAGATACCAAGTTGCTCGACTGGGACGGAACGGTTAAACTCAATATCTTGCCACTTTTCGGCAATGGAGAGATGGAAAATCAGAACCTCACCACACAGGTGATGTTTGCCGACCACCAGTATAGCAACGACAACAGTTGGTTCCGGCCATCTACAAGTACGATTGCCATCAACAACGGACGTGACGGCGAAGCCAGTCGTTCCTATGGCAAAGAGAGCCAGTATGTGGTGGAGTGGCTCACCAACTACATGGGTAGTTTCGGACATCACAACATCAAGGGTATGGCAGGCTATTCTTATCAGTATTCCCGCTACTCAGGATTCAACACTGAGAACAAAGACTTCCCTAACGATGGTCTTGGCGCCGACAACATGGGTTCGGGTGAGTATGCCAAGGAGGAAGGCGAGGTGCTTATGGGCAGTTACAAGAACGACGCCAAACTCATCGCATTCTTCGGCCGTGTGAGCTACGACTATGACGGTCGATACCTGCTGACCGCATCGCTGCGCCACGAAGGTTCTTCAAAATTCGGTGCCGACAACAAATGGGGTAATTTCCCTGCCGTGTCGGCTGGATGGCGTATTTCTTCTGAGAAATTCATGAAAGGCATCAACTGGATTAACGACTTGAAACTACGAGCCGACTATGGTGTCACCGGCAATCAAGACTTCGGCAGTTACCTTTCACTGAATACGATGACTGGTTTTGGTTATTACTTCTACAACGGCCGGTATTTCCAGGTATGGGGGCCTTCAAAGAATGTGAACCCTGACCTGAAATGGGAGAAAGGCAAGAACTGGAACATTGGACTTGATTTCTCGCTGTTCAACAACCGTGTTTACGGCTCCATCAACTATTTCAGCCGCCGTCAGCAAGACCTACTCGGCAATTACAAGGTGTCTGTCCCTCCATATCTCTTCGACGAAACCTTTGTCAATGTGGGAACGATGAAGAACACCGGTTTTGAGTTCGACCTGAATTTCAATGTCATCAATACGAAAACTTTCGGATATGATTTCAACATTGTCGGAACGACGATGCGCAACGAGTTTGTAGATTTCAGCAATTCCGAATACGTGGGACAAGACTTTTACGACGTGAGCGGAACAGAAGACCCTTATCCATTCTACAACCTGCAGCGCATCCAGAAAGGTGAGTCGCTCGGCAACTTCTACATGTGGGAATACGCCGGACACACCACCGATGGAGAATGGCTGGTCTATGACAAGGAAGGTGACATCATCAGGGCCTCACAGGCAGGTGATGAAGACCGGCGTGTGGTGGGCAACGGCATGCCGAAGTTCACCCTCTCATCAAGCCATAATTTCCGTTACCGCAACTTCGACCTCTCATTGTTCTTCCGTGGCGCTTTCTTCTATGACATTTTCAACATCCACGATTTCTATTACGGAACCCGCAACTTCACGGGCAATCGCCTGCAGAAAGCCTATGCCAAGAACTTCGACATTGCATCTACTGCCAATCCCGTGGTCTGTGACTATTTCCTTGAGCGTGGAGACTATCTGAAACTTGACATGGTGACGCTCGGTTACACTTTCCAACCCAAGGACTGGCGTTTCCTCGACCGTGTGCGTGTTTATGCCACCGGGAAGAACCTTCTTACACTGACCAAGTTCAGCGGCGTCGACCCCTCTACTTATCAAGTGAACGGTCTGACACCTGGAGCACAGGGTTCCCGTACTTATTTCCCATCAACCCGACAGTTTATCGTCGGTCTGCAAGTGGACTTCTAATCGTTGATAGTTATGAGTAAACAACTGAAGACAATGAAGAAAACGAAGAAAATGAAGACAATGAAAACATACCATCATATTGCCATGGTGGCACTCTGCCTCCTGACCTTGGCCAGTTGTACCGACTTGGACGAGACACTCTACGATCAAGTGGGCACACAAAACTACTACAATACAAAGAATGATGTGGTGAGAGCCACATTCCGCCCTTTTGAGCATGCTTTCTGGAGTATTCAGAGCCGTCACGTACTCAATGAACTCACTGCCGACCAACTCATCACCCCAACCCGTGACGGTTGGTGGGACGATGGAGGCAAATGGCGGCGTCTGCATTACCATGACTGGAACGTGGAAGACGGCGGCGATGCCCAAACCGAATGGAATGGCTGCTTCCAAGGCATCATGCAATGCAACTATGTCATTGAGGATTTGCAAAGCCTCGCAGCATCGAGTTTTGGTTTCACTGATGCCGAGTTTGACAATCTGAAAGCACAATGCAGGGTGCTGCGGTCATGGTTCTACCTTCGTCTGCTAGATGAATTCCGCAATGTACCCCTTGCCGTCAGTTACAGCGATGTGTCGAAAAACACAGAAACGCAGGTGGCTCCGAATACCATCTTTGAATTCATCGAGAGTGAGTTGAAAGAGTGCATTCCGCTGCTCACCGAAAAAGCAGAACTTGGAAGCAATGCCCCATTGCAAGGCCAGTGGACCAAGGCTGGTGCCGCTGCCCTGCTCGTGCGCCTCTACCTGAATGCCAATGTCTATATCGGAAAGGAAAAATACAATGACTGTGAGCAGGTGGCACAAGACATCATCGACGGCAAGTACGGCAAGTACCAAGTGGCATCACGCTGGGATGCCGCCTTCGACTGGAACAATGATGAGTGCGACGAGGTGATTTTCGGATTTCCCGGTGCCCCAGGCTATAGTTACTGGCACTATCAAGGTGACACCTATTGGTGGACTACACCTGCACGTGCCCGCTATTATTTCGGTGACTCCAAGTGCAAGGCCGGCGACCACAACACAAAGTATGCCGCCTC
>CAMHEL010000094.1 GCA_946184125.1 uncultured Prevotellaceae bacterium
AAATCCTGATATTCAATGCGTCGGGATTGCAAATCCCGACGAACATTACTTTATTGGTAGAAGCATTTTTAATGCGATTTTTCGGATTGCAAATCCTTATATTTAATGCGTCGGGATTGCAAATCCCGACGAGCTTGTCGAGCTTGTAGTTTCTATGTCACCTCCGTCATTCGCGATTATAAGCGTTTTTTCCGAATTTTCCACCCTTGCCTGCCGTGAAATCTGAAAAAAAAGGTAATTTTGCAAACTGTGGCTCCTGCCTTCACCAAAAAACGCTGCCAATGATATACAACTCACTGCAATTCCTTCTGCTCTATCCATTGCTTTTCCTGCTCTACTACGCCATCCCTGAGCGTTGGCATCGTGCGCGCAATGGCTATCTGCTCGTGGTGAGTTATGCTCTTTACATCAAGTGGAAGCCCATCTATGCGCTGGTGCTGCTCTTCGTTACCGCCACGACCTATTTCGGAGCGCTCTATCTTGACCGCACACGTCATCGTCGCCTCTTGCTCATCGGTTCGCTGACTGCAGCCCTCGCGCCGCTCCTCTTCTTCAAATACTATAACTTCGTCAACGACAGCCTCTGCCTGTGGCTTTCCACCATGGGGATGAGCACAGGCTTGCCCGGTCTCAACTGGGCCATCCCCATCGGCATCTCGTTCTATACGTTCCAGGCCCTCGGCTATCTTTTCGATGTGGCACAGAGGAAGATAGCCGCCGAGCGCGACTTCATGACCTATGCCCTCTTCATCTCCTTCTTCCCCTCCATCCTCTCCGGCCCCATCAACAAAGCCTCGCTCATGCTGCCACAGCTGAAGTCAACCCATCGGCATTTCGACTATGCCAAGGCCGTGGAAGGGCTCAAGATGCTGTTGTGGGGAATGGTGATGAAGGTGGTGGTGGCCGACCGCTGCGCCATCTATGTAGACACCATCGTGCCCCGTTGGGAGCATTTCACCGGCACCACATGCTTTGTGGCGAGCATCCTCTACACCATCCAGATATACGCCGACTTCGCGGGTTACTCGCTGATGGCCATCGGCGTGGGCAAGACATTGGGTTTCGAACTGACAGAGAACTTCCGCCGTCCCTATTTCGCCGTGAGCGTGACCGACTTCTGGCGGCGATGGCATATCTCCCTCTCGGTGTGGCTGCGCGACTACATCTACATCCCGCTCGGAGGCAGCCGCTGCAGCCGCTTGCGCAATTACTGGAACATCTTCGTCACGTTTCTGGTGAGCGGCATCTGGCATGGAGCCAACTGGACGTTCATCGTATGGGGCATCTGGCACGGCCTGGCACAGATTGTCGAGAAAATGCTCGGGCAGCAGCGGTGCGAATACGGACCTTTTGGCAAGGCGGTGAAAATCACCATCACCTTCCTGCTCGTCAATTTCGCATGGGTGTTCTTCCGGGTACCCACGCTGTCGGGTGCCGTGGGCATGATAGCCCATATCTTCGACTTCAGCCAGGACATGAGCGTGTTCTATGATGAATTCGAGACCCCCGCGCTGATAGCCTTAGGCGTGCTGCTGCTCCTTCTCAAGGAGGTCCGCGACGAGTTCTTCCCACAGCGTCTGCCGCTGATGAACAGCCGGCACACCATCGTCAGGTGGGCTACCTATGTGTTCCTGATTTTCACCATCCTCCTCACCGGTGTCTTCGGTGCCGACCAATTCATTTACGCCAATTTCTGATAGTTATGAAAAGACTTCTCCTTCGACTGTTGTTGCTGGCGGTGATTGTCGCCGCTGTCGACGTGGCGCTCGGCCATGTCTTCGGGCGTATGGTGAGTTCCATCGAGGTGGGCGGCCAGGGGCGCGACAACTACATCTGCGACCGCACCACCGACGACATCCTCGTCTTCGGCTCGTCGAGGGCAGTGCATCACTACAATGCACAGTTGCTGGAGGATTCGCTTGGGATGACCTGCTACAACTGTGGCGACGACGGCAATGGCATCATCCTGGGCTATGCCCGCCTGCACCTGGCTTGTGAGCGGCATCAGCCACGTGTGGTCATCCTCGATGTGACCGCGGGCTACGACCTGCTTCCGAGCGACAACCATGCCTCTCTGGGCTGGCTCAAGCCCCATTACAACCGTGATGGCATCGCCGACATCTTCACCGACATCGACCCTGTGGAGCGGTGGAAGATGCTGTGTGCGTCCTACCGCTACAACTCGCGCATCCTCCAGAATACAGTGGTGTGGCTCACCTCGCTGTCGACCGACGGTGGCATCAAAGGTTTCCGCCCCATCAACCGGCAGTTTCACCCCCGTGGTCAGCGTAGCCTCGATGTTCCCGATGCCTATGAGTTGGACTCGCTGAAGTGGAAATACATGCAGAAATTCATCGACCAGGCCCAGGGGGCGCAGCTTTTTGTGGTGGTGTCGCCACAATGGTACAGCACCGACAGCACCAAAGTGTCGCCGACGAAGCCCCTTGAGGAGTTGTGCCTCCGCAAGGGCATCCCCTTCGTCGACTTCAGCCACGACCCCAAGTATGTGCATGCCGATTCGCTGTATGCCGACGGCAAGCACCTCAATGCCCGTGGTGCCGACGAGTTCACCCGCGACCTCATCGCATGGATGAAGTCGCAGGGGATGGTGAAGAAATGAAAAGGCGCTTGTCGTGTTTCTCTTTGGATGAGTTTTGGCATTTCTGCCGCTGCGGTTTCTTGCTATTTTCCGAGCAGTTTGTCGACCCACATCATGACGTCGGTCACATCCACCTTGCCGTTGTGGTTGGCGTCGGCCATGCCAGTATCGAAGTTTTCAGAAAAGCCTAATATGTGCCTCACTATCATCATGATGTCGACCACATCGAGTGCGCCGTCGCCGTTCAGGTCGCCAGCGATGTCGGTCATGACAAATCCCATCAGGTTGTCGGTATGCTCCAGTCTGCCGTCGAGCCATCCCTCGACCCGCTCCATGGAGTCGTTATAGCCCAGTTGTGAGGCGGGGTAGACCCCTGTGGTGCTGCATGTGGCTTGCCAGAGGATGTTTTTCCACTTCACGATGTCGCCTTTCACGTAATTGGCGCTGAGGTCGAAGTTGTCTGTTTTGTTGAAATTGTTCCAATTATCCAGTTTTTTCCAGTTGACGTGGTAGACGGGAGTCTGAATGCAGGGACTGTCGGGCCATTTCTTCCACTCGTTGGCATACATCTCGTCGCCGATTCTCTCCGTCCACTGGTGGAGCATGGCCATGATGTTTTCTTTGTCGAAAATCCTCCTTCTGCGCAGTTGAGCATACCGTGCTTTCACCTCTTTCCAGTAGTACTGCCTCATCCAGTAAAGCGGATAGGGGGCAGTGCTGATTTCTCCTCGCGCGCTGCTGATATGGGGAGGGTAGAGGAAGTGGCCGAAGTTCTCGAGGCCGAAGGTGCAGTCGAGGTCGTAGGGGAAGACGAACCAGCGCGTGCCGTCGTAGGTCACCCACTGCCAGTTGGCGTCGATGCCGTCGTAGTTGTCGGTGACGAGAGTGAAGAGCCAGTAGTCGATCATGCCCACCACATCGAAGCGCCGCTCTATCTCCTTGCGCATGGTGGCGGAGTCGGTCTTGGCCTTGCGCAGGTCGGTGAGCTGCTTGTGGTAGAGGCTCAGCTGCAGGATATATTGCTTCACCTTCGCGGTGTTGGCTTTGTACTGCTTCACCTTCTTCGTGTCGGTGTCGAGGTTGAAGAAAGCCGAACTTTCGTCCATGATTTCCCCTCTGTTGTCCCCCACGTATTCCGTTCCGTCCATGTAATACAACTGCTTCGGGTTCTTCAGTTCCAGGTAGCTCCAGTCGATGGTTCCATCGAAGAGGTAGTTGTTGCGCACAGGTCCGTCGATGTGTATCATCTCGGGAACGTCCTTGATGAGGTTCATGTTTCGCCTGTGTTTTTTCATCTGCCAGGAGTAGATGCCAAAGAACGTGCCGTTGAGATAGACGGCGGCAGGGAAGCCGTCGGGGTGGCAGAGTGCCTTTTCGTCGTAGCCGAGCGCCTCGATGCCCGCCCGCGCCCATCCCCGTCCCTGGAACGGTCCCCGGTCGGCGATGACTTGGTCGTAGAGGTGGTATGCCACCACGGCCAGCCCCCTGAACCTGTCGCAGTAGTATGCCTTGAGGTGGTAACTGTCTTGTTTCACCCAGTTGCCGAAAAAGATGTCGGGTGTTTCGTCACCCACCCATTCATCCTCGCAGAAGTCGATTTTCAGGTTGCGTTTTTCGAAGATGAACGAGGTGTTGCCCTGTCCGCTACACAGGATGCGTTTCTTGAAGTAGTTTCCCTTGCCGTCGTATAGTTCGAGCCATGCCGCTGTGGGCTTGTTTTTCATTTGTGGCATGGTGGTCACGCCAGAGATGTTGACATAGGCCATGACGGGCATGTCGATGCGTATCTCGCTGCTGTCGCTCCAGTCTTTGACGGTGGCGGTGTTGTAGCCGTTTTTCAGCAGCTGCGACTCGTATTCGGTCCTTGCCATGAGCATGGTGGGCATGAGGCACAGCAGCAGAGCGATGGTTTGAAGTTTCATAGTGTCTTTAGCCATTGGCAGATGGTGTCGGTAAGGATTTGGTATGCTTCTTCATTACAGTGTAGCCAGTCGGTCCCCTTGATGCCGTAACGCTTGATGCCATCGGGTGTGTCGAGACGCACGCGCGAGGTGCGTAGGTCGAGGAACGGCACTTGGTGCCGCTGGCAGATGGCTTGCAGCGAGTCGCCATATCTCTGCATCTCGTCCATATTGCTTTTCCCCACGTAGTAGGGGATGATGAAGCCCACCTTGGTGCCTGTCTGCCTCAGTGTGGAGCAGATGTTGTCCATGGCGTGCAGCGAGTAGGTGTCGTCGTTGCCTTCCCATCGGTTCAGTGGCAGGTCGTTGATGCCGCCGCTGACGATGATATAGTCGAAATGCCTTGTCCTGGCCAGTGTTTTGAGTCGTTTGACGATGGTGTTGTGCTTCCCGTTGTCGGCCAGTGTGGCGCCCCCACTGCCGCAGTTGTACCAGTTAAGCCCTTCCCGTTCTCCCACGAGCCGGCACCATCCGCCATGTGCATAGAGCGTCTCATGGTAGATGGGCAGTCGGTAGGCGTAGCAGTAGCGCCAGAGGGAGTAGGGCCGGCGCAGGGTGTAGTCGATTTTGGCATCGGTGACGCTGTCGCCTACGAAGAGGATGGCCTGTTTGTCCTTGTCCTGCAGGTAGGTGTAGAGGTTGAGCAGGGCATAGGCGGCACAGGCAACAAGAACAATGATGCGTATGCTTTTCATTGTCAGTGTAATTGCTTTCTTGGGTTTCATGGTGCGTAGCCGATGTTATTGTGCGAGGAGTAGGTGGTCTTGTCCCACCGTCTTGTCGGGCAGTTTCCATCCGGTGAGCTGCAGGAGTGCGTAGATGAAGTCGCGGGTGTTGAAAGGTTTGTCGAGCGACTGGCTGATGCGCTCCACCTGCTCCGGGAAGGCCTCGCGGTAGCTGTCGGACACATAGATGAAGAAAGGTATCTGGCAGGCAGCATCCCACGAGCGCTGGTTGTTCTCCAGCGCGTGTCCGCAATAGTTGTCGCGGGTTTCGTAGAGGTCGAGGCCGTGGTCGGGGAAATAGAAGGCCAGCACGCACTGGTCTTTCCACTGGTCGAAGATGGAGGCGACGATGTGGTCGTTGTAGCGTGTGGAGTTGTCGTATTGTGCGATGAGCTGCCGCTGGTGTGCGGGCAGTTCTTGGTAGTCGTCGGCTTTGAAATGCTCCCACTGCTTGGGGTATCGGTAGATGAACGCCTCGTGCTGCCCCATGAGGTTGACGATGGTGAGTGCCGGCAGGCTGTCGCCCTGGGCGAAGGAGCGGAGCGGGTTGAGCAGCACTTCGTCGTAATAGCTTCCCTTTCCGATGTCGCGGCAGGCGAACCACACGGTGTCGGAGAGGTTGGCGAAAGCCACCTGTGCGTTCTCGTGCATGCCATGGTCCTGCTGGTTGGAAATCCAGCGGATGGTGTATTTCTGGCTGAAGACATCGAAGAGGGTGGGGTGCTCGTACCAGTTGTCGCTCTTGCCATCCCACAACGAGAGGAAGTTCTTGAAGGCCAAGTGGGTGAATGGTGCCGGTGCCTCGCAGTGGGTGAACGAGAAGAGGTTGCCTGCCGAGGCCATCTGTGCCAGTTCGGGGTTGGTGTCGTGGCCATAGCCGTAGAGCGAGGAGTGCGACTTGGAGAACGACTCGCCGATGACGACCAGCACCTGCGGCGGATGTTGTGTGGAAACCTCGGCGATAGGGATATCGTGACGGTGTGAGGCCACCTTGTCGTAAGGCTCATACATGCGTGCGATGACCACATATTTCAGGGGGATGGTGCGAGAGCACCACGACCTTATCTCGCGTTTGAGAGAGGGAAAGCAGAGGACGGCTGCGACGAGGAACACCCATGCGCATATCCTGGCCGCTCTGGGTGATGGCCTGAGCAGCGACCGCTTGCTGAAGTAGAGCAGGCAGAGCAGCAGCACGGCGATGCTCCAGATGATGATTTTCCTCAGGGGGAAATAGAAATCGAAGAACTCGGAGACTTCATGCTTGTTGGTGCCAACAATCAGGTAGTAGGTATCGATGCTCACTTGTTGCCCGTTGGCGAGATAGCATCCAAGGCTCAGGCCGAAGTCGAGGAGGGCGAATAGGAAGACGATGTGGCAGAAAGCCTTTCCCCATCGTCCGAGCATGGCAGCGACGAAGAAGATGGCACCCAGCTCGAAGATGCTGTCGGTAAGGATAGGCCAGAAGGAGGGGCGCCCGGCGTAAATCATGCAGATGGGCAGTGCGATGGCGATACCAATGGCAAGCAGCTGCTTCCATCCGTTGCGGAAGAAAGCAGACATGCGGTCGGTCATTTCTCTGAGTAGTTGCATATACTTTTGATCACCTACTTATCAGATGCAAAGGTAGGATTTTTCTTTCTTTTCGTCAAAAAAAAGCCAAAAAACCTTTTTTGGCGAAATAATTTGGCACTGTGCGTCACTATCGTTATTTTTGCAACTCATTTGGACTTCATGTCATCAAGTCATGGTTATAACATACGATAAATCATTGCAAATGCGTGGATTGGGCATCATGATGATATGCCTTCACAATTTCATCCACAATATCTTTTATATCCGTGAGTGCGAGTTTGCCTTCTATCCGTCGATGGTGGAAAAAATCTCGTCCATCCATTCCATTGGCTCATGGGACGCGTTCTCTCTCTTCTTCTCGTTCTGGGGTTGGTATGGCATCGTGGCATTTATGTTCTTCAGCGGCTACGGTTTGGTGCTGAAATATGAGCACCGTGGTGCTCCACTGCATTTCTGGCCTTATCTGAAGCGCAATTATGTGAAGCTGATGCTGCTGATGTTCATCCCGTGGGTGCTGTGCTTCCAGACAGTTCCCAATCCTTGTACGATACTGATACTCCAGCTCACTTACACCATCAATTTCTTCATGCCCCAAAGCATCATTCCTGGCGTCTTCTGGTATTTCGGCCTCACCCTGCAGTTTTATATCCTTTATATGTTTTTATATCATCACCGCTCCAACCGCTGGCTGTGGTGGGTGTCGGTAGTGGTGACGGCCGTGGCATTGGTCTTCGCCCTGCTTCCCCCGACCAATCTTCATATAGGGTTGAGGAACAACAGTCCGTTCTGGCTGCCGTTGTTCCTCCTCGGGGTGTGGTTTGCGCGTGGCGGTAACGAAAGCAGGTTGATGCGCTTAGTGGAAGACCATCGTTGGCTGTCGTGCCTCATGCTCTTCTGCCTCTGGGGCTGCTCCACGGTGGTCAGGGTGCTATGGGTTTTCAGTCCCCTTCTCTTCCTCGTGTTGCTCATCGCCCTGTTCCATACGCGCAAGGAAAAGGAGAAAGACAAGGAGGTGAAAACCAGTGGAATAATCCTGGTGGTATGGGGATGGGTGCAGCGATGCCTGGTCTTTTTAGGCCGTATCTCGCCGGGCATCTTCGTGTGCCATCCCGTTGTCAGGATGTATGCCAACAAAGCATTCCTTGCAGGATATTATCTCCCGCTGATCACGCTCGTTTATGTGGCAGTAGTCATCATTGCGGCAATGGCCTACACCCCCTTGTACAAGAAGAGTCTGCCAAGGGTGCTCAAGTGGTTGAAACTGGACTGAAGGGTTACTGCTTGACGGCGATGCATTCCATTTCCACGAGCCACTCCGGCCGGCACACCTTGCCTTGCAGGAGCACATGTGGGGTGTGTGGGAAGGCTTTGTTGAGGAACTGCTCCACCAGGTCGCGGTCGGAGGGGTCGCGCAGATAGACGTAGAAATAGCACACGTCGCCCATCTGTGCTCCTCCATCGTGGAGCAGTGCGCCGATGTTCTCGAGCAGACGTGCCAGTTGGCGCTGGATGTCGCCGACGTACATGGCTTTTCCGAAGCGGTCGATGCTGGCGGTGCCCGAGATGTAGAATGTCTGTTTGCTGCCCGTCGTCATGCGTGTTCCTCGCTCGAACGAGACGCCGTACTCATGTGTGGGGTTGAGGTGGTCGAGTGCCTGGAGGTACTTCTTGTCGCTCTCCTTGACATTTGGGAAGGTGAGGAAGTCGATGGCCACCGATGCGCTTCTTGTCTGCGAGAAGCCGCCGATGCCCGTGCTGGCAATGAAGTGCGTGTCGGTGGTAAGTCCCTGGCTTCGGAAGATGTCGTTGCGTGCGCGCACCATGCCCTCGTAGTTGACGTCGATGTCGGCCACGTAAATCCATGTGCGCATGCAGTGGTCGCGCATGTTGAGCCCCATTTTCTTGATGCTCTCCAGGTATTTGTTGAAGATGAGCATCGTCTGTATGTAGGAGTTGGCTCCTCGTGTCTCCTCCTCGCTGAGCCGTATGCTGTGGAGGATGAAGTTGTCGGCCTCGTCGGTGGTCTTCACCATGAGGGTGATTTTGCTGCAGTCGAGGGGCGGCTGCTCGATGATGGAGCAGGCTGCCTTTGAAATGATGTCGGTATAAAGACTTGTCTGTGTCAGCTCTCCGTATTGGTTTTGTGCGTCGCTGAGAAACACCTTGGTGTACTGCAGGTGGCGGCCCTCCTCTCGCTCTTGTTCGAGGTAAAGGCTGAGGTTGAGGTTGAGCTCATCGAGACGGTCTGTGAAATGTCCTCTGCCCTTGGGCGCGAGGATGGTGTATCTGTCCATGTGCTTTGTCGTTTGGAGTGCAAAAGTAAGCAAAAAAACCGAGACGAGGAAGAAAGAGCGGATTTATTTGCTTTATGTCTTTTGTGGCATGACTGTTATCTGGCCTTAACTTGCGAAAGAAATCCCTCCGTGTCATTTTTTGGGGTCATCCAAATTCATCAAGATAACCTTTGTCGTGTTCAGAGCCCCCCGGCTTCCTGCAGTTACCACTGACGACTCATTGCAGGCGTAATCCAATAAGTAGAATAATTTAAGGTGTGTTCTATTAATTCTGATTTTTATGAGGTGGCATTTCTATACAATACATTTCGGTCGCTTTTCGCTTTTAGTCGGTGCAAAGTGTCAAGCCTCATCGGTCGTGTAGCCCGCTACACTCCCTCTGCAGCTTACACTTTGCCCTCGACTAAAAGTCGAAAATCGCCTCGACATAATTAATAGAACCCACCTTAATTGAAAAGTGATACAGAGTCTTCTCTCATCAAATCCTTCAGTCTTGCGACTAAATCGGCAGTGAACACATCGGCACCTCGTGCATTGAGATGGATGCCGTCTCTAAAATATGTGTTATTATGAACGAATTTGGGTGCATTCGAAAAGTCAAGATAAGGAATGCCTAAACTATCAGCCAGTTGTCTTGCAGGAATAAAAATCTTACTTTCTCTTCCTTTCCAATAAGGCGACACGACAAATATTAGTCGGGAATGTTTAGAAGCCAAGTCTACAAAGCGATTTAGATATGACAATTTGATGGGGTCCGGCCTTTTCTCATTGTCATGGAAATCCTTTACTCTCATCTCATTGAAATCAAGATTTGAGGGGATGAATCCCTGCACACCTACATCGTTTCTATCGAACGTCTTTTTAGACCTCAACCGAAGTGGATTATGAAGAAAATCTGAATTATAGCGGTACAGATAGCTCATCATCTTGTATTTTTCCGTAAGATCTATGTCGTTGAAAATCTCACTGATACCCTTTCTGTCGAAATGCCTTTTCAGCTCTTTCAAATCCCTGAGATTGTCATTATATTCTATCAAATCAAACTCAGGGGTCACATCCAAGATAATCAGTTTAGGGTGGTATCTTTCGGATATCATCAGAAGCCTGCCATAGGACAGGATGATACCATAGCCGTTGCCACCACAATTGTAGACAGTATACCCCAATTCCTCTTCCATCATTTTTGCATTATAATGCATCATTGCCCTTGATGACCCAAAGACAAGTACTTCCTCGTCACAATGGTCGCATATATAATTGTCCTTACCCAAAACGCCAGTGTTGATTTTACACAACAAGTGTTCCATCACAAGTCCTATCATCCTGTCAGCCACGAAAAGTGCTGTCAGGACGATAAATGCTTTTATAAGGAATTTTTTCATACTATAAAGGCTTAGAAACTAGCATAAATAAACTGGTCGGCTCCCAGAACTCCTATTGCCATAATCAGCAGCAGCAAGATGAATACAGAAGCCATCCGCACCCACCCCCTGCTGTTGTTGAGGAGACAAAAACGGTCGGGACAGAACTCATCTATGCTATCCTTAAATATCAAGAGTGCCAAAGCCACACCTCCATAAATGAATGCAAAGTAATCCACAAACAACGACTTAGACAGGGTGGTATCGAAAATCCTTGCTATCACTCCCCATGCGTCAGTCAATGTCGGCATACGGAAAACAATCCATGCAAAGTTGATAATGATGAAAGTGAACAAAATCTTGACAGACCTCCCCAACCATCCATAGTTGCACTTTTGCTGACCTAACATTTTCTCAATAATCAGGCAAACACCATGGATGCCTCCCCATACGATGAAAGTCCAATTGGCTCCGTGCCATATGCCGCTAACTAAAAAAGTGACAAGAATGTTCCAATAGTTTCGCAAACGCGAACAACGGCTTCCGCCCAATGGTATGTAGATATAATCTCTCAACCACGTGGATAACGAGATATGCCATCGGTGCCAGAAATCGGTGACACTGACGGCAAAGTAAGGCCGCCGGAAATTCTCGGTCAGTTCGAAGCCAAGCATCTTCCCAACACCTATAGCCATCAGAGAGTAACCTCCAAAGTCAGCATATATCTGGATGCTATAAAGCACACTGGCCAAAAGACAAGTCACTCCCGTATAGCTCCCATAGTTTGGCAACACCACATCCACATAAAGTCCCATACGGTCGGCCACAACAACCTTCATGAACATACCCCACACAAGCAGTCTCACACCTTCGGTTACCTTGCCGTAGTCGAACTGAGGTCGCAGCTTTCTCAGCTGTGGTATCACCAAAGAGGCCCTGTTGATAGGTCCAGACACAATGCTCGGAAAAAAAGAAAGGAAAAGCATATAAACGAGAAAGTCTCTCTCTGCTTTTTGGCGCTTATAATAGACATCCCACAAATACCCCAACGACTGGAAAGTAAAAAATGAAATACCAAGAGGTATTGCCATATTTATTCCTCGTAAATGGAAGTTCAGACCAATTGCCGACAATGCCTCGCCCACACTGTCATTGATGAAATTATAGTATTTGAAAAACAAAAGTGGCATCAATGCCAGCATTACCCCAAGTGTAAGAATTCGCTTAGGATGCTTGGTTTTCTCCAAGTAAATAGCTGCCAAGAAGGTGACAATTGTCACACCAAACAAAATTAGGGCGTAGACAGGCTTCCATTGCATGTAAAGAAGATAACTGACAAGCAAGAGATACAAGTTCCTCATCTTGCTGTATCGCATAGGTATAGCATAATACAGCAAGAAGAGTAATGGAAACAATACAATAAAGTTGAACGAGTTGAAAATCATTGGCATCGTTTTTTGATGATGGCAGGAGCCACAGCTTGCAAAATTACCTTATTTTTCAGACTTCACGGCAGATAAGGTTGGGAAAATCGGAAAAAATCATCAATGCCTTTCGGAAACACCATGATGGTGCCTCTACACGCTGGGTTCGAAAGAAATATTCGATGTTGTTGCCAAAAACGGCATTAGGCGTGAAAATAGGGAAAGAGAAAAGGCGGAGCCCCGGAATATATCGGGGTTTCCGCCTTTGATGGTATAAAGTGTGGAGAATTATAGTCCCTCGAGGACGCGCTTGATGACCGTCTCGGCAGAAATCTCCCGGTTGGCGGCTTCGGGGATGACGATGGAGTGGTCGCTCTCGATGACGTCGTCGGTGACGATGAGCCCACGCCTGACGGGGAGGCAGTGCATGAAATAGCCGTTGTCGGTCCACGACATGTGTTCGGTGTCGATGGTCCAGCTCATGTCGCGGCAGATGATTTTGCCGTAGTCCTCGGGCCTTGTGACCCCTGGGCAGCTCCAGTTCTTGGCATAGACGAAGTGCGCTCCCTCGAGAGCGCGGCGCTGGTCGTACTCCACGCGTGCGTTACCGACGAACTTCGGGTCGAGCTCGTAGCCTTCGGGGTGTGTGACAACGAGGTCGACATCGGCGGCGTTCATCCACTGCGCGAAGGAGTTGGGCACGGCCTGGGGGAGTGAGCGGCAGTGTGGTGCCCATGTGAGCACCACCTTGGGGCGTGCCACGGGTTTGTACTCCTCGATGGTGATGAGGTCGGCGAAGGCCTGAAGGGGGTGCACGGTGGCGGTCTCCATGGCGATGACGGGCCGGCCGCTGTAGCGTACGAACTGTCCCACGATGGTCTCGGCATAGTCGAACTCACGGTCGGTGAGACCGGCGAAGGAGCGCACGGCGATGATGTCGCAGTAGCTGCCCATGACGGGGATGGCCTCGAGGAGGTGCTCGCTCTTGTCGCCGTCCATGATGACGCCCCGCTCGGTTTCAAGTTTCCATGCACCGGCGTTCACATCGAGCACGATGACGTTCATGCCCAGGTTGGTGGCGGCCTTCTGCGTCGAGAGTCGTGTGCGGAGGCTGTTGTTGAAGAAAATCATCAGCAGCGTCTTGTTCTTGCCCAGATGCTGGAAGGCGTAACGGTCTTTCTTCACTTCCTGCGCCTCGGCGAGTGCGGCACGCAGGTCGCCGAGGTCTTCCACGTGGAAGAATGTCTTGATATTATGGTTGTCTGTCATATTTTTGTTTTTAGGTGTGTATGGTTCGTTCATGCCACCGTCATCCGGCGGTGATGTGGAAAGCCCCAGTCATGTAGATACCTAATTTGAGCGAGTAGTCGAATTCGCCGACCTGGTTCCACGGAGCATTGTAATAAGTCTTCTCTTTGATTAGAATATCTTTCTTGTCGTAATACTTTTTGGAGATGATACGGTAGGTGAGGAGAGGCTCATCAAACTCATACAGCACCTCCATCCTTACAGGTTTGCCAGTCACGCCTTCGCGTTTTGCTTCCTTGGCGCATGCTTTCTTGTTTTTGTAGTCATAACGCACCCACATCAGGTAGCTTTTGGCTTGGCGGTCGACGCAGTCGCTGGCATTCACCACCATCGTCTCGTCTTCCACTACTGTCTTAAAGGTCTTCACCTGAGCGGAAACAGCTGTGCAACAAAGCACCATCCATAACAGGGAAAAAAGAATTTTCTTCATTTTTTTGGGGGAGTTTTTTTAGGAGTTTAGGAGTTTGGGAGTTTTTGAAGGGAGTTTAGGAGTTTGGGAGTTTAGGAGTTTAGACATTAGTTCGCTGGTTCTCGGAACTCTTGGCTCACTCCTGTTTGCTCTCGAAACTCTTGGCGGGCGGAACTGATGGCGGGCGAACTAACGGTCGCCCCACGGTGGCTCATGACTAACGGCTCATGACTTTTTTAGGAGTTTGGGAGTTTAGGAGTTTGGGAGTTTAGACATTAGCTTTGAGGGCTCATGGTTGTTTGCTGCGGCGAAACCGCAGCATACGGAGAACGAAAACAGGAAGAACTAAAACTTAAGAAACGGTATTCCTCATACCTCATTCCTCATTTCTCATACCTCATTCCTCATTTCTCATTTCTCATTTCTCATTCCTAATTCCTAATTCTACATAACTCTCAACTCTCAACACTCAACTCTAACTAGCGTCTAAAGTCTAAAGTCTAAAGTCTAAGCCTAAGCCCTTGTCTGTCCGTGTCCTTCGATGAGCCACTTGTAGGTGGTGATTTCGTCGAGTGCCATGGGGCCTCTTGGCCCGAGTTTCTGGGTGCTGATGCCTATCTCGGCTCCGAGGCCGAACTGTGCTCCATCGGTGAAGCTGGTGGGCGCGTTGACATAGACACAGGCGGCGTCGACCTGAGCCTCGAACATAGCAGCCACGGCCTTGTTCTCGGTGATGATGCACTCGCTGTGCCCGCTTCCATAGTGGCTGATGTGCTGTATGGCGGCTTCGGCTGATGGCACGGTGCGGAGGGCCATGATATAGTCCATGAATTCGGTGCCGTAGCTCTCGTCGGTGGCGTGGCGGAGCAGTTCGGCGGGGTAGTGCCCGTCGAGGGTCGCGTATGCCTCGTCGTCGGCGTAGATGAGCACCTTGCTCTTGATGAGAGGTTCGACGAGTGCGGCGAGGTCGCCGAGTCGCTGCTGGTTGATGAGCAGGCAGTCGAGCGCGTTGCAGACGCTGACACGCCGTGTCTTGGCGTTGTTGACAATCTTCTTTCCGATTTCGAGGTCGCCGTCGGCGTCGAAATATGCGCTCACCACTCCAGCCCCGGTTTCGATGACGGGGACACGTGCATTGTCGCGCACGAACTCGATGAGTCGCTTGCCTCCACGTGGTATGCAGAGGTCGATGTAGCCCACGGCATTGAGCATTTCTGCGGTGGCCTCGTGTGTGGCGGGCAGCAGCTGCACCACGTCGGGGTTGATGCCTTCGCTGCTGAGGATGTCGCGTATCATGCCCACGATGGCGCGGTTGCTGTCGTCGGCGTCGCGGCCTCCTTTGAGCACACAGGCGTTGCCGCTCTTGAAGCAGAGCGAGAAGACATCGAAGCTGACGTTGGGGCGTGCCTCGTAGATGATGCCGATGACGCCGAAGGGCACGCTGACGCGTCGCAGGTGCAGGCCGTTGTCGAGGGTCTTGTCGATGAGGGTCTTGCCGAGGGGTGTGGGCAGGCTTGCCACATGGCGCATGTCGGCTGCGATGCCGTCGAGGCGCTTGTTGTCGAGCAGCAGCCTGTCGTAGAGCGGGTTGCTGCGGTCCATGCGTGCGAGGTCGCTGGCATTGGCGGCGAGGAGTTCGCTGCTGTGGGTGCCGATGGCATCGGCCACGGCGAGGAGGATGGCGTTTTTGCGCTCATCGCTGACGAGCAGGAGTTCACGGCTGGCAGCCTTGGCCTGCTCGAAAAGGTTCTTGAGTTGCATTGCTTTTGTCTAAGGTGTGTACTGTTGTTTCCTTAATTCTGTGGTAAAAACTCGGTGTGTGGCGTGTCTGCGGGGTGCTCGATGAGGTTGATGAGGATGTCGTCGCGCTCGCCGTTGGCAATCATCACACGTATGCCGCTGAGCGAGACCTTACGGGCGGTGGTGTGCTTGGAGTGCATGCCCCCACGTCCGAAGGCGCTCTTCTCGGGCTGTATGTACTGGCTGAGGTCGCGGTCGGGAGCGACTTCGCGGATGAGCTCGGCTGCAGGGTCGTCGGGATGAGTGGTGAAGATGCCGTCGATGTTCGACAGCAGGATGAGTGTGTCGGCATGCATCATCTGTGCGATGAGTCCCGAGAGTTCGTCGTTGTCGGTGAACATCAGTTCGGTGACGCTGACGGTGTCGT
>CAMHEL010000095.1 GCA_946184125.1 uncultured Prevotellaceae bacterium
TAAGCGGATTTTTGAGAACCACCAAAAAGCAAGTCTGAAGTGTTAAAATCTAAAAGTGGTTGATATACAGAGGATTATCTCCATGTGTTTTTCATTGTTTATAGTTGTTTAGAGGTCTCTAAATACATTCTGCGAATGCAGAACTACCTATGCTCGTTACGCTGTTGGGGATGGTGACATAGGTCAGGCCCGAACACCTAAAGAAAGCAGAATTACCGATGCTCGTCACACTGTTACCTATGTTGACGGAGACCAGGCTGGAGCAACCAGAGAAAGCATAATCTCCTATGCTCGTCACGCCTTCTCCGATGATGTATTCTTCGACTTGTTTACCAAACAAATTCGCCAATGAAGAAGAAGAGGAATAGGATTTTGAAAGAGTTTTATCGCTGTTAATGGTGACCGAAGTCAGGCCAGAGCAACCAGAGAAAGCAGAATCACCTAAGTTCGTCACGCTGTTGGGGATAGTGACGGAGGTCAGGCCGGAGCAACCAGAGAAAGCAGTATCTCCTATGCTCGTCACACTGTTTGGGATGGTGACAGAGGTCAGGCCGGAGCAACCAGAGAAAGCATAATTTCCTATGCTCGTCACGCCTTCTCCGATGATGTATTCTTCGACTTGTTTACCAAACAAATTCGCCAATGAAGAAGAAGAGGTATAGGATTTTGAAAGAATTTTATCGCTGTTAATGGTGACCGAAGCCAGGTTGGAACAACCCTCGAAAGCATAAGACCCTATGCTCGAAACGCTGTTACCTATAGTGATGGAGGTCAGGCCGGAGCAACCAGTGAAAGCAGAATAATTGATGCTCGTCACGCTGTTGGGGATGGTGACAGAGGTAAGGCCGGAACAAGCGCGGAAAGCATAATTACCTATGCTCCTCACACTGTCGGGGATAGTGACTGAGGTCAAACTGGAGCAACCATTGAAAACGCTCTCTTCTATACTCGTCACACTTTTAGGGATGTTGACGGATGTCAAGTTAGAACAACCTTTGAAAGATGAACTCCCTATACTCTCCACGCTGTTGCCAATTGTGACAGAGGTTAGGCTAGAGCAGCCTTGGAATGCAGAACTACCAATGCTCGTCACGCTGTCGGGGATATTGATGGAGGTCAAGCCTGAACATCCAGAGAAAGCAGAATTTCCTATGTTCCGCACATTGTCGGGGATATTGATGGAGGTCAAGCCTGAACATCCAGAGAAAGCTGATTCACCAATGATCGACACTCTGTCACCTAGGGTGACTGAGGTCAGGCCGGAGCAACCAGAGAAGAAACCCTCGTCAATCCGACCCACCTTGTTTCCTAATGTAACATTTTTTACTTGATTGCCAAATATGTCTTTAAAAGAATATGAAAGAATATTGTTGAGGGTAACCGATAAGTTAGGGCAATCCATAAAAGCATTCATTCCGATTTCCTGCACAAAAGAAGGAATAGTAATAGAGGTCAAACTAGAGCAACCTTTAAAAGCATTATCACCAATACGCCAAACAGAAGGACCAAAAGTGAAGGATGACAAACTAGAACAACCCTCGAAAGCATTGTCTTGTATTTCGCACAAAAGGCCAAGACCCTGTAATTTGATAGATTTAAGTCTATTACATCCACGAAAAGCATCTTTACCGATACAAATAACAGTATAAGTATAACCACCATATTCCACTTGAGCTGGAATTGATAAAGAATCCAAATTATTGTATCCACGATTGTTAGATGTTCTATAACTTACCATCAAGTCCTGTTGAACTCCGTCAGGCCAAGATGAATAACTATCCAAAAAGCAATAATATATAGTGACACCATCTTCATTTTGGACAGCGATATCATAAGCTGAAACCTTGTTACTTATCATAACCATTAGTACGACAAGCAATATCCTAAATAAATAGATTTTATTTTTCTTAAGCATCTTAAGTAAATTAATTTGATTGTCAATTGATTCGATGAGATATAATAGTCCAAATAATTAATTCGCTGCATGTAACATGACGCTTTTTACTTATCTTTTAAAACCTTGTTCTCTTTTTCGTCCATTAATGAGAGAGTAATAGCCCCTTCAATTTTGCGAAGGTCTTCCCATATAAGTTTTTTTATTTGTTCTGACATTTTACTGACATCAATATTTTTGGCTATAACTACTGCATTTTTGGAAACAGCTCTAATATTCATTTGCATACAAAGATTGTCGATAATCTTCTTCAATTCTGACAGCCCTGGGTATTTTTGTTTATTCTGCAGTTCTCCATGAATAGCTGGTTTATGTTGGATGTTGACACCCTTCAAATTATTCTTACCACTTTGCAAAGCATATCTTTCTCCTGTGCCATAAAGGATGTAACCAGAAAGTTCTGTAATCAGAAGAAAAGACTTATTGACATTTCTAAATTTCACTTCTACAAAACTATTATCAAAAATCATCTGCTTCACATCTTTGACAAAACCTACATGAAGAGAACCATCCTTGTCTTTAGTAAAAACTAAGATATGATCCACCATATCTCTAAGCATTTTCGCATAAACATATTGGGAGCGATTGTTGAATATCTTCGACAAGACACGAACTGGATAGTAAACGCCATCCACGGGATAACGGTCTTGAGTTCGCAAGCGAGCCATAAAATTGGCGAAGATAATCTCATATCCATATACCATTTTAGTAACCTTCCCTTGAAGAAATTTAATGGTACTTTCGATTTTTCCTTTAGTACATGATTTTTCAAATTTGGCCTTACTTCTAAACTCGTCGGTGTAAGCAAAAATAAGATAAGCAGCTAAAGCACTTTTCCCATTACGATAAGCTTTCTGTGGAAGTGTGCCCGTAGAATAAGGAAGAAAATATAAAAGTGTAATAACTGTATTCACATAGTCGGTATCATTTTTAATATCATACGAAACGATACTTGGCAGCAAATCGAAAATATTATTGCTACCTATCAAAAATCCACTATAACCGAAAAAGACATCTTTCATCCTGCCAAGATAGCTGGCATAAGATGAAGAAGATCCAGCAGAAATGCCAATTTCACCAGATTTGCAAAATTGCAAAAACTCTTCTTTTAAAAAATAATTGTAAGCCATAATAATAGATGTATAGTCATTGCCTACTTCCTTTCAAGCGTTTCGGCATTTTCTTACGGGTATTGATGTGGATATGGAATGACTGGTTGAGTCAATACTTTTATCCTACCCACACACAGAGTGTGAGCCTTCATGACATTCTCTGTCCGAAGGTTCTGGAAAACCCGTAAATGAAAGAATGAAATCAGCTCACACCTGTAGGAATGTATGTGAGCCGTGCTCTTTCAAGCACGGGCATAGATACACACTACAGGAGGGGCAGCTTCAGTCTTTTTCCCCATTTACTTGAATTTTCCAGATTCTCGGACGGGTCAAAGCTGATTAGCTCTCCTCTATGTCTGCCATGAGTTTGTTCACGGCACTACAAAGATAATATTTTATTTCATAAAAAAACTACATTCGAAAAGATTTTTTCAATCACAGAACAACATTTTCGAACGTCAAGAAATTGTTTGCGTTAACAGAGGAAGGATTCCCCAAAAATCACCTTTTCCCTTTCCATTTACACGACACAAAATAGTTTTCGTCACCCACTCTACTTTCGTATAATGAACACTTTATTTCACGATTGAGTTGCAAAAACAAAATTACTGAGTAAGAAAATGCTTTCGTGTTATTACCTCCCTTCGGTCATTAGGCCTACGACAACCAAAGGTTGACGAGCGAAGCGGAAGTAAAATTCTCAAATTCGGGATTACAGAATCAAGCCAGTTCCCGAAAGCCGAAGGCAAAATTCTCAAATTCACTAATTCGGGACAATAGAATCACGATATCCCCCGAAAGCCGAAGGGATAATTCTCAAATTCGATAATTCGGGATAATAAAATCAAGCTATCCCCCGAAAGCCGAAGGGAATTCTCAAATTCGTTAATTCGGGAAAATAAAATCACGATATCCCCCGAAAGCCGAAGGGATAATTCTCAAATTCGATAATTCGGGATAATAGAATCACGATATCCCCCGAAAGCCGAAGGGATAATTCTCAAATTCGCTAATTCGGGACAATAGAATCAAGCCTGTTCCCGAAAGCCTAAGGAAAAATTCTCAAATTCGAGATATTTTCTTGACCTGCTTGAGCAATTTTCCTGACGGGACGTTCTCTTGTGTAGGAGCGAGATACCATTTCACGGTCATCGTGAGCGATTCGCCGGGTTTCAGCGAGCGGCAGGCGCCCTGACTTTCCAGTTCGATGTAAGTCTTGCCTCGGTTGACATACACCTGTATCTCTGCCTCGCCTTCAGCAGGCTCCGAGGCTTTGAGGTCGTCGAATTTCTTCACGAGGAGCAGTCCGTTGGCACAGTAGGCGAGCCATCCCTTGCCATCAGCATTTATTTTGCGGTTCTGTTCCTGGGCATCGGCCTGATACCACACCGCGCCGTGAGCAGCCTTGAAGTCGAGCAGACCCGATGGCGTGATGGCATTGACATCGGCATCGAAGAAAATCACGCCGTCGTTGGGCACACGGGTGATTTCCCAAGGAGCCACGCTCCGTGTCTTGTCATCCTCGTTGATGATGCTGTAGGTGATGGCTATCGACTTGTCGGAGTCATCGATGCGGAACTGTTTCTTCACCCTGTATTTCAGTTTTTCCGACACCTGACTGGTGAGGGTGAGCACCCCACCGTCGAGCATGGCCTCGTAGGGCTTCTTGTCGTACTCAGGCACAGGAGGCCAGTTCCACTCTGCCTGTGGACTGGTCCAGAACGTGCTGCCGAACGACTCGGGCCAGCGCGACTGAGAGATGACTTCCTGGTCCTTGTATTTATACGACAGGATTTTGCCGCCATGCTCGGCATCCACCACCATCGTCACATCGCCCACACTCAACTGATAGCTCGTGTCGGTCAGTTTCTTAATCTCATTGGCATTAGCCTCTGCCACCATACAAGTCAGCAGGACAAGCAGACTGAAAAAACGTGTTCTCATCATCAAATTAATTAAAGTGTTTTGGCTTTCGATGTCGTTTAATACCGCAAATGTAGTGTTTTTCCTTTGAACAGCAAAAAAAATTGGACTTTTTCGTACATTACCTCGAAAACATTAGCTAATGTTCGTCGGGATTTGCAATCCCGACGCAGTGAATATCAGGATTTTTAATCCGAAAAACGCATTAAAAATGCTTATATTCAATGCAGGTGGATTGCAAATCCACCTGAGTGTAAGATTAATAGTTACCTTAGCTAATGTTCGTCGGGATTTGCAATCCCGACGAACTGAATATCAGGATTTTCAATCCGAAAAACGCATTAAAAATGCTTATATTCAATGCAGGTGGATTGCAAATCCACCTGAACGTAAAACCATCCCCCCTTGTCTCTCTGTAGGGTCTTAGTTCGTCTAAGACCGCATTTACAACATTATTGCGAATGGTTTCCTATCGAAGCCAATAAAAATTTTTAATCTTTAATCTTCAATATTAAAGGCATCTTGCTTGTCAAATGCCGAAAACGAAAAATTAATATTACAATCTATTGCGAAATGAATCCCTCCGAAAACAACGGCGGCCCGAAGGGCCAACACGCTCTCAGCCCAGGGCAACGCCCTGGGTTTTTAATCCGGCCGCATTATTCCGCCCCGACGGGGCAAAAGCCTTATAATCAATTTCTTATGCCCATTCTTCAACTAAAAAAGAATATTTCTTAGGTTGAGCCGGCAAATAATCTTCAAAATTCAACCGTACCTTCAAAAAAACGACTACTTTTGCAAGTGCGACAGAAAACCCCAACAATCATCAACCCCAAAACCCCATGAGCAAGAAACAATGTCCTGAATGCGGATGCGAAAGCATCGAAGTGATTGACGGAGAGTATGGCCGCTGCAGAGCCTGCGGTTTCGAAGAGCACATCTCTGTCTTCAGGGAATAGCCCATTGGCACTCCCCCACCCTCTCACCTCCCCGGCAGGAGGAAAACAACACGACCCATCCACAGCGGACCGAACCGCCATGAATGGGTCGTAGATGATATGCCATGAAGGCACTTCATCATAGATGGCTGAGAAGCACTTCCGACTTCTTGTTGCAACGCACTTTCCGGAGACTGCGCTCGCGGATCTGGCGAGCACGCTCGCGGGTGATGCCTATCTCGTCGGCAATGTCCTCAAGACTGCGGCTGGTGCAGCCGATGCCGAAGCTCTGTTTCACGATGTAGAGTTCCTTCTTCGAAAGGATGCTGCCAAGAACACGGTCGAGGTCGGTGGCCATCGACTCACGGTCCACCTCCATATCTGAAGCGTACTCCGAGCCTGCCGACAACGTGTCGACCATCGAACTGCTGTCCTCGTCGTCGGACATGGGGGCGTCGATGCTCGAGTGATGCATGGTGATGTTCAACGCCTGCGACACCTTCTCGCTGTCGTAGCCTGTCAACTCGCTAAGCTCCTCTATCGACGGACGGCGCTGATGGTCCTGTTCGAACTGGCGGCTCACGCCGATAATCTGGCTGCGCACACTCGACTGATTGAGCGGGACGCGCACCAAGGTGCTGCTCTCGCTGATGGCCTGCATGATGCTCTGGCGAATCCACCACACGGCATACGAGATGAACTTGAAGCCACGGGTCTCGTCGAAGCGCTCAGCGGCACGAATCAGGCCAATGTTGCCCTCATTGATAACGTCAGTCAACGGAAGGCCATAATGCTGGTATTGCTTGGCCACCGAAACCACAAAGCGGAGGTTGGCGTTCACCAAGGTCTGACGGGCACGCTCACCCTCTTCACCACCACGGCGGATGGCCTGGGCCAGCTCCACCTCACGCTCGGGCGAGAGAAGAGGGAAATGGCCAATCTCAACGAGGTATTTCTCGAGGGCTTGCTCCTGACGGCTGGTGATGCTTTCGCTAATCTTGATTTGTCTCATTTTCTGTGTAATTTATTTTAGTTACCATCTTTAAGAGCATCGAAATGGGGATAACCTATCACTTCCTACACATTTTTTTCAAAAAAAACACATTTTTTCTCTCTTGAGGGCCTCTTCTCACTATTTTTTCGTTATTTTGCACGCCAAAACCATTACTCACATTATTATCATTACTCATATTTTATTATGATATACAACGAAATCGGTCATACCGGCATGCGCGTCTCCAACCTGAGCTTCGGTGCGTCGTCTCTCGGTGGAGTCTTCCACGGCATACGAGAGGAGGAAGGCATACGCGCCGTCAACGTCGCCATCGACAACGGCATCAACTTCATCGACGTGTCGCCCTACTACGGACACCTCAAAGCTGAGATGGTGCTGGGAAAGGCACTGAAGGACATCCCACGGCACAAGTATTTCCTCTCCACCAAGGTGGGACGCTACGGAAAGGACGGGGTCAACACCTGGGACTACTCCGCACAACGGGCCACAGCGAGCGTCTATGAGAGCATGGAGCGACTCCATGTCGATTTCATCGACCTCATCAACGTTCACGACGTGGAATTCGCCGACCTGAAACAGGTGGTGGAGGAGACGCTGCCTGCTCTCGTCGAACTGCGCAAGAAAGGCGTGGTGGGTCATGTGGGCATCACCGACCTGCAGCCCGAGAACCTACGCTGGGTCATCGACCACTCCGACCCGGGCACCGTGGAGAGCGTGCTCTGCTTCTGCCACTACTGCCTCTGCGACGACCTGCTGCTGGCACACCTCGACTACCTCGAGGAGCGAGGCATCGGTGTCATCAACGCCTCACCGCTGTCCATGGGACTCCTCTCACAGCGTGGCGCACCCGACTGGCACCCGGCGCCCGTCGCACTGCGCGAGGCATGCCAGCGTGCAGCCGCTTACTGCCAAGAGCAGGGTTACCCCATCGAGAAACTCGCCATGCAGTATGCCACAAGCCTCAACCCACGCATCGCCACCACACTCTTCAGCAGCGCCAATCCCGACAACGTGCTGCGCAACATCGAGTACGTCAACTCACCTGCCGACCCCGCCCTCGTGGAAGAGGTGAAACGCATCATCGGACCGCAGATGGGCATGAGATGGAAAAATAGTTGAGAGATTGCGAAGATTAGATGTTCTTGAGGGAGTTTGGGAGTTTAGGAGTTTGGGAGTTTAGACATTACTTCTGAGAATTCGGGGACTTCCACCACTGTAGGTTTCGGGGGCTTCCACCACTGTGGGTTTCGGGATCCTCCATCTCTGTAGGGCATCTTGCTTGTCAAATGCCGAAAAGACGAAAGCCATCCCCCAGACCCATGGTACGGCATCTTGCTTGTCAAATGCCGATAACGAAAGGGTGCGTGTGCGAATAATCAATCGGTGCCCCGACCCTAATTATCAATCTTCAATCTTCAATTTTCAATCGGCGCAGCCGAAATAATTTTCAATCTTCAATTTTCAATATTAAAAAGATGAAATCAATACAAATCACAGCGGAGCGGCAGATGGCCGTCATCCAGAGCGAAGAGCCCGTGATGGGCGACAACGAGGTGCTGCTGCGCCTTGAATATGTAGGTTTTTGCGGTTCCGACCTCAACACCTTCCTTGGCCGCAACCCGATGGTGCACATGCCGGTCATACCCGGGCACGAGGTGGGCGCCATCATCGAGAAGGTGGGCGACAACGTGCCCGACAGCCTCAAACCGGGCATGGTGGTGACTGTCAACCCCTACACCAACTGCGGCAACTGCGCCTCATGCCGTAACGGACGGGTCAACGCCTGCCAACACAACGAGACGCTCGGCGTGCAGCGCAACGGAGCCATGCGAGAGCGCATCGCACTGCCCTGGCAGAAGATCATACCGGCCGACAACCTCTCTACACGCACATGCGCCCTCATCGAACCGATGAGCGTGGGCTTCCACGCCGTGTCAAGGGCACAGGTCACCGACATCGACACCGTGATGGTCATCGGATGTGGCATGGTGGGCATGGGCGCCGTGGTGCGCAGCGCACTGAGAGGGGCAACCGTGATTGCTGCCGACATCGACGACGAGAAACTCGCCATCGCCAAACAGATGGGGGCCACGCACACCATCAACACGCTCACAGAGGATGTCCACGCACGGCTGCAGGACATCACCGGCGGCTTCGGTCCCGACGTGGTCATCGAAGCCGTGGGAAGCACCGTGACCTACCAGATGGCTGTCAACGAGGTGGCTTTCACCGGCCGCACCGTATGCATCGGATACGCCAAGACGGAAGTGGCCTTCCAGACCAAATTCTTCGTCCAGAAAGAGCTCGACATCCGCGGCTCGCGCAACGCACAGCCCTCCGACTTCCGTGCCGTCATCCATTACCTCCAAAAAGGCACTTGCCCCGTCGACAGCCTCATCTCCAAGGTAGTAAAGCCCGAAGAGGCTTCCACAGCCATGGAGCAATGGGCAGCCGCCCCCGGAAAAGTCTTCCGCATATTGGTAGACCTATCATAGAGCTGCGCCAATTAGATATTTAATATTGAAAATTGAATATTGAAGATTGAAAATTAAATATTTAAGATTGAAGATTGAAAATTAAATATTGATTTCGGCGGTGTCCATTGAATATCAAAAATTTAAGATGATTGATTTCGGCGGTGCCAAATAAATCAGTCAAGGGGACACCCTATTAATTACTAAAAGTATTTGTTCTAAACAAATAGCTTCGAATGATATATTCCGAAAGGAAGATATTCGAAAACCGTCAGGAGCTCCCCTCCCATCGAAGGGGAGGGGCTGGGGGTGGGGTAACACAAATAATTGGCATACAATTAATTACAAGCAATAATTCATGAAATTTTCAATCTTCAATATTCAATCGGCGAAGCCGGAACAAATCTTCAATCTTTATTCTTATTCGGCGAAGCCGAAGCATTCTGAGATGAATGGCAAACAGATGAAAAGGCCTGAATGCCAATACTGCCAAGAATGAGTGCCCTTGCGTATCTGCACATTGAGCGGTATCTTCTTCGCCTTCATGGCTGCAATGAATTCACGGTTGCGCTGAAGGAGGAAATCACGGTCTCCACAATCAACATACCATTTCACCTGGCGCAAACTGTCAAGGGTGGTCTTACTGGCATTCTGAACGAATTTTATGCAACTCTTCTCCGCTACCGACGTGCTCATCTTTCCCACTTTGCTGTTCTTTCCGGCTTTGCTGCCGGGCAACGGCACAATATCCATCAGCGCACTCATGGCATAGCATCCGCAGAACATCCCCAAGTAGCGTTGTGCATAACTTGTTGCGGCACCTCCACCCATCGACAGACCTGCCACGGCACGCTGCCCCTTGGCCTTGCTCACTCTGAAATGTGTTTCTATGAATGGCATGAATTCCTTAAAGAAAAACGTCTCGTACGCCCATCCAGGCATGTCGAAATAACCGTTCCAGTCCACATTGGCCTTACCGCCAGCACATGGGGTAACGATGATCATCTCACAACACTTGCCCTGTGCGATAAGAGAGTCGGCAACGGTCTGCAATTGGCCTCGCTCCATCCAGCAACGGTTATCATCCAACATGCCGTGGAGCAGATAGAGAATGGGATATTCGCGTTGCGGGTCACTATGGTAGGATGGCGGCAGGTAGACGGTGTAGTCACGGGTGCTTCCAAGCACCTTGCTGTGGAACACGCTGTCTACGACGGTGCTTTCTTTTCTCAACTTCAGCACGCTGTCTGGCTTATTGGCGACCTGGTGCGACGGAGCCTTGTGGGTGTCTGGCGTCGTTGGCTCTTCTTTAGGACCAAAACAGGCAGTGGCTAATGCTCCAATCCAAATAAGGGGCAAATAAATTGTCATAATATGGTGTTTCATTCTACTTTCATATCGTATGTTACTTTTCCGTTTGAGGCATAGCCTTCAAAAGTGCCGCCATAGTTGTTGGCGACAAAGCGCCAACTCCCGTGGTTCACGCTGTGAAGGTTCATCTCATCACTTGTATAAGTGCCTGCCACAGCAAACGAGACGTTGATGGTCTTGTTGTAAAAATCACCACTCACATTGGAACCGTCAGAAGTATAGAGCTCGAACGTCACATCGTCGCCATTCAAGACGCCATTCAGGACAATTCTACCGGGTCGTATGTACTCCTCCTCGTATGCCTCAGCGGCCTCAGCGGCAGCATCGGCAGCAGCTTCGGCAGCCTCACCAGCGGCTTCGGCAGCCTCAGCGAGAGTATCTGTTTCTTGGCCTTGCGAATCCCCTCTATTTTCGACTGCCTGTTCTACAAATTGCTGGATTTCGTTGTCTTCTGACTGATTATTCCAAAAGAGCACACCACCAACAATGACTGCCACGGCAACAACCGCCGCAACGATGTACTTTTTCTTGGAGGATTTGTTTTCTTCCTGATGGTACGGACCGCTGCCACCGGTTTCGCCTGTTGTGACAGGAACGGGCCTTGGGCCGACAACCAGGGTTTCGTCATCCATGGACGAAGAGGACGTTGTCCGTTGGGGCACAATGCTGCCGCCATCCAACAAGGCGATGACCTCTTCGGCACTCTGCGGGCGGAGCCTGCGCGAGGGGTTCATCATGGCGGAGATGGCGCAGCGCGACCGCTCGCTCACTCCTGCTGGATAGGAGAACTGCCGGCCATCGGGCGCCGTGTCGTCGGCATCCACCTCGGGGGGACGTTTACCCGTGAGCAGACAGTAGAAAGTGGCACCGAGGGCGTAGATGTCCGTCCACGGGCCGATGTTCTTTGTCTGCTGGGCGATTTGTTCAATAGCGGCATAGCCTGGCGTATAGGCCATCAACGACGATGAATAGGTGCTGCGCTCTTCAGCGGTAAGCTGTTTCGAGGCGCCGAAGTCAATCAGTGTGCAGTGGCCATCGGTGTCGCGCATGATGTTGCCGGGCTTGATGTCGAGGTGGTAGAGCCCGTTGGCATGAATCGTTTTCAGCGCGTCGAGCACCTGCATAATGACATCACGGGCCTCGGTCTCTGAAAGAGGTTGTTGACGTACTTGCTCTGCCAAAGACGTGCCCTTGACAAGGTCCATCACGTAATACGACGTGCCGTTGGCATCGAAAAGGTCAAAGACATGAATGATATGGTCGTTATGGAGTTTGAAAATACGCGAGGCCTCACGTTTAAACTTCCCCAACTGAACATCGAAAAGTTCCCGGTTGTCCGCATTGCTCACGTCTACAGTCGTTCTGTCCTCGGAGCGGTGGTTGGTGCCACGAATGAAAAACTCTTTTATGGCCACCTCACCGCCTAAGCGGCTGTCCTCAGCCACGTATGTGTTGCCAAAGCCACCCGATGCCAGATACCGCACGATGCGGTAACGGTTGTCGAGCACCGTGCCCATAGGGAGCATCTGCTTCTTGTCTATATCTTGCATGGTATCATTCTGTGAGTTTAGGAGTTTAGATGTTAGTTTGCTTGATTTTGATAGGGCATTTCTTTTGGCCCATTGGCTTCCATGGCCTTATTTAGCCTAATACGATATAGATGATAGTTATATGATGGTGTAGATGATATAGTTCCTTTATGGTTTAAGGAGGTCTTATCTGCTATTCTGCTATTATTCTGCTATTATCATGCAAAAATACAACATATTTCTTTTTTCGCCGAATAATAGTAGGAAAAAATTGGATTGATAATCAGGATTTCTTTCGAACTTAGTGGTAGGGCATCTTGCTTGTCAAATGCCGAAAAAACGAAAGCCAACCCCCCGTGCCATTCGTAGGGTCTTAGCTCGTCTAAGACCGAAAAACGAAAGCAATCCCCCGCGCCACGGTAGGGCAGTTTGCTTGTCAAATGCCGATGAAAGACAAGAGATAATAGTACGAAGGTATAGCGGTCTTAGACGAGCTAAGACCCTACAGTGGCGCGGCTAATCGATTTTTCCCGAAGAATTTTAGGCTAATCGACTTTGTCCGAAAGCAACGGCGCCCCAACGGGGCAACACGCTCTCAGCCCAGGGCAACGCCCTGGGTTTTTAATCCGGCCACACCAAATCGCCCTGAAGGGGCAAAAGCCTTATAATCAATCGTTTATACCCCTCCAAAACAACATATTTCCTTTCGGAAACAACATACATGGTGTCTCTACACGCTGAGTTCGGAAGGATTGAAACGCAAGGAATCGTGCAAACCGAACGCAATGAAAACCGTTTCAATTACTGAGATGCAGCCAAAAACAATTTTCAATCTTCAATTTTCAATCTTCAATCGGCAAAGCCGGGATCAATTTTCAATCCAGCAATTTGGCATTACAATTTGATAGTTGCTTGTGGCATCAGTCTGAAATGGGTCTTTTTTCGAAACTCACAGATTCTTTCTCTTGCTGAAAAGGCAAAATGTGGGTGATGAGGATTGCATATGTAGGCTTTACGCGAATGGAAATCCTCATAGTTGTGATTGGCAAGAAAAAAACTAATCGTTGACAGCAATTGCCTTTCTGCATCAGCTAAAGCACCACCTACACGATAGTCTTTTAGCTCGACAAACGAGATTTCTCTTGTCTCTGGGATAAAAATCATACCGTCACATGTGCTTTCCAAATCTCCATTTTCTTTGCGGATGAGGATATTCTTGTCTATGGCAACAAAAAATAAAGATTTCTGGTTGGGATTATGAATCGTGGCACACCACTTGTCTATTCCATGTTCTGTGGTGGAATAGGCACACTGCTCACCCTCTGGGTCACAAAGCCCAAGAAGCAGGTCCGACTTCATCGGCTCTCTTCTGTGTTCCTGAGCGAGGAAATTGACCTTCATCATAGGCTTTCCTCTAAATCAAGCAGTTGATTGAACAGTTCGTTGCACTCATTCAAGTGAGCATTAAGCATATTCTCATCAGATGGCATCCCGTCATATTTTGCCAATTCCTTGATAATGCCGTCCTCTGTCAGTTCAAAAACCCCGACATCCTTTCCATCCATACATGCTGCGACAGGTACTATTCGTCCTATTTCAGCTTTTCTTTCTTCAGGAATCCGAGATAACAGTCCATGTGCTTTGATGGCAAGAGTTAGATAATTGATGATGTAAGGACTGTGCGTCGTCAGCACCAATTGATTGTCTTTCTCCGATGTCAGTGACAACAGAAAATTGACAACATGCCGCTGAGATGTAGGATACAAATTTTGCTCCGGCTCTTCTACGATACTGAGAAGGTATTGGTTGCTGTTGTCTGCTATCTGGCTGATGAGGAACTGTCGCGTTTCTGCATCGAGGCTGTCGTCCTTCAGCAATTCATCGATGCGCTTTCTGATGTCCTCACGCTCCTTTTGGCTTTTCGATGTTTCTTTGACTCCAATCGTCTGCGACAGATGTCGCAGAACAATAAAAAGGGGTGCCAGCGACTGCATACCGCTTGAAGCCTCTTGAATACGGACCGAATAGCCATTTGACTTCACCCAAGACATCTTGTTGAGTTTGTCGTATCTGAAAAAAACATTATTGATGGGCAACTCCAAATCACCCTTCAACTCTCTGCAAGCCTTGGTAAACTCATCCATTAGGGTATTAAGAGAAGGAGGAAGGGCTCTGACATTCTCCGCCTTTTCCAATACGCTGAGGATGTTCCTCTCTGCTGGCACATACATTATCTGAGGACGGAGATACATATTCTGGTCATTCTTCTTTACGGTTAGCTTCCCTTGCTCAAAAATCATCTCGTATGCATTCCCTTTGAAATGCAAGAATGTGTCCGACCTGAAATAATGCTGGATGTTCTGATAGGCACAATAATTGTTGACAAAACGATTGTACCCCATGATATATCTTTCTGTAAAATCACCTCTTACCAAGGCCTTTTCCAACCATGAGAATAAGGAATACAATTTGGCGACGCTGCTCTTCCCTGCCCCTTGAGGACCACAGAACACCATCACTTTAGAAAAAGTGATGAAACCATCGTTTTCAGAAAGGCCTTGGCCTATCGGACCAAAATTCCTTATTTTCAATAAATTCCCTCGCATTTTCAACATTTTTGATATGACATGTGCAAAGTTAATCTTTTTTTGAATAAAAAATGCTATAATTGAGAAAAAGCCATCAATTTTCCGTCAGCACCACTTGCAGCATCGTCGGTACAAAGGTACCTAAGACCCTATAGTGGCGAAGGGGGAGTGTCCATTGAATGCTATCTTTCCAAACTTATTTTGCCAAATGCCACATCCTATCTCAGCGTGTAGAGACACTATGCATGGTGTCTCCGAAGCCATTTTCGAGAACTGTTTCCGAAACCAATCCTTTCGAACTTATTGGTAGGGCATCTTGCTTGTCAAATGCCGAAAGACGAAAGCCATCCCCCCGTGCCATTCGTAGGGTCTTAGCTCGTCTAAGACCGAAAAACGAAAAGCAATCCCCTGCGCCAAGGTAGGGCATCTTGCTTGTCAAATGCCGATGAAAGACAAGAGATAATAGTACGAAGGTATAGCGGTCTTAGACGAGCTAAGACCCTACCAATGAGTTCGAAAGAAATCCATTTCGAAAGCCACCCCCCAGCCCCTCCGTAGGGTCTTAGCTCGTCTAAGACCGAAAAACGAAAAGCGGTTTCGCATGCTCGGAGATCCCGCGCTCCTTAGTTTGTTTGCTGATTTATAAGTTCTAAATTAGCAATGCTAATTTCTTCCTTTTTGAGACACCGTAAGGTGTTTTTCCTAAGCATGAGCGTTTAACATGTGAACCATCAGCTTTTTATACTTTTTATACCTTTTTCCTAAGCGTAGCGTTTTTTAATCCTCTCTCTGTTAA
>CAMHEL010000096.1 GCA_946184125.1 uncultured Prevotellaceae bacterium
GAGGGGACGCTCGAAAACAATATTTTCCAACGGAAGTTGGAGGGGGTGGCAAATTTGTTGCTCTATTATCAGAGTCAGGGTATCCCCATTATATGGCGACCACTTCACGAAGCCTCAGGTAAATGGTTCTGGTGGGGTGCCGAAGACGGTGAAGCCTACAAGCAACTCTATCGCTATATGTTTAACTATTTCCGTGAAGCAGGCATCCACAATCTCATCTGGGTATGGACATCGGAAATGGGTGACGACGACTGGTATCCTGGCGATGAATACGTGGATATCGTAGCCCGTGATGGCTACCCTGACAACAATACCACGCACATATCACAAAGTGCTGACTTCCAAAGACTGCGGCAAGCTCATCCCAACAAGATGACGGCTCTGCCTGAATGCAACAGCGTACCTTCTTGGGAAAACATGCAACGCGACAATGCTCTCTGGCTTTTTGTCGCTCCTTGGTGCGGGGGCTGTGCTTTCGACCATGGTAATACCAAATCCTTTTGGCAACAGTTCCTTTCCAATGAAAATGTGATAAGTAGGTGATCAAAATTAGATGATAGTATTTTGTGATTTGTTTGCATAAGATAAGATGCGCCTCGGCAAAAGAAATGAACGGGTTCATTTCATTTTGTTCTCGGCTTTCATTATCTTTGGATGCAGATTTTTTCTTTCTGACAAAGGAGCATAGCGGGCTATGGTAGGGGAGAGCGCTCTCGCCCCCTCCCCCTCAGGATGACATAGTAATGGCGGATTAGAACGGAACGTCCTTCTCCGTGTCCGGTTGGTTGAACGGATTCTTCTCCTTGGTCTCCACGGTCACGTCACCCGATGGCCCTGTTCTGTTCATTGATGATGTCCTTGCGCTCCTTGAAGACCTCCATGGGGATGGGAACCTTGCCGTCCCGTTCGGTCTTCAGCTTGTAGAAGGCGTTGAGCGCCCTCATGATTTTTTCCGTGCCCAGTCCCTTGTCCTTGCGGTAGCCCTGGAGGGGTGGGGGAGCGATGCCTCTGTCGGCGGCGTAGAACACCCAGTAGAGGCAGAGGGCGATGTCGGTGCGGTGCAGTCCCATGGCGCAGGCGATATAGAAGTTGCCACGGTCGATGAGTTCGCACAGTTTTGGGAAAAGGTCCACCATTTCCTCCATCCTCTGGATGGCAACAGGATAGTGGAAGTATTCCACACCTGTTTTCCTGCACAGTTCGCTGTAGAAATCTGAACTGTAGTCGGCCCTCAGGTCGATGACCTGTTGAAGACCTGCCTCTTTCAGCTTCTTCCATGCATACAGTTGCCTGCTGGAAGAGAGCGTTCGCCCTCTCAGTCCGCCGTATGCCGGATGGATGTCGGGGATGCCTGTGGCAAGTGCCTTGTCCACGTCCAGACTGGTGCTGTCATGCGGGTCCATATTTTTGATGGAATCCATCACGTCGACCTTTTCCTTGGTCGAAGAAACAGGCATCGCTTTGTTGCCACCGATCTTGCTAATGTGCCATCCTTCGCAGAACAGGCATTTGTACACAGCGAAAGGGGCGTTGTGTTTCCTGCCCATGCTGTCGGCAGCCTTTTGTGCGGACACGCGGGTGGAGTAGGCCATCTTAGCCTTGCCGTCGCTCCTGCGTTTGTGCGCATAGATGGAGAAGGCACCCCAAGCCTGGCGGCTTACTATAAGGTTGGAGAACCATCCCGGCTGGCGCAGCTGGTCGGTGAGCCATGCACCGATGTTGCCCACCTTGATTTTCCTTATGCTCGTTGTAACTGTTCCCATATCGTGTCGTAATTTTCTGTTTGTTTTCTCATGCGCTTAGCACATCAGCATCCAAAGATAATCAAAATAATCAAAATCCTCAAGCAGAGGAAATCTTTCTTGGATATTCTGCCTAATTTTTTTATAGGTTGATGATAAGAAAGATGGGAAAATAGTTGTCAATCTATCACTTGAAACACAAGATTTCTTGAAACTACCGCAATGTCTTCCGTTATTCTATCTGGTGTATGCGCTCTATTGTACAAAGTGTCTGTTTCCTGGTTTTCCTTATATCTTTGGATGCTGATTTCAGGAAAATGTCGTATCTTTGTCACCAGAAAGAAAAATCGGATTTATGGAAGAGATTAGAATATATCATTCAATTCGGAAAAACTTAGCCATGATGGCTGTGAGTTTCGCATTTGTAGCAATGGGAATCTTTTATCTTTTGAATGGAGATAATTCATTCATTGTATGGGCTGGTATCCTGTTCTTTGGTATATGCGGACTTTGCTTTGCTTTTCTCATGCTGAGGGAAAGAATAATTCACAAGCCCTTTTGCATTATAACAAACGAAAGTGTTATTATGGATAGCGGAATGAAGAAATGGGAAGTTCGTTTCGCGGATGTGGAAGAATTCTACCTGACAAATGTAATGTCAACCAAACAGATAGGTATCAGGTATAAAAAAGAAATTGAATTTCAGAAAATGAATGATGCAAGCAGTGCGGGCCGTACGATTCGAAAGATGAATAAAAGAATAGCTGGCGTTACAGAAACCCTGCCAGCCGATGATCTTACAATAAGTCCGCTGCAATTATGTGATCTGCTTAACACGAAGTTGAGTAGGTAACAAGGAAAGTGGTTATATTTGCACATTAAACTCGATGAAATACCGAAAATAATCTTTAGAACCTCGCGATGGGAAGGTGAATCGCATAAAGCAATTATTTTTTGTACTCAATGGGGATGATTTCTCCCATCAGGCTGTTGAGGTAGACTTCCAGGGCGGTGTACCCCTCGCGCGTAATCACCAGCCGGCCATCATCGGGGTTCTGGGGGTCTAATCCGTTGTCTGTCTCCCATGCATCGGCCATGCCGTCATGGTCTTCGTCGGCAGGGGCTTCGGCCTTCTCATATTCCACCCAGCCTTCTGCATCGAGTGGTGTGTCAATGAATCCGGCCCCTTTTTTTGAGTCGCCCTGGTAATATGCCTCGCCGCTGGCCACCTCTCTGATGATGCGCTTTTCCACCTCGTCACGGTTGATGGTGCCTACTTTGCCGAGCACATGCTCAAATGCCTGCTCGGCGCTTTCCGTCGGTGTCTGATAGTCGGTGTAGTCATATTGATTGCCTCTCGGCCAGTAATACTTTTCCTGTCTGGTGATAAGGGCGTTGCTCCGCAAGGAGTCCAATGAATAGGCGGTGCTGTTCTTCACTGCTTGCCAGTTGTCTTTCGTTGCGATGCTGTCTCCCTCCATCACATTGCCGCTGAAATGCCATCTGGACGGCCCCGTCGAGGTCTTTCTGTTCCTGTTGTTGGTGATGTTCACAAACACGTTATCCGTCGTGGGTGAACCGGGACCGGGCTTGTAGTAGTTGCCCACAAAGTTGCACTCGTGAGAACTCTCGGGGCCGGCTTCGTTCTCTCCTCCGTAGCAGGCACCAGTTCGCCCCCAGTTGTAGTTCACATTGTTGTAATACTCCAAAAACACGTTGCGGTCGCGCTCACTGTTGCTTGCCCCGTTGATACGGGTGGAGCGGCTCATGTTGTGGGCCAGCAGGTTGTGATGGAAGGTGGCGGGTGAACCGCCCCATTGCGAGCCATACCCACGCACCCCTTTATGGTGGTTGGCGTTGTATAGGCCCTCATGCACCAGGCACCACTGAACGGTGGTGAAGTGGTTGTCGTAGACGGTCATGTTCTCTTCGGCACTCCATCCGAAACAGCAGTGGTCGATGATGAGTGTGTCGGCATTTTCAATGCCGATGCTCCCTCCTTGGCGGAAGTCTTCGCCATACATGCCTATACGTCCGCGAATGTTGCGGATGATGAGGTTGCTCGACCCTCCAAGGTTGAGTTTGGCTCCCCGGTAGAGGATGCCTGTTCCAGGGGCTGTCTGACCGGCGATGGTCACGTTTTTCAGTTTGGCGCGGATGTCGCTTTTCAATTCGATGGTACCGCTCACCCTGAACACGATGGTGGCATTCTCGCGGCCTTGTTGCAAAGCCCAGCGGAAGGAGCCCTCGCCGCTGTCTTGCAGATTGGTCACTTCCACCACTTTCCCTCCGCGTCCACCGCGAGCGTACTTGCCGAACCCGCGGGCGGTGGGGAAGGCGAGCAGTCGGGACTCCAGTGGGGCGTAGTCATCGGCAGTGGTCTGATGATGACTGGCGATGACTTCCTCGGGATTGAAAGGCTTGGTGCCTCTGAGCATGCAAAAGCCTTTGTCCACTTTTGCCCAGGTGTTCACTCGCTCATAGCTGTCGTGGTCCAACTGTTGGTTCCAACTGATGCGTTTTGTCACATTCACGGGTTTTCCGTCATCACCGGTACTGTTGTATTCGCCGAAGAAAGAGTTCTCCCCTGTGTTGCCTCCCATCTCAGCCCATCCTTTTGGATGGATGGCATTTCCAAGGTGGCAATTGAGGAAGAGACTGCCGCACTTGCCGGGTGCCCAGCAGCGTCCTAAGTAGACGCTGCCGTCATCCACATCCGCTTCTTTGGTCACGGTGCAATTGGAGAAGATGAAACCGAGCTGGATGTGCTTTCCGGTCGATGACAAGATGTAGGGTTCGATATCCTCAGGTGCGGTGATATAGCCTGCGCCCACACAGTGCAGTGTGCAATGGTCGAACCAGCAGGTGCCGCCTGCATAGATGTAGTCTACGGCGCCCTCTATGATGCAGTCTTTGTAAAAGCTGCGTGTGTGTTTCTTTGTACGGTGGGTATCCTGATAGCCGGCTATGCGGCAGCGGTAGTATGTCTGTCGGTCGCCGGCCACATAGAGGGCAAGTGCCTGACCGCCGCCACGCCCCGCGGTGTTCTGCAGGGTGAGGCCCTCGGCATAGAAATCTTCTGCATAGACACTAAGCGCCGGTGTCTGGTCGAAGCGGAGTCCTGTGGCCATTCCTGCCTTGGAGGTGATGATGGTCTTGCTGATACCGGCACCAATCAGACTGATTTTCTTGTCGGACGGCATTGTTTTCGAACCAATCACCACTTGTTCGGCATAGACGCCTTCACTGATGTGTATGGTTGTCTTCTCGCCAGCGGGTGCGGCATTGATGGCGGCCTGTATGGTGGTGAAATCGCCGCTGCCGTCTTGTGCCACAGTCAGTGTTTGCTGTCCATTCGCAACACTAAAACTTGTCCATACAAGCAGCAGGCATAGTATTTGTCGTTTCATATTTTTATGATGCTTTATTAGTTTTCTCGCTCTTATCCGATGAATTTCCCTGTTTTTCGTGGACACTGCAAATGTAAGCAATTTTGGGCATATTACACCAACTTTTCCCCTTTTTTGTCATTACCGGAACGGTATTTTCTCCGTATCGCTACTGGAAATCGTTCCCATTAGCTGATAAACCCGAAAAAAACTTGCTTTTTTTGTCTGAACAGATTTTTATACTTACTTTTGTGGGAGAATGTGAAAAGAAAGCACTATGAACATCGAGGAAGTGCGTGAATATGCATTGACGCTAAAAGGGACCACGGAGGACATGCCGTATGGTCCCGATTGGTTGGTCTTCCGGATAGGAGGAAAGATTTTTTTGCATATATGGCTCGAAGCACCCGAGCCTACCTGTGCCGTCAAGCTGTTGCCGGAAATGGGACAACAACTGAGGGAGTGGTATGAGGGAGTGCGTCCTGCCTATCACCTGAATAAGGTACACTGGAACGACATCTATTTGGAAATGATGGATGACGCCCTTGTCAGGCTGTGGATAAGTGACTCATACAAACGGGTGCTTTCGAAACTGCCAAAACGATTGAGGGAGGAGTTCGAATGACACTAATGCAACTCATACAATCCGTCAATCCCAATGACTTTCAGGGCAATACTCTGTTTCGGCAATTGAAGGACATCAAGCCGGAATATGGGGCGAACATCCGCATTAATGTGCGAAAGAATGGCGGCACCATCAGTGTGACCAACGTTCATGTCGGCTCACTCGGCGACATCGTGGCCAGTCCCATTGATGTGGCAGACGGACTGCACCTGACAGATAGTGAACTGCTGGAGGCCATTCTTGGTGAAATGGCCAATGAGGGCTTCACAGATGCAGACGCAGAGATGTTCTGGGACGATATGACAGACTTGCAGAAGGCGAGGATTGTCAGGTGAAACAGTATGTCGAATGTGCTTGTCATGACAACTTCCCGGTTTTGTGAATTGAACCATAAAGACAGCTGAAATTAATGTTATTCAAAAGATTGTACATCAACATATTATTTATAACCGCGTTCGTCACATTGACTTGCGCTCAAACAACAAAATCCATGGAAGAAGACAGGAAAGAAACTGTTCCACAGTATTATTACTCGGAAAAAGAAATGAATAAGGTTTCCGCATACATTGAGCAGCAATACGGAGAATCCGATTTAGTGGGACATGAAATGGTCTCTCCCGACATCCATTGCGACATCGTCATTGTCAAGCCTACAGAGGAACAGCCCTATTACAAACTTGTCACAATGGGCGCAGGGGCATATAAGATGAATGTGCCTAAAGATCTGAGCTCGTATGTATGCGACAGGGCAGAATACGTCATCTTCCTTCCCAAAGATTGGAATATAAAATCGGACAAGGAAGAAGACTACTGGCCTATCAGAATGCTGAAGACCATCGCCCGCCTGCCCATAAGGGCAGAAGACTGGCTTTGCGAAAGCCACGATGTCCAACTGACTGATGATGGAAGTCCTGTGGCAGAAAACACAGGATTCAATTCCTGTGTACTATTGTCTTCCATGGGAAAAAACGGACAGGAGGTGAAACCGCTGAAATTGGGGCTGTTCGGCAAGAAAGTGGCCTTTTACCAACTATATCCTTTGTACCCTGAGGAATTGGCGTTCAAATTGGAACATTCTTTTGATGAACTGATGGACAGATTGGATGCGGAGGACAACCTGATTATTAATATTCATCGAAAGAATTACTGCAAGTGATGAAAGGATCATCAAGTGATATTTATATCATCTGCAAACACTGACACGGATAGCGGATACATGTCGGTAAGGGCTTACTATAAACTAAATTTGGGCCATTCTGGAATAGAAAAGATAACGATTCCATCGGGTGTAACTGAAATTGGTAGTTATGACTTCGAGTCGTCGCACGCTTTCATAGTGGAACTGGGCAGCGAAAAAGGCATAGAAGAAATAGTCCCATTCAATCTCTTTGGATGAATGTAGTAACCACTCCCGCCGCATGGTGCCATCGATGCGTCGTGCGGCGGGAGTCTTGTTGGTTTAGAAATTCTTGACCTGCCTTTTCCAGACCGTGATGGCCTCAATGGTGCTGCCGCCTTCCACTACCTGATATAGTGTAAAAGAGTGTGAGCCTCTTGACATTCTTCGACAGAAGGCTCTGGAAAACCCGTAGCATAAAGAATGAAAATCAGCTCACACCTGTAGTCATATGTGCTTTATAATGGCGGTTCTTTCCCGTTTTTTCAGAATCAAGTCATCGGTTGTGTCAATGAATGCTTAAAACAACTTCATAAACTTAGGTCAGATACAGCTTGGCAACACTTTCCACGAAGCGGTTATTATGGTTAAAAAGAGCCAAGGCCGACATCCAACAAAGAATTTGCGAACTCGGAACCTCCTATCAGTCGGACGCCATTCTCTTCCGCGTATCTCTGCGCTTGCTCTGTAAAGGAATCGCAGGCTGCTACAACCCAGAGAATCAGTGTGTAGTTAGAATCATCGTAACTACTCTTTGCATTCACGATTTGTCTGACTGCCATCTCATCAACTTCTTTCAGATAGTGCTTAACCTGAACAATCGTTCTGACTTGCAATTCATCGAAATCGGCAACAACGTCGGCATCACCTTGCTCTTTACCCAAGAGCGTCTTGGCCGGTATGAATGTCCTTGTTGCTCCAATCCTCTTCAAATAGTATTCCACGACCTTTTCGAAAGACCTGTCACTCGACATGGCTTGCAGTTTCTGCAATACCAGGCATGATACATCTTTTGTGATCTCCTGACGCAAATTCAAAGGCTTTTCCTCCCTATATCTCCTGATTGCTTCCTCCACTTCATGCCCCAGTACCGTCAAGTTATTATCCGTTCCCTGAAATTTCATCCGCCTCCGCAAACTATCCATAGCATATAGTTCTCGTGAAACATTCTTTTCTACAGGTTTCACTTTCCAAAAGAATCCAAGCTCAAGTTCTGCGTGTGTATCTTTGCGACAAATAACACCGTCTGGTCTTCTTTCCAAATTGCATTCCTCCGCAATGTCTCCTACGTTTTCCCAAATTTGTTCTTTCGGCGAAGGACATTCTGAAATGATTTCGTAGATACTGAAGTCTTTAACCCCAGGAACAAGGACATAGTCTCCTTTCTTAAATTCATTGAGAAACATATACAGGAAATATCTATTATGTGGGAGACCTCCATATACTTCCTCATAAACAGCATCAAAAGCCTGTTTGTCTTTTCGATAAACACTATCAAGGAAAAACTGGGACGATGCAAGCCCCCATCCTGTCATCAATATTCCTTTTTTATCCAATAACGCCTGTTTAACCTCGCGTTCATACGAAATGCGATGCATCCAATAATTCCTGCTTTCTTTCATATCCTTCACTGTTCCTATATTCGCAGCACTTTAGTTAAACAAGTTAAACATTTTTATAAATTCCTGAGTAACAAATAGTTGCTCATGATTTTGACATGTCGGATTTATTTAACTTGCTTTAGTGCTGCACTTTAAGACAAGTAAAATCATCCACGACATTGCAAAGATAAGCATAAAAAGTGGCATCGGCAAGCCGATTAGAAAAAATCTTTCAGAGAAGTCCATCACACCCTATTTTGAGAAACGCAACATTCATTTCTACGTCAACCGTTGTGATTATCTACTTTTGTTCATCTACTTGTCTCTCCAAGGGTAGAGAAAATACTGTTCAGTTAGTATGACCGCCATAGACCGACAAAATATCATAACATTGTAATACCAATTCTTGTTGGTTTAGGGAAATAATCAGTACTTTTGCAAATAATGCTGATGGCTTATGAAAATACTTGTTGTAGATGATGAGTTGGATATCTGTGAGATACTAAAATTCAATCTTGAGACTGAGGGTTTTGAGGTCGATACAGCCTGTTCGGCTGAGGAAGCGCTTGAAATGCCCCTACAGGATTATTCACTCATTCTGCTTGACGTGATGATGAGTGAGATGTCTGGCTTCCAGATGGTGCGTTGGTTGAAGAACAACTCCTCTACAGCACGGATACCCGTCATTTTTGTCACAGCTCTCGAAGGAGAGGACAACTTGGTGAAAGGATTGAATATCGGTGCGGATGACTATATCGCAAAACCACTGAGTATGAAAGAGGTGAAGGCCAGGGTCAGGGCTGTGCTCCGACGGTCATTACTGCCACAGCAAGCCATGGAAACCCGTGATGAGCGTAAGGTTGTTTATGAAGGCATCGCGCTCGACTTAAACGCAAAGACTGTCACCTGTGACGGCCAAAAACTGGTTTTCACCAAACTGGAGTTTGAACTGCTCTCTTTCTTTCTCCAACATCCCAACAAGGTCTTTTCACGCGAGGACTTGTTGAAGTATTGCTGGCCGCAGGGCGTGGTGGTGCTCGACCGTACGGTGGACGTGAACATCACTCGGCTGCGCAAGAAGATAGGGCGTTATGGCAAACAGATAAAGACACGTGTAGGTTATGGCTACTGCTTTGAGAAGTAAGTCTTTCCAGCGCAATCTATTGCTGAGCATCGGCGGTGTGTTCCTGCTTTTTGCCGTCTGCTTCAGCATATATCAGTACCAACGCGAGAAGGAATACAAGATTGACATCTTGCACTCACGTCTGCAAATGTACAACTACGAGATGGTGCAGACGATTGGTGAGGACAGCCTGACCAACAGCCAGCTGTTTAGAAATTATGTGGCACGTCATCAGTTGGAAGGCCTCCGTGTGTCTGTCATTGACCAGAAAGGGCGGGTCATCCTCGACAGCTATGATACCAATGTGGATTCATTGGGAAATCATCTCCAGCGAACTGAAATCCAACAGGCTTTGCATACCGGCAATGGTTATGATATCAAGCGGATGTCACAGTCCACTCACGAGACTTTTTTCTATTCTGCCACTCGCTTCGGCGACGTCATCATTCGGGCTGCCGTTCCCTATTCAGTCGAACTGACACGCTCGCTGCAGGCCGACAACACATACATCTATTTTGCTGGTGTCCTGACGCTGATGCTGGGCATCGTTCTTTACTACATCACCCACCGCATCAGCCGCCACATCGGCTACCTGCGTGAGTTTGCCGTCAAGGCCGAGGAGGGCGAAGAGCTCGACCACGAACTGGAGCGGCGCCTGCCCGATGACGAGTTGGGCGACATCAGCCACACCATCATCATGCTCTATTGGAAATTGCGCCATTCTGAGGAAGAAAAGTTGCGCATCAAACGTCAGTTGACGCAGAACGCAGCACATGAGTTGAAGACGCCCGCAGCCAGCATACATTGGTACCTGGAGAGCATCCTCGACAATCCCGAGATGCAGGAAGATAAGAAGAAGCATTTTCTGGAGCGATGCTATGTCCAGAGTGAGCGCATGAGCAAGTTGCTGCTCGATATGAGTGCCCTCGCCAAACTCGACGACTGGGACGACAACAAGGCCATGTCACGGCAGGCATTTCACCAGGTCGATGTGTTGCAGGTCATTCAGAGTGTGCTCGACGATACTTCTCTGCAACTTCAGGAAAAGGGCATCACGCCATCACTCCAAGTGCCGCAGCATGTGGAAGTGTTGGGCAATCAAAGCCTGATATACAGCATCTTCCGTAACCTTATCGACAATGCCATAGCCTATGCTGTCGGAGCATCGCATCTGAAGATAACCTGTAGCGAAACTGAAACAGAAGGCCGACACTTCTACGAGTTCCTGGTAAGTGACAATGGTCCTGGCGTAGAAGAAAAGCATCTGGAACACCTTTTCGAGCGCTTTTACCGCATCGACAAAGGCCGTTCGCGCAAAATCGGAGGCACCGGTCTCGGACTTGCCATCGTGAAAAATGCAGTTGCTGTCCATGGTGGTTCAACAACTGCACTTGCTACTCCTGGTGGAGGTCTCACGATCAGGTTTACACTCGCACGGTTCTAACTCTGTCCGCTATACGGTGTGTCCTCATAGTCATTGTTCCGTTTCATCCCTGCCTCCACCACATTCATCACATAGTCGCCGAGTTTCTCGCACTCCGAGATGAAGTCAACATAGAATACGCCAAGTTGATAGTCGTAGCGGCCAGAATTGACATCCAGGAGGTTCTGGTTCTTCAGCTGTGTACGATAGTTGTTTATCTCGTGTTCAATGTTGACGGATGTCTTTGCGCTCTTCTTGGTCGTGGGCTGGTCTATCTGCTTCAGCATCTCGGCAAGTGCACCATCCACAAGTTGCATCATGGTCAGCATATGCTGGGTCTGGTCTTTGGTGAATGCCTCCTGGCAGTGCAAGCGGTGGCGGTTCAGGGTACGGCCAAGATTGTACACCGAGTCGCCTATGGACTCCAATTCCGTAATCTGCCGCAACATTTTTTGAATCTGACTCTTCGAGGCATCCGACAGCCGGCCTTTGCTCACCTTGCTCAGATAGCTGGCTATTTCCATCTCCATGGAGTCGGTGATGTTCTCATATTTCTCGATGCGTGAGAAGAGTTTGTTGAACTTCATCTCGTCTTCCATCTGCAACAGTTCTGGCACGAATCCAAACATCCGCTTGCAACGCTCGGCAAAACTGTGTATCTCCTTCTGGGCCTCCACGATGCTCAGTTCGGCTGTGGAGAGCAGACCACCACTGATAAACTTCAAACGGTAGTCTTCATCCTGAGCCTTCATCGGCAGCACCTTGCACACCAATGCCTCAATCTGCTTGACAAAACCGATGAGCAGCAGCGTGTTGATGATGTTGAAGGCGGTATGGAAAGCGGAGAGTTTGTAGAGGTCGTTGCCGCCACCCATCACCGTCTCCACAAACCAACTGACGGCATGGCATGCCGGATAGAACACGATGAGGAATGCCACTACACCGAATACATTGAAGAACATGTGGGCAAGGGCGGCTCGGCGGGCCTGCGTATTGGCGGTGAGCGATGCCATGAACGCCGTGATAGTCGTGCCGATGTTCTGACCCATGGCCAGCGCAGCGGCCTGTTCAAATCCGAAGCCGGGGATATTCATTCCAAAAAGCATCAGCGTGATGGCCATCGTGGCTGCCGAGGCTTGTACAATCATGGTCACGATGGCACCCACGATGACGAAAAGGAGGATGGTGAAGAAAGAGTCCTGTGGCACGTGGGCCAGCATGCCGGCCACCATGTCGCCAATGTTCATGGCGTTGGCTGACTCCTGAAGGAACGACAGGCCCATGAAGAGGAACGAAAAGCCGAAGATAAACTCACCAATGCTCTTCCTATTGCTTTTTCCGCTGAATATCAGTGGCATGCCGATGGCCAGCAGCGGGATGGCAAAGGCCGCAATGTTGACCTTGAAACCTACGGCGGAGATAATCCACGCCGTGACCGTGGTTCCGATGTTGGCACCCATGATGACGCCAATAGACTGCACCAATGTCATCAGCCCCGCATTCACAAAACTCACCACCATCACCGTGGTGGCACTCGACGATTGGATGAGCGCCGTGATGAGGATGCCTGTGAGCACGCCCATCACACGGTTTTTCGTCATTGCGGCCAAAATACTGCGCAGGCGGTCGCCAGCAAACTTTTCGAGGCCCTCCGACATCGTCTTCATTCCGAAAAGGAACAATGCCAGTGAACCCACAAGCGAGAAAATGTTGATAATCAAATCCATGAAATTGTTCTCCTGTTATTTTTCCGCAAAGGTTTTACATTTTTGTTGCAACACGGTTACGCCAATATTACAATCTTGTTACAAGCGCTGTAATAACCAAACCTTCATATTACTGAAATGCTTTTGTAATATCCAAAGCGTACTATTGCAGTGAAAAAACAAAAGAAAGCCATCAATATGGAAAAACAGAAAGCAGATAGGATTATCTATATCTACAATTGGCTGAGAGGCATCATCCTCGTTTTATTCGTTGTGATTGTGATCATAGGTCTGGCAGGCTAAGAGATGAAGTGACGGTTTGCCCTAACACAAAATGGCGGCTATGTCGCTGATTGTCATAAACTTTATTGCTCAATAGGAAATAAAGTCTTGTGACATATTCAGCAGACATAAGCCGCCATAAGGGATTTGCTAGTGATGCTGTTCGGGTTACGGGTGCCAAGTTATGAAAGAAGCCCTCATTTCACCCAAAGGTCTGTCGTTTCTGCAAGAATCACATAAGCATCCGTTTTCTGAAATCATTTCTGTACAAGGTGTATCGTTCACTTCGAGAGCATGGTGACCTCAATGCAGCGCTTGGCCTCAAGGATGCGGCGTGCCATCTGCTGCACATCGGCGGCGGTGGTTTCCGTCACCAGTCGTTTGTAGTCCTTGTCGAAATCCACACCATCCTCCAACTCATGCCAGACGATATAGTCCCAATAGTCGTTGGTGATGACCATCTGGTCGTACTGCTTGAGCAGGTATTCCTTGATTTTCTGCATCGATGAAGCAGCCGGACCAAAATTGGCGATATTCTCCAACTGCTTGTAGATGATGGGGTTGAGTTCGGTATATCGGGTCGGGTCGGCATTATACTTTATGCTCAGCGTGGTGTTGGGCTTGTCGTCCTTGTCGAGGTCGAAGTTCACGCTCACGCCATAGGTTCCGCCCTTCTCCTCACGCACCGAGTCGGTATAGGCGATTTGCAGCACACGGCGCAGGAAGTCGAGCGTGAGGTCGTTCTTTGCCGTGAACTCCACATCGGTGGTGTAGACGATACTCACGTTGGCCAGCGGTGTGGCCTGTTCCTTGACGAACTTGTGTACGCTGGTGCCATTCACGATGCGCGGCACGTTGTCCCAGTTGGTCTGTTCGTGCTTCCCGGTGGAAGGCAGCGAGGCCAGATATTGGCAGATGAGCGGTCGGAGTTGCTCCATGTCGATTTTTCCGATAATCACCGTCTTGAAGTTCGACGCATCGCTGAACCTCTCTTTATAGATTTCAAGGATACGGTCGTAGCTCACCTTGTCGAGTGTGGCCTGTCTCACGGGTTCGAGCCGTGGATGGTGGTTGTAGAGAATGGCGTTGATGGAGTCGTTGTAGTCCACCTTCGGACTGGCGTTGCGGTTGGTAAGGAACGAACGCGTGCGGTTGATGAGTCCGGCGAAGGCGTCATTGTCCCGCCTTGGCTGTGTGAAATAGAGGTATGCAAGTTCGAACATGGTCTTCATCTCCTTCACCGACGAAGAGCCCGAGATGCTCTGTCCTCTCGACCCAACCGATGGACTCACGCGTGCCACCTTTCCTGTGAGCATGCGTCGCAGGGTGATGGCATCGAAGTCGCCCACGCCGCCCTCGGTCACACCGCTGGTGATGAGCGAGAAATTGGGGATGTCGCTGTCGGGGTAGACCGAGGTGCCCCCGTCGGCCTTCATGGTCATGGTCACGGCATCAGCCTCGAAGTCGGTCGACTTCACATACACATGCATGCCATTGGAGAGGGTCAGTTCGGTGAACCCATAGTTGTCATAGGGTTTCTCCTCGACGATGGTTCCCGGCTGCGGCAGGGTCGGGATGAGGTTCTCGGCTACAGCCACCTCGGGGAAAGGAGCATAGTCTTGCCGTTGTGCGGCGAGCACCACCTGCCGTAACGCATCCTTCGATGGGATGTCTACGCTTTCCTTGTCGGGGCCGTAGAGAGCCATCACCTGGTTCTTGTCGGTGATGAGTTCTTTCACCGCCTTGTTCACCTCGTCGAGCGTCACCTCGCTGTCGAAGCGTTTGGTCAGTTCATAGTCGTACTCCACCGAGATGAGCGGCTCACAGTCGAGGAAATTGTTCACGCATCGGTTCACGAAATAACTGTTTCGCCGGTCATTGCGCTCGTTATACTGCCGTTCGGTGGCAGCCATGATGAGCCGTTTTGCCCTGTCGAGTTCGGCCTGTGTGAAACCATGCTGACGGGCACGCTCCGCAGCTCCCACAGCCGAGATGAGGCCGCCGAGGATATTGTCTTGCTTGCAACTCAGGCTGACCGAGAAAGCATCCTTGGTGCGGCTCACGAAGAAGGTGCCGGCACGTCCCGTAGCGCTTATGAAGGGTGCATCAGGTTGCTGGCGGATTTCACTCAGGCGGTCGTTGAGCATGTATCTGATGAGGTCGTCCACATAACTGCCTCTGAGGTAGCCCACCGTGTTCTTCTCGCTGTCAGGTGTGGCGTCGCGTTTCATATAGAGGTGTGCCAGGACAATGGGCTGCTCTTTGTCCTTCTGGATGGAGACAATCATCGAGTCGTTGTCGGCAACGGGGTAGTACACTCGCTCGGCCCTTGTCTTGGGCAGGGGGATGGAGCCAAAGAGGCGTTTGATTTTCTTCTCCACCTTGTCCACGTCGATGTCGCCCACCACGACCACGGCTT
>CAMHEL010000097.1 GCA_946184125.1 uncultured Prevotellaceae bacterium
GATACTTGATTTTTTCCATAGTCATCGTTCTTTGCGAAGCAAAGTTAATGCAAAATTGTCATTCTTGCAAAAAAATCATTCAAAATAAGAATGAATCAAGGCGACGGCTTTCGGAGACACTATAATGGTGCCTCAACACGATGAGTTCGGAAGAACTTACACTTTCTATTGTCTAAAACCACAGAATTCCCCTAACCTATCTCTTCACCTCGTTTTTGATGGCTGCGGCATTGTAAATCCAAATGCCCTGTACCTCGGTTAAGACCAACTGGTCGGTTGTGGGGAGGAAATGGCAATTCATCAGCTGGTTCCAATCGCCTATGTGATGAGAAGAAGCAAATACGACTTCGGATTTTGTCATATCCAGAAGTTCCAGAAAAGCGCCCATGTTGTGTATCTTGTAAACATAGTCTTTATCCTGCACCAGTTCATCCCACACATTCATGGAGCCTCTTGTCTCCTCGATGATGACCTTGGAATAAGTCACAGCACCGTCGAGGCCGACCACTACCTGGCACGCCGGGTTTGTACATATAAAAGCCTTGTTGGCAAAAGGCGACATCGATAGATAGGCCAGATAGCCTCCGGCATAGTATTCGTCGGAATTGAATTTGTTGTGAAGGGTGATTACCGTAGGCACAGGATGCTGCCGGTTCACCCACTCGAGAGAGGTGCTTTGCCTGGGATAGGGGTTGGCATAGATACGCGAGTAGTCGTAGTTGGAATACAGCCTTTCGAATTCATGCTCCGACCAATCATATCCGCTCAGCGTTATCTTGTCGCCGTCGGCACTGTCGATGTACCGCCATTCGAGTCCTGTAGCCGAAACCGACACCAGGCGGAGAATGCCAAAACCATCCTTGGTGAACGCTATCTCGTCAGGATAAATCTCCGGGTACTGCGGATGGGCTGTAAGCGATGGCTCTATATCAATGGTCTTCAATATCTTGCCTTGTTCTGGGTCTACCACACAGAAATAATGGGAATGTCCCGTATTACTATAATCAAGATATCCTAAGCCACTAAAATTGTCTTTTGCCGATGTACTGAAATTACCATTGTATGGCAGCACATAAAGCAGTCCATTGTAAGGATTGACGCAAAGAAACTGGGGGTCGAAAGGCATCTTGACGCTTTTCATCACTGTCATGTCATCGAGGGATATCTGCATCACCTTATTCTTATCGGCCAACTTATTGGTGACAGCAACCCAGATGCTCTTCTTGTCGAGAGAAAGCGCGGAGTTCCTGATAGCATCGTCTGGCTCAGTCAGCAGGAATTTCTTTTCATAAAAAGGCACAGTGATAGTATCCCGGCTGACAATGCTGTCGTTGAGCGGCTTAAAACTCATCCTCACCTCAACGTCATCACCTAAGCCCCATTTTCCTATAGGCAACTGCCAGCGCAGACCCTCGTCAAACATCCTGCCGTTACCCCCTGGCGGTGTGTGACCAATCACTTTTGTCGGTTTGTTGAAAATCACCTCAACCGAGTCCACTTCGTTTCTCGCTTGATTGCCCAGGATGGGTCTGAAACTCACGATATGCGAAGCTTCGACCTTATGGCCCTGTGTGACGGTCAGTGTCGTTTCCATACCGTTGACGGAAAAGACGACCTTAGCTTGGCGGTCCTCCAACGTTTTGTTTTCCTTCCAGCTGACGCCTACCTTGCTGCTCCCCGTGCCCGATGCCGACGAGACACTGAGCCAGTCGGCCGAAGTGCTGGCCCTCCATGGCAAATCGGTTATCACACCGAGATATTGTATCCCTGCTTCATAATTGGTACTGATGGTGGGGATAATGGAAAGTTTTATCAAATCTCCTGTTGGCTGCCTCTTCTCCTCATGATCGTCCGAACAACCAAGAAACAGCAATCCTAAAAAAAGGAACAGACACAGATACTTTTTCATCTTACTCAATTATTTAACTATCAGCCAAATGCATCTACATTTTCTGCATATCCCACCTCCTTGGCAGGATTGAAGTAGCTGAACACTAATTCTTTACCACGATGCCATTCGTGCCTGGAAAGTTTGGGGCAAAAATAGAAAAATATAGTAATAGTTCCAAACTTTAAGACATTTTTTTGCCATTGACACACCTTTTCTATGGAAGTACTGGCACGCCTCTTCGATTTCATCTAACGAATAGGCAATGTCTACCATCAAAAAGGTGGTTTTCAAGAAATAGGAAACAACAATGAAAAGCAAAGCGCGATTGTTTTGTCCTAACTTAAAAAATTATTATTTTTGCACATGAATACACCACAAAACATCAATCGAAGTTATGAAACACCAATTCCATTTAGCCGCATTCTTTTCCATGGCTTTATCCATGGCCCTCAGCGTGAGCATCATGGTTGCTTGCGGCAAGGGCTCAGCATCCTCGAAAGAACAGGTTGCATCTGAGAACAACACGGAAGCCATCACTGAGACTGTCGGACAGACAGCAGAAGATAACATGAAAGCTCCTGCCATCACCCCCGACGAAAACGGCTTGATTCGCCTGTCGCAATGCCCCACCACCTACGACAAATTAGAAATTGCAATCACAGAAGACTTCACCTCGGCGACCATCTCTTACGACGGGAAACAGATTCAAACTCTTTCCGACCCCGACGACGGATTAGTCGCTACGGGCGATGATGCTCCTATCCACTTCATGGATGCCAATTTCGACGGGTTTGTCGATATCTTCATCGGACCGGGCGAATCGCGCACTTACAGCACACTCCTCATATGGGATGCCACAGCCAAGGAGTTCAAGAGAGTGGGCAAACTGGGCGAACCCAGTTACCAGAACATCATGCTCTTCCCATCAAAGAAGTATGTGTTCGAGGGAGGAAGCAGCTCCTGGTGCTCGAACTTCTTCACACGCAGCATCTGGGACAAAGGCAACCTAAAGAAAATAGAAGAACTGTGCATTGTCAGTGATGCCGAACAATACGGCGAATACCAAGTCAAAAACAAATACACGCTGAGGGACGACCAGCAAAACGACATCCTTTCCACTGACGACATGACAGCTCTACCTGCCCCTTGGAAAAGCGTAATCGAAGATTTCTAACAACTTACGAAACTTACGGAATAATCAGAAACCAACCGTACGATAGTTGATCCCGTCTCAAAATCCAGAGGCGCTTCAGAGAATTACAAGTAACTCATAATCAATAATTTGTAATTTTCGAAAGACATTTGTCCCGTTTGTTGCGTTGTCAACGCAACAAACGAGGGCACACTCTCCTTTACGTTTCTATTCAAAACATAGTAACTGTTTTTATCTTTTTAATTTGTATTACCTTTGCATCCAACTTTTTAAGGTGGGTTCTATAAATTAGCATTGCATTGCTTTTAGACTATTTTCGAGCAGATTTACTTTCAAGGCCGAAGGGGCGTAGCGGGCTACGTTCCAAGGACTTGGAAGGGAAGATGCCGGAAAGAGGCAAAAGCAAGCAAAGATAATTCATAGAGAATTTATTAATTAATAGAACACACCTTAAATAACTAATGAAACAGACTAGACAATGAATGCTCGCCACCATCCTTACATTATGTGGCGTAATGACCGTGTCGCTCACATCGTGCAACAATGACGACGACACAGATAAGCATAAAAGTCCAGGGCCGTTGGCTGGGATTCTGAAAGGAACATGGTATAGCATCTATGATGCCAATGGCACTGCCGTGAGGGAAGACTCCGAGAATGAAAAAGTGGACTACAGCATCGTCATAGATGTATATCACTTCGAAGAGAATGGAGCAGGCACCTTCCAACGCTGCTTCTTCGACGAAGATGCCAGTCCCGAACTGGTGCAAGGCATTCTGGGGTATGGTGACTTCACCTATGCTTCTAATGCCGAAGGTAAGGTGAATATCACACTGACCAACGACTGGCATCAGACTTATCCCCATTCCTGGGTCGTGAACTATGCCGACAATGCCATCACCGCCAAAGGGGTTGACGGACGCGAACTGAAGTTGGAGCTGGCCGACGAGGAGATGCAGAACATGCTGAATGCTTTGGCTGACCAAAATGGTAGCGGCACCGTGAAATATGAGGTGGACGACTACAAGCCTGTGAATGTGGACAATAGCCGATGGATGAGCAAACTTGCTGACAGCCGACTGGTGGCCGACCTCTCACTGCCTGGCAGTCACGATGCCGTGACGGCCGAAGGATGGAAGGATATCATGGCTGAAGCGGGGGCAAAAACTCAGGACCTGACCATACGTGAACAGTTGAAACTGGGCGTGCGCGTATTTGACTTACGCCCAGAACGGGTGATGGAATCCGGGAAATACGTGTTACGCTGCTCACACGGCATCATGGCCACCAACTTGCTCGTCAAAGATTTCTTCCTGATACTGAAGGATTTCCTGGCAGCCAACCCATCAGAGTTCTGCATAGTGACAGTGGATCTCTCAGCTACAAGCGACATGAAAGCCTGGGCTAAGGAGTTCAGGGAGTTGGTCTGCAACGACTCATTCAAAGGGTTGTTCGCCGACTGCAAGCCTCGTCTCACTGTGGGCGAATTACGTGGCCAAGTGCTGATGCTCTCACGCCAAGAATTTGGTGAGAAGCCGATTGGTGGCTACAGCTATGGATGGGTCTATGACCTGGAATTGAAAAAACAGACGAAGGGCCACATCAAATGTCCCGACGGTAGTGAGACACCACTCTGGGTACAGGACTACTGGGGAAAACGGAATCGTGACGGCAAGGACGAGGCTGTGCTACGCATGCTGGAAGCTGCCTCAAAGCGAGACATGACTGTTGCCACACCGGCTTGGGTCATCAACTACCCCTCTGCCTATTTCAGCATAATACCGTTCTCTGATGACTACCGGGAAAACGCCACCTTTGCCAATAAGGTGACTGTCGACTGGCTGGCTAGCCACACGGGTTCTGTAGGCATCATCTACATGGACTTCGCAGGAATGGACATGAGCCCCAACTACACAGGTAACGAAATCTATGAGACACTCGGAATGAAACTTGCCGACAGTGTCATCAAGCAGAACTGGAAATGATATTCTGACCAATCTTGCAAAGATTTACTCTATTCCTTTCCACTGCTTCTTGAACTGTCTGCACTCCTCTTTTCTAACTGGTTCTTCCATAGACTTCCATACGGAGAATGTTTCTCCTTCACAGATTACCAAGCCATCAATATGCTTAACAACCAAAGCTATATTGATGGCTTTGTTTTCATGTAACAGCAAATTGATATTGCCCAATCTGCGCAAATGAGAGACTTACAGCGAAAAGCGACCGAAGTGTTACGAATGGAAATGACACCTCATTAAAATCATAATTAATAGAACACACCTATAGCTTTTCTATCCGCATAGGAAACTATCTTTTTCAACGGAAATCAAAAACAGCGTGCTATCTGGCGACGGGGCGGACAGACAGGCCTTTATCACGACCATTATTGCTCTTTACCAATTCAAGATTAGCTAAGCGGAAACTATACGCCTGGCCAACATTGTCGGAATCACGCTGGGCAAGCCAATAATAACAGCAGCCGCCACGATTGACCCAAATATTTTCATAACTCCCACTTTTCCATGTTTCACGCATTCCTGCGGCAGGCAGAAAGATAATGTTTCCATTTGTCTTGCTGACAAACAATCTCCCCTGAGTACCATTCATTGTAGTATATTCGGAACTGCAATGTTCACGCAACTCTTGCCACTGGTCAGAAGTAGGCATTTTCCATGCTCCACCCCATTTCATATGCGCCACATCATACTGGGTGCCGCTGATGTTCATACCAATATCCTTATAGGTATTTGATGTAGTATCGTAATAGATATATGTTTTTTGGTCATACAATGCTTTCTCGCTTGTCTCGCCCCAGGCAAAGTAACCACCGTAAGCCTCTGGCTTAGTTGCCCCTACGTTACAGCATGCCCACTTCGTGCCAGAAGGCAGGCCGAGGTCGATAAGGTGGGGGTGGTGGTTGTCGGGACAATAAGAGATAGCGTTGCTCTCCTCTGGAATGGTGCTTTGTCGATTGCCAGACACGTTCTTCCGTGGTTTGGCTGGAGTCTGCTTTTTTCTCTGGGTTTTACCTAACGGCTTGGTACTTGCTGGCTTTTGCGTTGTCGTCTGAGCCGGTTTTGAAGGACGGCGGACGAGATGATCCTGTGCCGAGACGGACAGCACAAGGAAAGACAAAGAGAGGATGAGTATCAGTTTTTTCATTGTTGTCGGGTGATCGATTGGTTGATTACAAAGTTACGAAACATTTCTTTATCAGCAAAGCACCTGTATGTTTTTTCATCGAGAATCGCTGTTTTATTTGTCATTCGATAGTTTTACCGTAAATTTGTAGCCTGAAACCTGCTTATCAACAGTTCAGCTTCACGACATGAGGAAGATGAAGACCAGCAAACAGCAATCAGCAGCTACCGCGGCATTCGCCAAGCGTTGGGAAGGCAAGTGATACGGTTTTTCCAGCAAGATGACCGAACTGAAATATGTTGCCGCTTTATTCAAGCGCTACGCTGAATTAGTGAAACAGGATAAACCTATTACACTGAAAATAAGAATCTTACCAATCAAAAGAAGTAATAAAGAAACAATTGTGTGAGACATTTTTGCATACATTCGGCAGCCGGTTTTGATGTAATCAATATTTTTTTAGTTAAACATTACTAACAAAAGTAACATTTTTACGATATAATATCTACTTTTGCGGCGTCTAATTTTTATTATTGTTTTACTAAATTTCAAACTAAAATGAAGAAATTATTTTTTGTCGCAATGGCCGCTGTTGCCATGACATTCACCGCATGCAAAACCGAGCCCACTCCTCCCACTGACACAGAGGTTGATAAACCTGAGGTAGTTCTCGTAGAGCCCGATTCTATCGTTAGCGCTATCGAAGCAGCCGACAGCACCCAGCTGAGCTCTCTGCTGACCGAGGCACAGTCAAAGATTGAGGAGCTGAAGGCCATCGACCCCGCCAAGGCAAAGGAGTATCTCGCAAAGATTCAGACGCTGCTCAAAGAGAATGCAGAGAAAATCAAGGCATTCGCAGGAACTGGTGCTGTTGCCACCGTCATCGATGCAGTGAACAGCCTTCCTGAGATTGAGGTTCCCGACGTAGCCGATGCTGCTGCCGATGCAGTTGAGAATGCCGCTGAGGGTGTGAAGGATGCCGCTCAGAATGCTGTTGATGGTACTCAAGAGGCTGTCGACAATGCAAAGGATGCAGCCGGTGAGGTTGTTGACGCTGCCAAGCAAGCTGCTGGCGACGCTGCTTCTGCAGCCAAGGATGCCGCTAACAACGCTGCCAATGCCGCTAAGGATGCAGCCAATGCCGCTAAGGATGCAGCTGCCGACAAAGCCGCCGGTGCTGTTGATGCCGCTGCCGACAAACTGAAGGGTGCCTTAGGAAGATAAGCAGCCTGAAAAGAAATTAAAGAAGCATAGAAAAGGAGCCTCCCGAGAGAGAGGCTCCTTGTTTTATGCTTTACACCGTGGTCGGAAGAAGATTTACTTCACTTTCTCGACGATGGCGGTGAATGCAGCGGGATTGTTGATGGCGAGGTCGGCGAGCACCTTGCGGTTGATCTCGATACCCGACTTGTTGAGAGCGCCCATGAGCTGTGAATAGCTCATGCCATTGAGGCGGGCAGCGGCGTTGATACGCTGAATCCAGAGAGCGCGGAATGTGCGCTTCTTGTTACGGCGGTCACGATAAGCATAGGTGAGACCCTTCTCCCAAGTGTTCTTGGCGACGGTCCACACGTTCTTGCGGGCACCGAAGTAGCCCTTCGTCAGTTTAAGTATTCTGGTTCTCCTTGCTTTGGAAGCAACGTGGTTGACTGATCTTGGCATAATTTTCTTTCTTTAAGCTGTTTAACACTAAATTAACGCAGACAGAGCAAATCGCGCACCTGCTTCATGTTGGAGCGGTCCACGATAGCCTGATGAACCAGATTACGTTTTTGTTTCTTCGTCTTCTTTGTCAGAATGTGACTGTGGTAAGCATGATGTCTTTTGATCTTACCAGTTCCGGTAAACGTGAATCTCTTCTTCGCTCCGGAGTTTGTTTTAACTTTTGGCATTTTTTTTATTTTGATAGTTATTGACTACGGCGGCAACGCATATACCGGGCGTTACGCACCTCTTATTGATGTATGATTACTCGTTGTTCTCGCTGTCCTGAGCCTCGGTGAGTTTTTTCAGCACCTCGGGGCTGATACGCGCATTGGCAAGGAGCCCGTCGCCGGCAACGCTGTCGCTGACGCTCTCTTCACTCTGCTTGGCAGCTTCCTTGGCCTCAGCCTCACGGCGCTCACGGTCCATCTTCTGCTGGCTTTTCTTTGCCACGCCAGCCTTCTTCGGAGCCATGATGATGGCCATCTTCTTGCCTTCCAGAGCAGGCATCTGCTCTACCTTGCCATATTCCTCCAGGTCGCGGGCAAATCTGAGCAGCAGCACCTCACCCTGCTCTTTGAAGAGGATGGAGCGCCCGCGGAAAAACACGTAAGCTCGCACTTTGTTGCCCTCGAGAAGGAATTCTTTGGCGTGCTTGAGTTTGAAGGCGTAGTCGTTCTCGCCGGTCTGGGGTCCGAACCTTATTTCCTTCACTTCCACACGCACCTGCTTGGCTTTCATCTCCTTCGCCCTCTTCTTCTGCTGATAGAGGAACTTGGAATAGTCGATGAAGCGACAAACGGGAGGCTGTGCATTCGGAGAGATTTCCACAAGGTCTACGCCCTTCTGCCTGGCGATTTCCAATGCCTGGCGTGTAGGCATCACTGTTGAGCCGTCGTCGCCGACGACACGCACTTCTCTCACTCTTATTTGCTCATTAACACGGTACTGATTGTTCTTTTTGTCGTTCTTCATTCAACTTTTTTATGATAAGCGGCTGCAAAGTTACGATAAATCCGATAATTAGCAAAATTTTTAACCGAAAAAAAAGGAAAAAACTCAATGCTTGTTCAAGTCTTTCACGCCAACGACCGTGAGGATGTCGCCTCTAACGCGAAAAAGGATGTCGCGACCGGCGTATGGCATGCCGTAAATTCGCTGTAGGTCATGGTGATAATGGGGCCTCGGGTCGAGCGACAGCAGGTCGGCGACAATATGGCGCTGTTCTTCCGTAAGGGCGCCGGCGACTCCCTCATCAAACTGCACCTGGAGCTTCCGCCATCCATGCTCATCGACGAAGCCGCTCCTCACCCCCACATGACTGTCGGCATACTCCACATAGGGCTTGATGTCGAAGATGGGCGTGCCATCCATCAGATCGGCACCCAGCACATGGATGACCGGACCCTCGCTCCCCTCGTAGCTGATGCTGTCGACACGAACCGATGACAGACCTATGGGACAGGGACGGAAAGGAGAGCGGGTGGCAAAGACGCCGAGCGACTGGTTGCCACCAAGCAGTGGTGGCCGCACCGTGGAGCGCTGCGCCGGGGCACGGTTGGCAGAGAACTCCCAGAGAAGCCATATATAGTCGAACCCCTCGAGCCCTCGGATGAAATCGGGATTGCGGTAGGGCGGTAGGAAGACCACCTCGCCACTCAGCTCACCGACCAGACCGCTCTGACGCGGCACGCCGAACTTCGAGGTGAGGGGTGAGCGGAAGACCGCGACAGGGGTGAGCGTCATTTGGAAAAAGCCTGGATGCCAGAGATGACAAGAAATGCCAGCACGGTGAGGAGCAACGCCATGGCAGGCAGATGCTGATGCCGCACCTGCTCCGGGTTCTCCACACCGAAGAATCTCTTGACAAGACAATAAATCAAGACGGCTCCCGCACAGCCGATGACCATGCCGAAAAGCACATCACCCAGATAATGGGCGCCGAGATAGAGCCGCGAGTAGCATGTGAGTGCCGCCCACGAGAACATGGCGACTGTGAGCCACTTCCTGCGGAAGATACAGGCGATGAGGGTGGCAAGCCCCCAAGTATTGGCGGCATGTGCCGAAGGACAGCTGTAGCTCACTGGTCGGTAATCATTGACGAGATGCACCATTCCTGAAATGGGGTTCTCCGGGTCGCATGGGCGAAGACGGCAAACCATGGGTCTGAGGACCGACGAGGAAAGCTGGTCGCACACGAGGATGAGAATCGCCACGGCGACAAGCCAAAGCAGCGTGACGCGCCAGAAGAAATTGCGGGCGATAAGGAATACGAGGCTGAGGTAGAACAGCACCCACACCATCTTACTGCTGAACAGAGGCATGAAAACGTCCCAGAATGCATTGTGATGCCCATTGATACTGAGCGACAACATGGTGTCGAGGTCGATAAATGCCTGTGTGAATGATGCCAGTAAGAGAGATGTCATCTGTGCCGAGCAAAGAATTGTAAAAGTTTGACTAATTGTTTGATTACCCACCTAAAGCGGATGCAAAAGTAGCATTTTCCACGCTGAAAACAAAACCTATCTCCTTGTTTTTTGAAAAAAAGAGGAATAAATCAAAACATTTCAACAAAAATGTTTAACTTTGCATAAGTTAAACTGCATCTCGGCATAGAAAATGAGCTTGCTCATTTTGCTCTGCACTCGATTTGCATTAACTTTGCATAACTTAAACTGCACAACGATTAAAAGAAAACACCTTATATTATGTTTGGATTAGGAACACCGGAGATTCTCGTTATCGCTCTCATCGTCCTGCTTCTTTTCGGAGGCAAGAAAATTCCTGAGCTGATGAAAGGCTTGGGCAAGGGCGTGAAAAGCTTCAAGGATGGCATGAACAGTCTGGAAGACGACGAGGAAAAGAGCAACGACAGCGGTAAGACAGGGGAGCAGAAACAGTCATGAGCAACTCAAGCAGCGGCGGTACGTTCTGGGACCATCTCGACGAGCTCCGCTCACGCATCATACGCATCATCGTCGTCATGGTTCTCCTGGCGATGATTGCCTTCGCCTTCAAGGAATTGCTTTTCAAGGTGGTGCTCGGCCCATCAAGAACCGACTTCATCACCTATCGGCTGTTGGGCACGCCCCCTTTCACGATTCACCTGATGAACACGGGCCTGACGGAGCAGTTCATGATACACATGAAGATTGCTCTGTACACCGGACTTCTGCTGGCCTCGCCCTACGTCATCTACCAACTTTTTGGCTTCATCGCGCCCGCCCTATACGACAATGAGCGGCGCCCCACCGTGCGTATAGTCGTTAGCTCGTACCTGATGTTTCTCCTGGGTACGGCGGTCAACTATTTTCTTGTTTTCCCCCTCACCGTCCGTTTCTTAGGCACTTACCAGGTGAGCGAGGATGTGGCCAACATGCTGACCATACAGTCCTATGCCGACACCCTCGTGTCGATGAGCCTTGTCATGGGGGTGGTGTTCGAGCTTCCTGTTGTGAGCTGGCTCCTGTCGCTCATGGGTATCATCAAGTGGCAGCAGATGGCTCGCTATCGACGGCACGCGTTCGTCGCCATCCTGATCGTTTCGGCCATCATCACGCCCACCACCGATGTCTTCACATTGTTTGTCGTCGCACTGCCCATTTGGCTGCTCTATGAAGTGAGCATCGGTATCGTCAGACTCACCGGAGCACGCCACGCATCGGAACCTGTCGGCGAGGCGTGAGCGGCGCTCAGGCCTCAGCATTCTCGTCGGCAATGACCCTCACGGTGAGGCGCTTGCGGTCGAAGACGATTCCTTTCCGCTCGATGAAAGCACTCAGCACCCCTTCGTCGGCCAACTGCCGCGGTGTGCCGATGTGCAGCTCTCCCTGGCGCTGCATGAGCCACACGCTGTCGGCTATCTGCAGGGCCAGCTCCAGGTCGTGCGTCGAGAGGAAGACGGTCTTGTCGGCAACGCGGCTGAGCCGGTGAAGCATCTGCATCATCTCCACCTTGCTGGGATAATCAAGGAATGCGGTGGGCTCGTCGAGGAAGATGACAGGGGTCTGCTGGGCAAGCGCTTTGGCGATCATCACTTTCTGCCGCTCTCCATCGCTGAGGGTCTGTATCATTCTGCCCGAGAGTTCCTCGATACCGACAAGGGCGATGGCCTCATCGACGATGGCATGGTCGGCAGCGGAAAGGGTTCCCCAGAAACCAGTATACGGACTTCTCCCCAGCCCCACCATCTCTCTCACGGTCATGTTCTGCACATCAGGGCGTGCCGTGAGCACCACCCCGATGAGCCTGGCCACCTGCTTTTCGCTTAGCGTGCTGAGGTCCTCGCCATGGATATGCACCTTTCCCTCAAGGGGTGGCTGGAAAGCCGAGAGGGTGCGCAGCAAGGTGGACTTCCCCACCCCATTGGGCCCGATGAGGCATGTCATGCAAGCACTCGAGAGCGATGCCGTGAGATGCTTTGCCACCACCTTGCGGTTGTGGCGTGAGGTGTAGCCGATGGTTAGATTGTCGATGCAGACCGTCTCCATCGCCGTCATTCGTCCTCGGGTATTACAGGTCTCGGTGTCACCTGCTCGGGATTGGCGGGTGCTATGGGCTCCACGGCCGACTTGATTTCCTCGACGGGGGGTGTATCGTTGGCCACTGGCTCGTCGATGGCGCCATTCTCCTCCACGGTCATCGTTGGTGCTGTGGCAGGTGCTTCCACCACGTTCTCCTCCACCTTGGGTTTCGGCGTCTCCTGTTTGGTTTCTTCCTTCTTCTTCTCTGCCTCACCCAGGTCAATAGGTTTGGGCTTCTCGTTCTTCATGATGTTGATGGTGTCTTTCTTGGCTGAGTCTTTCTTCACTTCGATAGCAGGCACCTCTTCATCATTGTGATGGGCCGACTTCCGCATGCACATCCAGGCGATGGCAGCCAATGCCACCATGAGCAGTGCGGTGACGAGCACCACGGGGAATCCGCCACCGCTTCGCCGGTCGTCGTCATCGTCGTCATGCCGGTTGCGCGATACGTCTTGACGGCGGGGCTCCTGGCGCGGCGGCACTTCCGTTCGAGCCTCTTGGCTCTTGGCTTTCTGTGCTTTCTGATGCTTCCCATGCTCCCTGTCGCTGCCTGTCGTGTCGGTCTTTCCAACCGGGATTTGCGCGGCGGCACCTGCCATGAGTTCACGCTCATTGCTTGGCAGTTGCTCGTCAAGTGCTTCGCGCATCACGCCGCTGACGTGGACGATAGTCACCGAGTGGTTGTCGGGACTGCCGGCAACGGCTTGGTTCAGCCGGGCGATTTTTTCGCTGTCGCCCACTGGGGAGCAGAGGACATCCATCAGTTCCTTTTCCGAAAGCTGGCTGTGTGCGCCCTTGGTGAGCAACACGAAATAGTCGCCATAAGCCACATCGGTGATGGTGGCCTTGACAGGCATCACCACATGGTCGGCATCAGGCGAGAAGACACGGTTGTCGTCGGCCGAACGGTAAAGGATGGCCTGCTGTTTGGGGCGGATATGGTAAATGCGTGCAGAACCCACATGGGCGGCAAGGCAGCCATGACGGTGCATGTAGAGCAGAGCGAAGCAGGCTCCCTCGCTGTCGGGACAATTTGTCTGGAGGGCAAGGGCACACTCATGCAGGGCCTCTCCTAACAGCTCGTCGGTGAAGGGCTCATCGGAACAGGTGTTTTGGAAAATGAAATCCGACATGGTGTGGCACAACTGGCTCGCAGCAGTAAAGCCACTGCCGTTGTCGCCTACGCCGTCACTCACCATGAAGAATTTGTCGTGGATGGTTCCCTCTCCCACGGCGGGGAAGAGGACGTCCTCCTGAATGCCCCGGCGGCCTTTACCAGAAGCTGACTGTGGTTTCAGAATCTCAAATTTCATATCTTCTACTCAATGCGTTTACATGCTACAATCTTTTTGCAAAATTATATAAAAAAAAGATGATACCAAACAAAAAGGGTAGAAAAAAAGAGTGTGTGCCTCAATCCGTCCCAAGGATATGCACACACTAACACCACAAGAGAGAGTCAGATGCACTCTCCCTTGTGGTGGAAAGATGGGGCGATGCTGATGTCAATGTCGGATCACCATCAGTTGCTGAAGCATCCAGCGGAAGCCAGCAAAGAAGATGACATAGATGACTATGGCCAGTACGATGACAATAAGCCAGCTCAGAATGCCTTTTATCCCCTTCTCACTGAAGGGTTTTGTGAGGAAATCCATTGTGTTGAGGCCTGCCATCCAAAACACTGGTATCGTGGTAATGGTGAACAGGATTGCCATAAGGAATTTGTCGTGAAGCGCATAGAAACAATAAGCGCCGATGAAACAACTCATCACCAGACACACAATTCCCATTCTTTCAAATGCATCCATCTTTTAATGATGTTTTGTAAGTCGGGCAAGCCGGTATATGACATTCGCTGTGCCGTGCCAACCTGCCCGACCGATAAGTTTTACATTTAGGTGTGCTCTACAAATCTGATTTTATATCACCCACCTTGTTTTAATTCTCGACAGCGGCCTGGGCTGCAGCCAGACGTGCGATGGGCACGCGGAACGGCGAGCAGCTGGCATAGTTCATGCCGATACGTGCGCAGAACTTCACAGATGTGGGCTCGCCACCGTGCTCACCGCAGATACCAGTGCGCAGGTTGGGCCTAACCTGGCGGCCTTTCTCGACGGCCATCTTCACCAACTGGCCAACACCATTCTGGTCGAGAACCTGGAACGGGTCAACCTTCAGAATCTTCTTGTCAAGATAGACAGGCAGGAAGCTGGCGATGTCGTCGCGGCTGTAGCCGAAGGTCATCTGGGTCAGGTCGTTGGTACCGAAGGAGAAGTACTCTGCCTCGGTGGCAATGCGGTCGGCGGTCAGAGCGGCACGAGGAATCTCTATCATGGTGCCAATCTCGAAGTCGATGGTGATGCCATACTCCTCGAAGACCTCCTTGGCGGTCTTCTCGATGATTTCCTTCTGCTGCTTGAACTCATAGAGGATACCAATCAGCGGAACCATGATCTCTGGCATCGGGTTCTTGCCCTCTTTCTTCAGCTCGCAAGCGGCCGAGAGGATGGCACGGGTCTGCATGGCGGTGATTTCGGGGAAGGTGATGCCAAGACGGCAGCCACGGTGACCGAGCATCGGGTTGTTCTCGGCGAGAGAGTCTACGCGGCGCTTGATGTCCTCAACGCTGACACCCATCTCCTTGGCCATGGTCTCCTGACCGGCGAGGTCGTGGGGTACGAACTCATGGAGTGGCGGGTCGAGCAAGCGGATGTTGACGGGGCAGCCATCCATTGCTTCGAGGATACCCTTGAAGTCTGCCTTCTGGTAGGGAAGCAGCTTGGCAAGTGCCTTCTCACGGCCCTCAGCGTCCTTGGCGAGAATCATCTCACGCATGGCGATAATCTTCTGGTCCTCGAAGAACATATGCTCAGTACGGGTCAGACCGATACCCTTGGCACCGAAGTTGCGGGCAACCAGGGCATCGTGCGGAGTGTCGGCATTGGTGCGAACCTGCAGCTTGGTGTATTTGTCGCAGAGGTCCATCAGCTCCTTGAAGTCGCCGCTCAGCTCGGCAGCCTTGGTGGGCACCTCGCCTGCGTAGA
>CAMHEL010000098.1 GCA_946184125.1 uncultured Prevotellaceae bacterium
AACCACACCTATTCACCCACATCATCCTTGTGACGGCTGAAAATGACCGCCGCAATGACAGGTGCGCCCACCAGTGCCGTAACGCTGTTGACAGGCAGTGCGCCCTCAAAGCCGGGCACACGGGCGACGAAATTGCAGACCAAGGCAAGAAGTGCCCCACAAAGGGCTGTCGATGGCAAGAGTACCCGGTGGTCGCTGGTGCGGAACAAGGAACGGGCGAGATGGGGCACGGCAAGGCCGATGAACATGATAGGACCGCAATAAGCAGTGACGATGGCCACCAGCACCCCACTGCATGCGATGACGAGCAGACGGGTGCGGCGGATGTTGAGACCTAAGTTGGCAGCATAGCGGTCGCCCAACAAGAGCAGGTTCATCGACTTCGCCAATAAGCAACTGAGGGGAAGCAGGACCAGCATTATCGTCACAAAAAGCATCATCTCATCGCCACTCACCCGCGAGAACGAACCGAGTCCCCACACCACGAAAGCCTTCACATCTTCCTCGGGACTGAGGAATTTCAAGACACCGATGATGGCATTGGCCAGATACCCTATCATCACACCAATAATCAGTAAGGTGACGTTTCCCCTTACTTTCTGCGACACCCAGACAATGAGCATCATCACAGCCAAAGCCCCAACGATGGCAGCAACTGAAATGGCAGCATCGCCCAGATAGCCAAGCCGAGAGAGAGCCACGCCCCCCAACCTGCCGGAGAGGAGCACGACGAAAGCCACTCCAAGCGCCGAGCCATTCGAGATACCCAGCACCGAAGGTCCCGCCAGCGGGTTGCGGAATACCGTCTGCATCTGCAAACCACTGACGGCCAGTCCCGCCCCTGCCACCGTGGCCGTCAAGGTCTGGGGAAGGCGGGACTTGAGTATGATGTTCTGCCAAATTTCCGACTCTGCAATGTTGCCGAGAAGGATGCTGCAAACATCGGCCACAGGTATTTCCACCGACCCAATCATCAAGTTGACAACAGCCAGGATGACGATGGCCATCAGCAGTAACACCATCAGTGCTAACGTGCGCCTCATCCTATTTGAGCAGATAGTAGAAGGTAGGCTGATAGTCACTCTCCACCAATTCGGGATGGAAGATGGCCACAAAGTCTTTCAACAACATATCGGGCTTGACGGGTGCTATCTCATAATAAGGCGTCTTCTTCATGTTGCAGTAGATGACCTTCTTTTCCTTGAACGCCTTGAACAATGCATTGCGCGGCTCCGAGGCTTTCAACGCCTCGTAGGAGAAGTCGCCAGGGTAGCTGTTGAGAATACGCCAATAGTCAGCATTTGCCGACAGCGAATACATCTTCTCAAACTCCAGGTCCTCGCCCGATGTCTCATCATCGTCAATCACATAGTCGGCCCCCGCATCGCGGAAGATTTGAGCCAGATAGTTCTTCCCACCAACGGCATGCCATGTGCCGTAGTGCATCTCTCCACTCGTAACCATGGGCCGCTGGCCGACTTTCTGCGTCAGCGCTTTCAAGTCGTTGTAACGGCGCTCGATGCCGGCGAAGATGTCATAAGCCTCTTTCTCCTTGCCGATGAACATCCCTATGAATTTCACCCACTCAGCCTGCCCGAGGGGGTCGAGCTCTTTATAGCCCAGGTGAGGAACAAGAGTGATGCCTGTCTCCTTGATGGCATCATAACCTCCACGTTTCGATGGTGAGATGAATATCACGTCGGGATTGGCGGCAAGGACAAGTTCGTTGTCGAAATTGCCTTCCATGCCTATCTTCACGATACGCCCGTCTTTCACACGTTCGAGAATATCCTTGTTGAAGAGGTTCTTCGTCCCCGTCACGCCTTTGACGACATCATGCGCCTCGAGAACGGTGAAATTGGACAGTTGCAGCGCAGTCATGCAAATGGTGCTCGTGATGGGCACTTTCACTTTCGTGTAGCCCGACGGCACATCGGCATCGTCGGACGACACCAACGCGAAATGGCCATCCTTTCCCACATCCACGAGTCTTACGCCTGCACTGTCTTTCACCTGATACCCGGTGGCGTAGCGCGGGCTGACGAGCGTGTCGCTGGCAAGAGCATTGGAAACAGAGGTGCCACCACCCTGATGGCATGAGCCACATAGGTACATGGCAGCGCACATCATGCAAAAAGCAAATACTTTCTTCATGTTATTAAAAAAATTAAATGATACCCTTCGTCCTTACTCCGAGAACGGGGCATGGGTTAAACATAAGAGGCTGGTCTTCTGACTCTGGCTCTACTTCCAAACTCCTTCCCACCCGAGTTGTCGCAGGCAGTGGATAATGTTTGAAAGCCATAATAGAGCCTTACAGCTGCGGGACAGTTGGGGATTCGCACCCCATTCCCATTTCATCGCGCGTGGCGAACCTCTTTTTCACTGCAAAAATAATGATTTCTACGGAAAAGACCTATTGATGAAAGAGATATTTTTCATCTTTCATCAAAAACGGATAAAGAATCGATGACAATACCTTTTTCATGCCTTCTCCTCCATGATATCCTCTGGCCACCAGAACCGTTTCAGTTCGCTGACAATCTCATCCCAGTCGCGGAGGGTAAAAGAGCCCTCACCCAGCATCATGATGGTCATGGTGATGTCGTTGTAGTTACGATAGACATAGGTGTCGCGGAATCCGTTGCGTAGATAGAAACCATGCCGGCGTCGTCTTTGTTCGATATTCTCACACACTTGCGTCGGACTTTCCATGTCAAGAACGCACGGCTGCCCTTTATAATGTTCGGTCATTTGGGTAAGCATCTGCTGTCCATAACCTTTTCCACGGTGTTCCTCACCGACGGCAAAATACCAGAACCAGTTGAAGGTCTTCCGAGGATAGACGATGGTGAAGCCAACGAAAGTATCACCGTCGTAATAAGCAGTGAAGTCGAGCGGCATTTCACGAACAAGCCGCATCAGGTCATCCCAAGGAATCTGTTCATCCACGGGGAATGCCGTCTCATAGAGCAGGCGCATCTGTTCATCGTAATTGGCAGCTGTTACCTGTTTTGTAATCATTGTAATCATCGAAAAACCATCTTCAAATCATTGCAATTTGGGTGCGAAGATACGAATTAATTTTCAATTTGAGTGCAGTAGGGCTCCATTTGATGAAGATGAGCGATAAGTTGGAGATTAAAAAGGGATTATATCATTGTTTGAACTGTTTTGAGAACGAATATGGTGCTGCTTCATCAGAAATGCCACGCCCGCGGTTGGGCTCCTTCTTCATCTGGAAAGAGATGTCGCCGCCACGCAGCAGTGTCTCATGCTCCAGGTAGTTTTTGTCGTAGGGCTGTCCGTTGACGGTCATCGCACCGATGTATCGGTTGTCGGTGCTGTTGTTGCTGGCATTGATGGTGAGGGTCTTGCCTTGCGACAGGTGCAGCGTCATCTTGTCGAAATAAGGAGTGCCGAGCGCATACTGTCCGCTTCCAGGGCAAACGGGATAGAATCCCATGGCCGAGAAGACATACCAAGCCGATGTCTGCCCGTTGTCCTCGTCGCCGCAGTAGCCGTCGGGCAGTGCGGAATAGAGGCGGTCCATCACTTCGCGTACCCAGTGTTGTGCCTTCCACGGCTGCCGGGCATAGTCGTAGAGATAAATCATGTGCTGAATGGGCTGATTGCCGTGTGCGTAGTTGCCCATGTTCATGATTTGCATCTCGCGTATCTCATGGATGACGGCGCCATAGTAACTCTCGTCGAAGAGGGGTGGGACATTGAACACAGAGTCGAGCATCTGTGTGAAGACCTGCTCTCCCCCCATCAGGCGGATGAGTCCTTCGGGGTCGTGGAAGACCGACCAGGTGTAGTGCCATGCATTGCCCTCGGTGAAGGCATCGCCCCATTTCAGCGGGCTGAATGGCGTCTGGAATGAGCCGTCGGCATTTCGGCCACGCATCAGGCAAGTCGATTTGTCAAAGACATTCTTATAGTTCATCGCCCTTTCGCGGAAGGGTTTCAGTTCCTTCTCTTTCTTGCCCAATTTCTTTCCGAGTTGGTAGATGCACCAGTCATCGTAGGCATACTCCAGTGTGCGTGCGACACTCTCGTTGATGCCGATGTCGTAGGGCACATAGCCCAACTTGTTGTATTGTTCGAACCCCAGCCTGCCAGTGGATGACACCTGTGGATGCACCGCGTTGGCACCATGTACCACTGCCTGCCAGAGCGTCTCAACGTCGTATCCGCGCAAGCCCTTCAGCCAAGCATCGGCCACCACCGAGGCTGAGTTGTTGCCCACCATACATCCCCGGTGGCCCGGGCTTGCCCATTCTGGCAAGAACCCACTCTCCTTATAGCAGTTGACCAACCCCTCCTGCATTTTCTCATTCATCTCGGGATAGAGCAGGTTGAGCAGGGGGAAGAGGGAGCGGAAGGTGTCCCAAAACCCTGTGTCGGTGAAATAGTATCCCTGGCATATGGTACCGTTATGCGGACTGTAATGCACGGGGTTCCCGTTGGCATCTATCTCATAAAACATTCTCGGGAAAAGCACTGAGCGGTAGAGAGAAGAGTAGAACGTGCGCAGATGGTCGACGTTGTCATCATCGACCTCCACACGCCCCAGCACCTCGTTCCAGCGCTTCCGTCCATCAGCCTTCACCTCATCGAAAGAGCGGCTTCCCAGTTCCTGCAGGTTGCGGATGGCCTGCTCTTCGCTGATGAACGATGAAGCGATGCGCAATGTCACCTGCTCGCCGCGCTTCAGCGACGGGAAGCCCACCACTGCTCCGGCATGCTGGCTCCGTACCGACGGACGGTCTTCCACCAGCCCGTTGGCATCAGAGAAGCAAGCCTCGAAAGTGATGGGGTGCGAGAAGTCGATGACGAAATAGTTTTTGAATCCCTCTGGCACTCCGCCTGAATTCTTGGTGGTGAAGCCTGTCACTCGCTGGCGGCTGGCATCGATTGCCACATGCGAGCCCCCATCGAACGCATCGATAACGACACGCGCCTCCGAGGTCTCGGGATAGGTGAAGCGTACGATGGCTGCGCGCTCGGTGGGGACGAGTTCAGCCGTGACATCCCAGTCGGCAAGATAGACCTTATAGCAATAAGGCGAGGCTTCCTCGGCTTTGTGCGAGAACCACGATGCCCTTTTATCCTCGTCGAACACGGTTTTGGTGGTGGGCATGATGGCAAATTGTCCGTAGTCATTTATCCACGGCGAAGGCTGGTGTGTCTGTTTCAGCCCCCGTATTTTGTCTTCGGTATAGACATATTGCCATCCGTCGCCCATTCTTCCCGTCTGAGGCGTCCAGAAGTTCATGCCCCATGGCATGGCTATGGCGGGATAGGTGTTGCCTGTCGACAGAGAGTGTTTCGACAGGGTGCCGACAAGGGTCGATACATAGTCTACCGGCTCAGCAGCCATAGTGAAGGATGCGAGGGCAAAAGCCAGAAGAAGGAAACTTGCTCTTTTCATAAGTAGGTAATCAAAAAATATCTGTTATTATCATTCTTGTAGGTGCTGAAAAGTCTTTTGTGTTTGGCAAAATCTGCATCCAAATAAACCATAAAATACTATCATCATTTATTATCACCTAACTTAATAATTGTTCATCTTTTCGACCAATACGCGCATCCAGTGCCCTCCGACCACGCTGCGTGCCTTAAAGCCGGTCATGAAAGCGGTCTTGGTGTCATACCAGTCGCTGGTGGGCACACGGCTTTCGGTCTCGTTCATATAGTCGTAAAGTGGTGTTACGAATTTCAGGAAAGTTTTCTTGTCCTTTGCCATGGCAGCCGTCCACATGATCCAGTCGCTTTTGGTGTAGTCGCGGCGTATATCGAGTGGCAGGCCATACTTGTTCTGCTTGCCGATATAGTATTTCACTTCTATATCCATGGCATTGTTTGGGAAAAGATTCGTGCGCCAGAGTTTGTCCCAAATCATATTGTATTTCTGGCTCCATGTGTCGGGGCGGTCGAATGCCAGTCGGTAGTGGTCGCCGTCCTTGGCATCCCTCTCCCACTTCACCGCCATCTCGCGCGCCCGGTTCATATACTTGTCGGCCACCTCATGCAACCCTTTCATACGTGCCATTTCGGCATATCCTGCCACGCCCATGATAGCCTTGACCGATAGGTTGGCATTGTGTGCCCAGTGCCCTGCGAAGTCGTCGGTACATAGTTGGTTGGAGGGGTCCTGCCCATTGTCGGAAAGATAGTTGGCCCAGGTGGTGATTACCTCCCAGTATTTGTCGACATAGCCCGTATTTCCGCCAATCTTGCAAAGCATGGCAGCCAGTGTGAGCATGTTTCCGGCCTCCTCCAATGGCATGTCGCCTCCATAGACTTGATGATTGGCCTTGGGATATTGGCCTAAGTCGTGTGCGGCGAAGGGTTTTTGCCATCGTCCGGTATAGCTGTATTCGAAAATGCTCGTCATCATGGCCTTTTGCAATTCCGGATTATAGGCGAGGAATAGCGGCGCCTCGGGATAGGTCAGGTCGACGGTGTTCACGCAGCCGTTGCTGTTGTTCTCCTTTGAGAAGAAGAGCAGGTTTCCCTCATCATCGCGGAAGAGCTTGTGTGCTGCGATACAATGCCGATAGCAAGCCGACAGCACCTCGGCATACTGTTTGTTCCCCGCATTGACGCCGTCGTCATAGATGGTCTTGTCGAGTGCGCGGCATCTCTTCATGATTCCCATGTATTCACTGCTAAGTCGGTTGAACATATCAAAAATGCTCACGCTCCCCTCATGTGCCCAGTATCCTTTATATCGTTTGTAGAAATATTCGATATCCCAGATTTCATCATATCCGATGAGCATGAATGAGGCAGCCTGACTGACGCGTCCGAAGTCGTGTCGGTATGCCAATGCAGGTGCCTCATTGGGCTTTTGAGCCACCACTCGCTGTTTGCCTTGGGGCAGCCTACCCGTTGTGGTAAACGTACTTCTGAGCTGTTCGGCATCAGTGATGGCTACTTCTCCATTAATGGCGGGCAGATAGAGATACCCCCAATCGATGCAAATGCCGTCGCCAGTCTTGGCGAGGATGGGCTGTTCTACCGTACCCGTTTTAAGATACTGTGTTCCCTTGTGTGTCTCGATGGTAGTCACGTTGGCCTGCACTGCCTTGTTGACGGCGAGCAGTGGCGAGGTTGTCAGCAGCAACTGTGCGTCGTGGGGCTGTCCATCAACAGAGCGCACCTGATAAGAGATGTAGTTGATGGGGGCGGACAGCAAGTCATAGTCATCGATGAGCATGGGTGCGGTGAATACCACGTCGAGCTCCACGGGGCCACAGGAAAAGGTATAATAGGTGTTGGTAGCCAGCACGCTGATGCTTTTTTGCTTGGCTTGCTGCACGTTGCCCGATTTCGGCTTTTCGGTCTTGTATAGTCCGAAGTCGGTGTATGCTCCTCCCGTGGTGTTGTGGCAGTGGGCAGCAATCAGGTTTTTTCCAGGTTTGAGCAGTTTTTTCATTTTGTCGTCCAATGGCAGTCGTACGCCCTCACGCCATAATTCTCCTGTATCTGCCACTCTTGTGCCATTGACAAACAGTTCGAACACATCATCGTGTGAATAGATAATGACCAGGTCCTCCTCGAGGTCGGAAGCCTTTACGTCGATGGTTCGCCGCACATAGAGGTCGCTATGTTCCTCGCGCCACTCAGTGCGTATGAAACTGAGGTCGGGCGAGCCGAATGCAGCCGTTCCCTCAGTCCACGAAGCATCGTTGAAATCTGTTTTCTGCCATCCGTCCTGTTGTTTCTCACGCGAGTAGCGAGCTTTCCAAGCTTCCTCATCGGCCATAGGTGCTATGGTTTTGAATACCTCCCTGTCGACGCCCATAAAACAATAGGTCACACCATCGACGCGCAGCCACCCTTGCAGTGGCTTCTCATCGTTTGTCCAATGACGTGTGACGCCATCGTTGAGTTTGTCGTAGGGCGACCAGATAGAGAAATACGGGTCGTTTACGACCAGAGGTACTGATGGTAGGCGCAGGTCGGTAGGCTGATAGGGACTGAATAAATCGGATGTCTGTGCCCCAGCAGCCAGAGGACTGAGGAGCAAAGCACAAATCATTGTTTTTGTTTTCATCGCCATATTTATGTCGTTACTCTTTTCTTTCTCTTCAAAAATGTTATCCTGACACAATCATTCTCACCTTGAAAACAAATACGCTGCTGAATGCAAAACCAACTATATTTACAAAAAAAACTAAAAACTATTCGAGTTATTTTTCGGGCAATTATTCTATTTCGCTTGCAAAATAAATAAATAAGATGTTTCCCAAGGGAAAAAAGCTCGTCAAAGAACAAAAAAAACAGATAAATGTTCGTATCTTTGCATGTTGATGGGAAAAAGATTTGTCATGAAGGAAAAGATCACATCTGCATTTGTACTTCTGGTTTTGCTTTTGACGGGATGCCATACGGAAAACGATCCGGACTATCCTTGCACGAAAGTTGTTTTCGATGTAGGTTCCTATCCTTATTGCATTCTCTGGCAGGGTATGTATTACTACACGATGCAAATCCCATCTGCCGACAGCATCATCATCTACGCCAGTGATGAGCCTGCACGGCTCTCCAGTGGCCAGCGGCGCCTGGCTTGGCATGCACAGGGTATGGAGCATATATGGTCGCCTGAACTTCATAGGGTGGACAACAAGTGGTATCTTTATTTCGAGGCTGACGGCGGCAATACCGACAACCACCAGCTTTATGTTCTCGAGAACACATCCAGTGACCCAATGAAGGGTGAATTCGTACTCAAAGGAGCGATCAAGACCAATGAGGAGTGGAACTTCGGTCTTCACCCCACAAGCATTGTGGTCCACGGTCAGCAATATCTCCTGTGGTCGGGTTGGCAGCATCGCCGTTCAGAGACCGAAACCCAATGCATCTACATTGCTCGTATGAGCAACCCTTGGACCCTTGCTTCGGAACGCGTACTGCTCTCCCAGCCTGAACTTGAGTGGGAGCGCCAGTGGATTAATCCGAACGGCGACCGTTCGAACTACCCCATCTTTGTCAACGAGAACCCCGAGGCCTTTGTCACCCCCGATGGCAAACATGTGTGCGTGTGCTATTCCGGCAGCGGCATCTGGACCATTTACCATTCTCTGGGTATGATTTATGCCCGCACCGATGCCGACCTTCTCGCACCCTCGTCGTGGACCAAGGTTCAAGAACCGCTGTTTGTTCCTGATGACAGAGACACCCTTTATGGCACCTCCAACATTTCGCTGATACCTGCTCCTAACGGCAAACAGTTCCTGCTGCTTTATGAAGCCAACCGCAAGATGGGTGACGAATGGCACCGTAGCGTGCACATGCAACCCATAGAATGGAACAAGAACGGATTTCCCGTTTTCGGAAAGCCTGTTCTCCCATGATCTGCGAACGTCAACACTCCCACGCACCTATGCCTTTTTTTTTCTTCTGTCGTCTGCAACAAGAGCCTCCTATTTTTCGGCATAGTCCTTGGGCAGGCATCCGAACCGGGCCCGGAAGCACTTGGCAAAATAACTGCTTGATGTGAAACCAACCTGCCCAGCCACCTCACTACTTCTGCAGCCCTCTTTCAGCATCCGTGCCGCCTTGTTCATCCGTGCGGTCTTGAGAAAGTCTGTTGGGGTCATATCGGTGAGCGCCTTTATTTTACGGTAGAAGCTACTCCGGCTCATGTTTAATTGCTCAGCGAGGGTATCGATGGAGAAATCCTCATCGTGCATGTTCTCCTCTACCGACTTCTGCAAGTTCTCGATGAACAGCAAGTCCTGCTGGCTCAGTCCATGCGCCGTGTCCTTGCTATCCTGCGGAGGAGCCATAAATCCGTCGATACTCTTCATACGCTCATAGAACTGCTGTCGAAGTCGCAGCAGACTGTCAATCTGTAGATGGAGCTGCCTGATGGAGAATGGTTTTTCCAGATAGAAATCAGCACCGCTCTCCATACCTTCCACCTTGGCTTCCACAGAGACTTTTGCTGTGAGCAGGATGACGGGCAAGTGCGATGTGGCGATGTCGTGCTTCAAGTGCCGGCACAGTTCGTTGCCGTCCATACGTGGCATCATCACATCGCTGACTATCACGTCCACCTCATGATACTTCAGCAAATCGAGTGCTTCCATTCCGTCGCGTGCTTTCATCACTTTGTACCACTTCCGCAACGCGTCGGCGGTAGCCTTCAGCAGTTCCCCGTTGTCCTCTACCAGCAAGATGCGATACTGCAGCGCCGTGCCCGACGGTTGTTCGGGCATTTCCCCCTGTTCGGGCATAGCCAGCATGACGGGCTCGTCATCTTGTTCATCTGCCGTTTGAAGCGGGATGGTCAAGACGAAACAAGCGCCACCGCCTGGTGCGTCCTTGTACTTCAGGTCGCCGTCGTGCGCTTTTGCCAGCATCTTTGCATAGGCCAGTCCCAATCCCGTTCCCAGGGTTAAACCCACGTTATCATTGCCAATCTGGTAGTACCGGTCGAATATTTTCTCTCTTTCGTCGGCGGGCACACCCGCTCCGTCGTCGATCACCGAGATACAAGCCGCGGTCTCAGTCCGTTCCAGCCGCACGATGATTTCCTCTTTGGCATACTTCGATGCATTTCCCACAAGGTTCATCATCACCTTCATCATCTTGTCGAAATCGATAGATAGCACGACAGGTTCCTTGGGCAGCTGGAGCTGTATCTGCTTGCCCTGCACTTCCACTGCGTTGCAGAACTGGTCGTAAATCTGATGTAGCATCTGCCCCAAGTCGGTTTTTCGTCGCACCAATGTGATGCTGCCGTCCTCCTGTTTCTGGAAGTCGAGCAACTGATTGGTAATCCCCAGCAGATAGTTCATGTTTCGGCGTATGGAAGCGAGATGCCTATGGAGGGGCGATTCCTCATTCTTCCCTTTCAGTTCCTCGCCGATGGCCTCCAAAGGCAGGCTCATGAGCGTCAGTGGCGTTCGGATTTCGTGTACGAGGTCGATGAAGAACCTGATTTTCGACTGGAAAGTCTCTTTTTCCTGCTGTGTCTTGAAGTCGAGCATCTGCCGCTGATAGCGGCGTTTCAGTCGGTATTGTATCAGATGATAAGTTCCTACCAAGAGGGCGATGAAAGCCAGCACATAGACGACGTATGCCATTGTGGTGCGATACCATGGAGCGAGCACCGTGATGCACAGCCGTGCTGTTGCCGCCTCGTCAGTCTGCCCCACATTCCGCAGCAGAAACTCATAATCGCCTGGCGGCAGGTTGGCATAGGTGGCTTCGGGAGTGGCCGTTCCCTGCACCCACGTGTTGTCGAATCCCTTCAGCATGTATTCATATTTGGCTTCCGCCATTCCGTTATAATGCGTCGAAATGAAATGGAGAGTGAAACTGTTGTCGGAAAATGGCAGTTGGATGGCCTCTCGTGTGTACAGTGGCACATTGAGCCCCAGGCGCCGCAGTTCGGCATGACTGTCCGACGCATAGGGCAGCGAGAGTTCATGTATATAGACACGACGAAGGTTGACGAGAGGGGTCATCTCACTTGGTATCAGCTTGAACACCCCACCATTTCCCCCAAACAACACATAACCACTGCCATGAGTGCACGACGAGCGCTGGAGTTGGTAGAAGTTGGCAGCCATAGAGAAGCCATAGACCTGCATGTTCTGGGCATCACGTGAAGCCCCGAGCCGTATGATGCCCGCCGATGTTCCGAGCCACAACACATTCTGGTCGTCTTCCTCAATAAAGCTCACCACCTGATTGTGCAAGATGGTGCCTTCAGTGTCGAATCGAGTGAAGTCATCCTGCCCAGGTTCATTTCTGTACAGTCCCCCTCCGTTGGTAGCAGCCCAAAGGATTCCCTTGCTGTCGGCATACATCTCGGTCACCGTCTGTCGCCCTATGGTCTGCGACTTGAAGGGTTCGAACGAACTGTTGGCATCGCGCTTGATGAACAGCCCTCTGTTGCTCGACGACGCCCATAGCCAGCCGTTGGATGCTTCCTCCATACAGACAAACGACGACATGGCACTGATATTGGCATAGCCATAGAAATGGGCATTGTCGCGGTCAAAGCGCGACAAGCCCCATGAGGTGAGCACATAGATATCGCCGCCCCGCGTACGGAAAATGCTGTTGACCTCGTTGCTGGGAATGGTATAGGGCTGACTGTTGGAAAAAGAATGGCTGATGATGCTTCCTGTTTTCGTATTGAGGATTCGGATACCATTGTGCCGTGTTCCCACCCACAAGTCATCGCCGTCGAGCATCAAAGCCGTCACCTCGTAAGGTATCTGTGCCTTGGCATAAGGCTTTATTTCGTGCTTGTCATAATCTGCCGAGAAGAGTCCATCGTCGGTTCCGAGCCAGAGCGCTCCCTGTGGGGTGCGGCAAATGGCACGCACAAAATTGGATTCGTAATTGTAAGCCAGCGATGGCAGCGGGATGTATTCTATTCCCGACTGGAGCATGGCGATGGAATTGAGTCCTCCCGCACGTGTGAGGACAAGCAAGGTGCTGTCAGTATCCCAGACAAGGGCATTCACCATGTTGTCTGCCACACTGCTACCCCTTCCCCCCTGCAGAATGACATGCTCCAACAGCCGATGATGCGGGGCATATCTGTACACCCCATTGTCACTTCCCAGAAACAGTTGCCCTTTGTTGTCGGCCGTCAAATCATGTATGCCCCCCATCTCAGGCGAATCCATCACAAGTTCTGCGGTTTTCTTGTCCTTGTTGAGGCGCAGGAGACGTGTGTTGCTCGCCAACCAGAGTTCTCCACCCGCCTCGGTGATGCTGATGCGCCCCTTGTCAAACTGGCTTTCCTGCACATCATAACTGCGCACATACTGTCCATCGGCACGGAACACCACCAGTTTGCCGGTGAGGCTGACGGCATATACCAGTCCATCGGCTCCCACCATCATATCGCTGAAGAAGCTGCCATGCCGGCTGTCCTGGGTCAGTTCGCCGCTTTTGGGATTGTAGCTGAACACGCCTTGCCCGTAAGTGAGAATCCATATCAACCCATCATCGGCATCCACCACCTTGGTGACAGCAGATGAAATCACCACTCCGTAACGGGTCTTCTTGGCAAAGCGTGAGAAACGGTTCTCACGCCGATGATAAACGTAGAGACCTTCCGACCCACCAAACCAGATATCGCCCTCATGCTCATAGAGCGACATGACGGTGTTCGTCTCGTTGGGGCTCACATTGGCCACCATACCGCGGTAAGCACGGATGCTCTTGCCATCGAAAAAGTTAAGGCCGTTCTCTGTTCCCACCCAGAGAAATCCATAACTGTCGCGCAAGGCACAAAGCACCGAGTTGTCGGACAATCCATTGCTGGTGGTATAGGTTTCAGAAACAACCGCCAGCTGCGCCCTGGCAGAGCAACATACCATCAGCAACAGCACTGCACACATCCTGTATCTTATGCTCATGTTTCGCATGATCATCATTTTGATGAGAAGGAATTCATTATTGACATTTTCAGTGGTCACCTTATTGCATCTGATGGGTCCTATAAATACCGAAATGACATTCGCACATTACTGCCTTCATGAAATCAGAATTATTAGGACACGCCATATATCAACAGGGGCAATTTCTCATGTTTGACACCTATTTATTTTAGGTGGGTTCTATTAATTATGTCGAGGCGATTTTCGACATTTAGGCGAGGGCAAATTGTAAGTTGAAGTGGGAGTGTAGCGGGCTACACGACCGATGAGACTTGACACTTTGCACCGAATAAAAGCGAAAAGCGACCGAAATGTTATGTATAGAAATGCCACCTCATAAAAAACAGAATTAATAGAACACACCTTTATTAAATTCAGCACCCTACGGTATATTTGCTTCCCGGCAAGAGCGACAGCAGCCAAGTCGTCACCGCTGAGCAGACAAAAGTAAGCAGAGCTATGGATGGTATGGCCAGCCACACGGGCAGTGTGGGATTGGCCACATCGCCGCCAACAATCCATGATGCGATAATGCTGAGGAAAAACATGTGCATCAGATACATGCCATACGACATACGAGCGAGTTTGTCGACCCATGCAGGTGCCTTCGCCGATGTCATGCAAGTGAAGAGCAAGAACAAGCCGAACGTGGCAAGCAGCACATTGGGAGTGCAGAATTCCCACGACCATTCCAACATGGGAGTTTCGATGAGTTGGCCCGGCACTCCCTTCCACCAGAAGCTCCATGCGGTAAACACAGCTCCGATGATGAAGCAGGCGCTGCCAATGGCGAGCCTTCTATGGCGTGACCATTTGATATGGGTACGGATGTAATGTGCCAGGACCAGATAGCCCAGATAGCCCGAACAATACCACAACATGCCATACTGATTCCAAAAGCATTCTCCCCATAATTCCGGTTGGACAAAACGGTGAAGCCAGGGCATCAAGGTGCTGAAAGCGAAAATGGCTAGGAAGACAAGCTCATCACGTGCCGATGCTCTTTCAAGCCAGGGCGACACCACAGGAATTATCAGGTAGAGACTGATAAGTGGATACATGAACCATAGATGCCCTCCCATCGACGGGAAGTTGAAGGGTAGCGCCTTAAGGTCGGACATGGACTGCTGCCAAGTCATACCACCCCATGCCAGCGGCAAGAAAGTGTAGAGCAGCAGGAAGAGGACAAATGGCGGCAAGATGCGCAGAAAGCGCCGGCGATAGAAACCTGTCATCGTCAGTCGAGGACTCATGGGAACCAAAAGGAAAGCAGACACAATCATGAACAAAGGCACCGAGACGCGCCCCAACGCCCCATCATAGAAAGCCACCCAGAAGCGGTTTTGCTCGTTGACAAGCATCGACATGTTGCCTGCAAGCCCAGACGAATCGACCCCATAGAAATTCTCACTGGCGTGCACCAACATCACCAAGAAGCAAGCCAATACACGGATGTAATCGATGAATACTATTCTCTGTTTTGATTCCATGCCGTAAAATTAGTGAAATTCCGACAATTTCTACAACACATTTACGAAAAAAAGTGTTCACCCATTGTCCGTCAGGGTATTTTTACCTGTTTTTATTGTTTTTTGACCACAGAGTTTTGTTCCTCCTTTCCGTGTTAGACATTCTTTTTCATGGATAAAACAAATTCCACAATCATTCTCATGGAGAGTTTGTCGACCAAAGAGCAAATGCTCGACTCACCGGTGTTCTCGCGTGTGGACCGAGGCACCATCACCAATACACAACACATTTACAAGATTAATGCGAAACGCCAAATATGCGCATTGCTTTCCCCCGAGGGAACTGTAATCAGCATCAATTTGTCGAAAGTTGGTATAGAAAGACTGATGAGGGTTTTGTGAGTTTTTTAGGACTCAGTGTTGCGAAGACATCGCAACAGACGGAGCGTGGGAGAATTAGTAGAGAATCCTTGCTTTTTCTGCGGTGGAATCGCAGCATACGGAAAGAGCAAAGGCTGC
>CAMHEL010000099.1 GCA_946184125.1 uncultured Prevotellaceae bacterium
TCGGTTTCCTGAAGAACCGCATCAATGGTACGATCGAAGTCTACCACAAGAAGACGAAGGACCTCATCTGGGACTATCCTGTCTCCACCAACATCTATCCCTTTGGCACCATTGCCGCCAATGTGGGAGAGATTACCAACAAGGGTGTGGAGTTGACCGTGAACATCGACGCCATCCGCACGAAGGACTTCAACTGGATGACCACCATCAACCTCTCGCACAACAAGAACACCGTCGATAAGCTGTCGAACGACAAGTTCGAGGTTGGTACATTCACCCAGGGCGACCCGATGGTGGCTGGCGTGTCATCGAATGGCTACACCCAGCGTGTCATCGAGGGCGAGCCACTCGGCACCTTCTACACCTACGAGTTCGCCGGCTACAAGGACGGCAAATCGACCTATTACGTACGCGACGAGGCAACAGGTGAGCGCACCGGCGAGGTGACCAATGAGCCTGCCTTCAAGGACCGCACCATCACAGGCTGTGCCCAGCCCAAGCTCAATCTTGGCTGGAACAACACGTTCACCTACAAGAACCTCAGCGCGTCGCTCTTCTTCACCGGTGTCTTCGGCAACAAGATTTACAATGGTTCGCGTGCCAACTACTCCAGTCCCGAGATGTTCTCCAATGGCAAGAACGTGCTCAAGGAGTTCATCACCGACCGTCCCGCCACCGACAACCTTCCCAACTATCCCTCCGACCGTTATCTGGAGAATGGCTCCTATTTCCGTCTCTCCTCCGCTACCCTTGGTTATACCTTCAACAAGTTTGACAACTGGATAGAGAGTCTGCAGCTTTATGCCACCTGCAACAATGTGTTCACCATCACCGATTATACGGGTCTCGACCCCGAGGTGAACTTAGGAGGCATCGACCCCGGTATCGACTACCGCTGGAGCACCTATCCCCACACGCGCACGATGATGGTAGGCGTGAAGATCAACTTCGGTGGCGGTTCAGCCAGCAAATCCCCTGCTGCCCCCAAGACCGTTTATGTCACCGATAACTCAGAAATCGACCGTCTCAATGGTGAGGTCAACCGTCTGCGTTCAGAGAACGACAACTTGCGCAACCGCAAGCCCGAGAGCACCAAGGAAGTCGTCAGCACCCGAGAGTATATCACCTATCCCCATTTCGTGAACTTCGCCCTTAAAGAGACGAAAGTGCAGGACCGTGAGGTCGTCAACCTGAAGTATGTTGCCGAGATGATAAAGTCGGTGCCCGGCAAGAAGTTCAGCGTTGTTGGCTATGCCGACAAGCAGACAGGCTCCGCAGAAATCAACGCCAAGTTGTCCAAGGAGCGTGCCCAAAATGTCTTCGACGTACTCACCAAGCAGTATGGAGTACCAGCCAGTCAGCTGACGCTCGATGCGAAGGGTGGTGTTGATACGATGTTCCTCAACGATCCGCAGCTCTCTCGCTCGGTGATAATCTCCGAAGTCAAATAATTATTAAAGAAGAAAAAAGGTATGAAAACAAATATAAAGGGACTATGCCTGGCCGCTCTTGCCTTTGTGGCAGTGGGCTGCACAGATTTGGATGTGACAGTGGACTCCCAATACACCGAATATCCAACGAATGAGATTGCCTTGGAGGCAAAGATGGCAGACATCTACTATCACTTCAGCGGTGTTCTCGGACGTCGTTACATGGAGGCGATGTGCCTGTCGAGCGATGAGTGGACAGCCGCCTCGTATGGTGGTGGATGGTATGATGGTGGCGCATACGCTCACCCCAGCCTCCACAACTACTCCTTTGAGGATGCCACTCTCGACTGGTTCGGCACCATTACCGAGGGTATCTCGAAAGCCAACAAGGCCATCGTGGACCTGGGTGGCAACGATGCCGGCGAGGCCGTCGCCCCTGCCCGCGCCATCCGCGCCTATTTCCACTGGATTATCATGGATGGTTGGGGCGATGTGCCCATTCTCGACCGCACCCCTGAGGATGGCGAGGCCGTTGCCCGCCGGCCCCGTGCAGAGGTGGCCAGGTGGATTGAGTCGGAACTCCTGGCCGTCATCCCGCAGCTGACCACCGAAGTCAGCGAGGACACCTATGGAAAACCGACCCGCTGGATGGCCGAGGCACTGCTTGCCAAGCTCTACATCAACTGGCCCGTCTACACCGCATCGGCAGTGGAGAACTATGATGCCGCCACCGCCCAGAACGAGAAACTCGCCGACTGCATCAAGGTATGCGACGACATCATCAACTCCGGCAAGTTCAACCTCGGTTCGATGTCCTACCGCGAGAAATTCTCCTACAACAACGGACCGAAAGTGGAGGACTTCATCTATGTCATGCCTTACGACACCCAAAACCGTCAGGGTATGCAGTATGGCCGCAGCCGTTGCTGGAAGAACATCAAGAAGATGTCGAAGAGTTACTTCGGCATGGCACTCTCACAGTCGGGTGGCGGATACATGACCATGACGCCCGAGTTTGCCAAGACCTTCTATCTGAAAGGCGACGACCGCAACAAGTGCGTCATCGGTTTGTCGGACAATGTCGACGACTACCGTTATGTGGAAGGCAAGGTGTCGAACACGGTGTATGTATTTGACCCCAACACGCTTCAGATGACCAACGAGGTGGCACGTATGGAAGGTCCAGACAGCGACCCGCTGGTGCTTAACATGAATGTCACGCTCGCCACACCCGATGACCCCACGCTCGATGTGGGCGACAATATCAACGGCTACTGCCAGGGCTGTCGCTCAGTGAAGTGGTATGTTGTAGACGCAGACTTCATGAACGGCCGCAACCAGTCGAATGACGTGCCTCTCTTCCGCTTCGCCGACGTGCTGCTCATGAAGGCCGAGGCCCTGACCCGTCAGGGAGGTTCTGCCGAGGCAAGGACGCTGTTCAACCAAATCCGTGCCTACGTCCATGCCCCCGAGCTCGACCACAATCCCACGTTGGAAGAGATTTACGAGGAGCGTGGCCGTGAGTTCTTCGACGAGAACTGGCGCCGCAACGACATGATTCGCTTCGGGCATTACGAGGATGAGTACTTCCCCCACTACAAGAACTTCCCCACCGCCCGTTTCGAGAAGACCTGCCGGATATTCCCCATTCACAAGGATATCCTCAATCTTAACCCGACTTGGAAGCAGAACGCAGGCTATTAAGCCGTAAGTGGGTCGTCAAAACACATTTCGTCTCCCCTGTTGTGCCATGCAGCAGGGGAGATGGCTTGTTTGGGGGCATGTCAGCCGGCTGCGGTGGAACCGCAGCATACCGAGAAAGCGAAAGCGAGCCTGCAACTTCAGAAAAAATGCCTCGGCCATAGGCCTTGGAAACCATTTTTTTATTAATTTTGCAAAAGAATCATTTTCTTGATAGAAAACTTATCATCATCGTCATCTTTGCTATGAGAAGCGTGCGAAAGGAATTGTTGGTGTTATGTGCATTGCTGAGTATGGTCCTTCATGCTCAGGATGTGTGCCGCTACGTAGACCCACGTATCGGCAGCGAAGGCGTGGGCCGTACGTTCCCCGGTCCCTCCATGCCCTTCGGCATGGTAAAGCCCGGTCCCGACTGCGGTGTGACCCCCAATGCCGGGTGGGCTCCCATGCCCGCGCTGGTGACAGGGTTCTCGCAGACCCACGTCAGCGGTACCGGTGGCGGACAGAAATACGGCAATATCCTCATCCAGCCCATGACCGACAGCACCCAGGAGCAGCAGCGCACCACCGAGAGCGTCAGTCTGGGTTACTATGCCACCACCTACGCCAACGGCATCCGCACCGAGGTCACCACCTCAGAGCGCTGTGCCCTCTACCGCATCCATTATCCTCAAGCAGGAGCGCTGTTGGTCGACGCCACCCACTACCTCGGCAAGAGCGATATCCCCGACCTTCGCGAAGCCCAGCAGTTTGTCAATGCAGAGTTGGAAGTGTTCTCCGACCATGAGGTGCGCGGCTATTCCACCATCCGTGGCGGGTGGAACAACGGCGATGCCTACACCGTCTGCTTCGCGTTGCTGGCCGACAAGCCCTTCACCGCCCATACCGAGCACCACAATCAGCGTGCCCGTCTGCATTTCACCGACACCTGTGTCAACGTCAGGGTCGGCATCTCCTTCGTGAGCACCATGCAGGCGAGGCGCAACATCATCGACAGCCCCTTCGACCAACAGGTGGAAGCCGTTCGTGAAGCCTGGCGCCCCCTCCTCAGCCGCATCATGCCCCACACCAGCGATGAAGACCATCTGCGCATGTTCTACACCGCTATCTACCACACCATGCTCATGCCCGTCGACCGCAGCGGCGAGAACCCCAAGTGGAGCGACCAGCCCTATTATGACGACTATTACGCCATCTGGGACACCTACCGCACCTCGTCGCCCCTGCTCACCCTCATCGCCCCCGACCGCCAGCGCGACATCATCCTCTCGATGCTGAATATCTACCGTCGCGAGGGCTATCTGCCCGAGGGGCGCAGCGGCAACTGCAATGGCCGGACGCAGGGAGGCAGCAATGCCGAGGTGGTGCTCGCTGATGCCTGCGTGAAACACCTCGACGGCATCGACTACGACCTGGCCTTGGAAGCCATGCTCAAAGACGCTACCGTGCCCCCCGGCGGCAACGAGGAGAAAGAGGGCAGGGGAGGGCTCGCCTACTACAACACATTAGGCTATATCCCCTACGGAGTGGACCGTGCCGGCAACCGCACCATCGAATATGCCTTCAACGACTATTGCATCGCTGAGGTCGCCAGGGTCCTCGGCTATGATGATGTCGCCTCGGAATGCCACAAGAAAGCCGGCAACTGGAAAAACCTGTTCCGCACCGACTATGAGTACGACGGCATGCGCGGTTTCATCATGCCCCGCGATGCACAGGGACAGTGGCTCGACAGCGTGCCCTGGGGCAAGTCGAAAGTCTTCCATCCCCGCATCCCCTATACCCCCACCACCAAGGTGGCGCCCTGGTATCTGCCGTGGTGGTCCACCTTCTTCTACGAGGCCACTTCAGAGGAATACTCGCTCAACATCCCCCACGATGTGCCGGGACTCATCGAAGCCTGTGGCGGCAAGGAGGCGTTTCGCCAGCGTCTGGACCTGTTCTTTGAGAAAGGTTACTACAACGTGGCCAATGAGCCCTCTTTCCTCACCCCCTGCCTGTATCACTGGATAGGGCGCCCCGACCTCAGCACACGGCGGGTGCATCAAATCATCCGCAGCAACTATTCTTGCGCGCCCGATGGCCTTCCCGGCAACGACGACTCAGGCGCCATGTCGTCGTGGCTCGCCTTCCACATGATGGGTCTCTATCCCAATGCTGGGCACGACTACTATCTGCTCAATCTGCCTTTGCTTGAAGAAGGTTACACGATGACGCTGCCCAACGGCCGCTCGTTGGAAGTCTCCCTCCGTGGAAAAGGAACCGATTATGACTACGCCATGCTCAACGGCACCCGGCTCGGCGACGCCCGCATCACCCACGACCAACTCCTGGAGGGCGGACAACTGGTGTTCTGTCGCAAGAAAGTGAAGGAAGGAAAGCCCCGGTTCTTATCTCCCCCCATCATTCGCTGCGGGTATGTCAGCGAAAGTCGGAAGCCCTTCTTCAAGGGAGAAATCTCCTACACCCTCAACCGGCAGTTCCGCACCTGGCCACTCTCCATGAGATGGGAGGGCGACACCCTTGACGTGTGGTGCAAGGAGTCGACGTACCACATTTCGCGTCAGGTAGTGGAGAACGCCACAGGCTTCTGCTGGGAGAGTCCTCAGCGCGACGGTTCGGAATACGTGGCCGATGGCACCTTCGCCTTCATTTCGCGCAAGGCATTGTCGACATTGTTGCAAGACGGCAAATTCGTCTACGACAGCATCACTTGGCGGGAAGTCTCACGTTCTGACGACAGCATCACGGTGCGGGCCGACATCGACCGTACAGAGATGACCATCTCGCTCAAAGCACCCCTTCCGCTGGTGCTCAGCATGCGCAAGAATCCCTTAGGTATCGACTGGAACATCATACAACATGAATAGAAACCTCGCCCTGTTTATCACCCTCCTGTTGGTGGCTGTTGCCTCTGCTCAGGAAAAGACCTATGAGCAGATGGGCGGCGTATATTATGCCTATCCCGCCGGCGATGCGCCCATCAATCCCGCCCCGCCCGAAGGGTATCAGCCCTTTTACATCTCCCACTATGGCCGTCATGGCTCCCGCTGGTTGCCTTCCGACAGCCGTTATGAGTGGGTCGTCGCACAGTTGTCCGACAAGAAGAACCTGACCGCCGAGGGAAAGCGGCTGCGCAAGCAACTCGGCAAGGTGTGGCGCAATGCCCGTGGCCATGGCGGTCAGCTCACCCCGCTTGGAGGCCTTCAGCACGAGGGCATCGCCAGTCGTATGGTGACCAACTTCCCCGAAGTGTTCGCCGATGGCTCACGCCTTCATGCCCGTTCCAGTGTGGTGCCTCGGTGTGCCTCCAGCATGGCCCATTTCCTCACCGCCGTCCGCGACCTCCGTCCTTCGGTGCATATCGACAGCGCTACCGACTCAGCCGACATGCAGTATATCGCTTACACCACCCCCGAACTCCGGCAGATAGAGCAAGGACCCTTTGTCAAGATGCGTGGCACGCCAGATCGCCTGATGCGCCTTTTGTTCAAAACCCCCGCCGCCGTCGCCGACCCCGTGCGGCTCATGAGCGAGCTCCACACCATCGCCTCCGACATGCAGGACGTCGGCACATCCGCCCCTCCGGCAGACCTCTACTGGCTTTTCACCCCCGAGGAGATGTACGACATCTATGCGTGCAACAACGCGCGGATGGCCTACGTCAACGGCGATGACCCCCGCATCGGCGGAGCTGCCGCCCATTGCGCCCTCTCGTTGTGGCACGACATCGAGCGCCGCGCTGATGAGGCCATCGTCCGTGGCACACCAGCCGCCGACCTCCGTTTCGGTCACGACACCAACCTCTACCGTCTGCTCTCCCTGTTGCAGGCCTCGTCGGCCCAGAGCGGGAAGATGGACGAAATCCTCCCCATGGCCGCCAACCTTCAGATGGTCTTCTTCCGCAACGCAGGAGGCGACGTGCTGGTGCGCCTGTTGCACAACGAGCGCGACTTCACCCTGCCCATTCCTACCGCCAGAGCCCATTATTACCGTTGGAGCGACATCAAGGCATACATGGCGCAGCGCATCCACCAGTTGGACCATCTGCGGCAGTTGGATGCCATCCACACCATGGTAGGCACCGCCCAGGCCAACACCCAGTCGGCAGGACGTTTCGGCAAGGGCAGCGAGGAGCACGGGCAGACCCTGCCCGCCGTGCTCACCCCCAACGGGCAGAACTGCTGGACCCCCCAGACCCGCGACACCGAGAAGAAATGCGTGGCCCCCTATTACTACGCCGACACGCTGATGTATGGACTCCGCTGTTCGCACTGGATAGTGGGCGGCTGCACCCAGGACTACGGTTCCGCCACCCTCACCGCCTTGGGCGGCACGCTGCGCACCAGTCCCGAGGACCGTGTCACCCCCTTCGCCCATGCCGCCGAGGTGTCGCATCCCCACTATTATGCCGTTGGCCTGCCCCGGGAGCACCTGCGGGTGGAACTCACCGCCACGGCCCATGGCGCTGTGGTGCAAGTCATCCCCGACTGCGACCAGGCGGTGCATATCCTCCTCAGCCCCAACAGCGACGAGAACGAAGGCACCGCCGTTGTCGACCCCACCCGCCGGCAGGTGTATGTGTCGAACCCCGTTCACCGCATCTACCAAGGCTGGGGCGAGCCCGCCGGTTTCAGTGGTCACCTGCTGATGGAATACGAAGTAGCGCCCACCGCCATGGGTTGTTTTGATGCCACCGGTAGCCATGACGGCGTTCTCCGGCAGTCGAAGGCTGAGGGCGTGGGCGTCTGGCTCACCTTCGATGGCCATGCCGGCGAGCCCATCGTCCTGCGCCTCGCCTCGTCGTTCACCAGCCGTGAGGGGTGTGAGCGCAACATGCGCGCCGAGGTCAGTGGCCGTTCGTTCGATGAGGTGATGCGTGCCGCCGCCGTGGCGTGGACCGAGCGTCTGCACACCATTGATGTGGAGGATGCCGACACCGCCGCCGTCACCCAGTTCTATGGCGCCCTCTACCGCGCTTCCGTCCTTCCGCGCCTGCTCAGCGATGCCGACGGCGCCTACCCCCGTTTCGCCAGCGGTGATGTCGTGCAAGGCACACGCCCCTGCTACACCGATTACTCGATGTGGGACACCTACCGCGCCCTCCATCCCCTGTACAACCTCATCGTCCCCCAGTTGTCCTCCGACATGATGCAGTCGCTCGTCAACATGGCCGGCGAGGGCGGATGGCTGCCCATCTTCCCCTGCTGGAACTCCTATACGGCAGCCATGATAGGCGACCACTGTTCGGTGGTGTTGGCCGATGCCTACGTGAAAGGCATCCGTGGCTTCGATGCCGAGAGCGCCTACAGCGCCATGCGGCGCAATGCCTTCGACAGTCCCGCCTCCGACCGCGACTATGCCGACGGGAAGGGTCGCCGAGCCCTTCGCTCCTACCTCAAATATGGCTATATCCCCTTGGAAGACAGTGTGAAAGAAGCCTTCCACACCGATGAGCAGACCTCGCGCACCCTGGAGTATGCTTTCGATGATTTCGCCGTGGCACAGATGGCACAGGCCTTAGGGCATGATGCCGACCACCGTGCCCTCATGCAGCGTTCCGGCAACTGGCGCCATGTCATCAACCCCATCACCGGCTATGCCGACGGTCGCCATGCCGACGGCCGCTTCGAGGGTTGCACCGACTTCTTCCGCCGCCAGCCGTTCATCACCGAGGGAGCCCCGTGCCACTACACCTGGTATGTGCCCCACGACCCCGAGGGCCTCATCGGTTTGCTTGGCGGCAAACAACGCTTCGCCTCGCGGCTCGACAGTCTTTTCACCCACGGGCTCTACTGGCATGGCAATGAGCCCTGTCATCAGATGGCCTATCTCTTCGACTATGCCGGTCGCCACGACCTCACCCGCAAGTGGGTGCGGCACATCATGCGCACCGAGTACAACGACACCCCCGGAGGACTGTCGGGCAACGACGATGCCGGACAGATGTCGGCATGGTATGTCTTCTCCGCTTTAGGCTTCTATCCCGTCTGTCCCGCCACAGAGGAATACATGCTCGGCGCGCCCCTCTTCCGCCGTGCCACGCTCAACCAGGCCGGTGGCAGCACTTTTGTCGTCGAGACCACAGAACAAGTTGCCGACGGCAATCCCCCCACGCTCGACGGACAACCGTTGACCACCTTCTCCATCACCCACCGACAAATCACCCACGGAGGACGGCTCCAGACCAGCCGCCTCCCATAACCACCCATCCATCATGAGAATCAGACTATTCATCCTCGCCTGTCTGGCAGTGCTCAGTGCCCATGCCAACCCCGTAGACCAGATGCTGGAACGCATCGACAAAGGCGCCTCGCGGAAATTCAAGACCGAACTGGTGAAGAGCGACAAAGACTTTTTCGAACTCGACCAGAGCGGGGCGCGCGTAGTGGTGAGAGGAAACACCTGGGTCAACATCGCCACAGGCGTCAACTGGTATCTGAAATATCACGCCGGCATCCACCTCTCGTGGAACGGCATGACCGCCACGCTGCCCGCCACGCTGCCCCCTGTGACGGTTCGTGAGCGTCATGAGACCGACCTCACCCTGCGCTACGACTTCAACTACTGCACCTTCTCCTATTCCATGGCCTTCTGGGACTGGGAGCGGTGGCAGCAGGAAATCGACTGGATGGCGCTGCACGGCATCAACATGCCCCTCGCCATTGTGGGCGAGGAGTGCGTGTGGCGCAATATGCTGCTCAAACTGGGCTACAGCGAGGAGGAGGTAGGTCGTTTCATCGCCGGGCCGGCGTTCCTCGCCTGGTGGGAGATGAACAACCTGGAGGGGTGGGGCGGTCCGCTGCCCACCTCGTGGTATGTCCGCCAGGAGCAGTTGCAGAAGCGCATCCTTGCGAGGATGAAGCAGTGGGGCATGCACCCCGTGCTGCCCGGCTATGCCGGCATGGTGCCCCACGACGCCCGCGAGAAGATGGGGCTCGACGTGGCTGATGCCGGTCTGTGGAACGGTTTTCAGCGCCCCGCCAACCTGTTGCCCACCGACCCCCGTTTCGGCGAGGTGGCCAACCTCTACTACCAGGAACTCACCCGTCTGTTTGGCAAGGCCGACTACTACTCCATCGACCCCTTCCATGAGATGGGCGACGACAGCAGCATCGACTATGCCGAGGCCGCCCTTGCCCTGCTGGGTGCGATGACCCGTGCCAACCCCGATGCCGTGTGGGTGGTGCAGGGATGGACGGAGAACCCCCGCCAGCAGGTGCTCGATGCGCTGCCCACCGACCGCCTATTGGTGCTCGACCTCTTCAGCGAGTGCCGCCCCATGTGGGGAGCACCGTCCGTGTGGCACCGTCCGCAGGGCTACGGCGACCATCCATGGCTCTTCTGCCTGCTCGAGAACTTCGGTGCCAATGTGGGCCTCCATGGACGCATCGACCAGCTCATCGACAACTACCGCCTCGCACGCACCCATCCCTTAGGCAAGCATCTCAAAGGCTTTGGCTTCACCATGGAGGGGTCGGAAAACAACCCCGTGATGTTTGAGTTGATGAGCGAACTGCCCTGGCGCGAACTGTCGGTGACCCGTGAGCAGTGGCTCAAGGACTATGTCCGTGCCCGCTACGGCAGCGACGACCCCGATGTGCAGGAGGCATGGCGCATCCTCGGTGCCACCATCTACAACTGTCCGGTGGGCAACAACCAGCAGGGCCCCCATGAGAGCATCTTCTGTTCGCGCCCCTCGCTCAACAGTTTCCAGTCGTCGAGTTGGTCGAAGATGCGCAACTACTACGACCCCGACGACACCCGCCGCGCTGCCTTGCTGATGGCCTCCGCTGCCGAGCGTCACCGTGGCAACAACAATTTCGAATACGACTTGGTGGACATCACCCGCCAGGCCCTTGCCGACCAGGCCCGCGTGCAGTACCAACATGTGGTGGCCGACTACAAAGCCTTCGCCCGCAAGGCATTTGAAAAGGGAGCGCAGCGCTTCCTGCAGATGCTCGACATGCAGGACCAGCTGTTGGGCACGCGCCGTGAGTTCCGTGTGGGCACCCGTCTGGCACAGGCACGCCGCTGCGGCACCACCGCCGCAGAGAGCGACCTCTATGAATGGAACGCCCGTGTGCAAGTCACCACATGGGGCAACCGCTACTGTGCCGACACTGGCGGTCTGCGCGACTATGCCCATAAGGAGTGGCAGGGGATGCTCTCCGACTTCTACGGCCTTCGGTGGCGCACCTATTTCCTCACCCTTTCCCGAGAGATGGACCGCCTGAGCCGCCCCGACCCCTCGATGCTCGGAACGGGCGACAACAGCCGTAAGACCGCCGACGAACTCTTCCAGATGGCACTCCCGCAGGAGGTAAAAATCGACTGGTATGCCATCGAGGAACCCTGGACGCTCAGCCATGATGCCTATTCACCCCAGCCACAGGGCGACCCCGTTGATATGGCGAAAAAGGCCGTTGGGGAGTTTTTGAGAGATTAGGAGTTTAGGAGTATTTGATGGAGTTTAGGAGTTTGGTAGTTTAGGAGTTTAGACGTATGTTTCCCAAATCGGCCATTTCTCCATCGACAATATATCTTACTTTCTTACTTCTATCAACCTTCTCATCTCAATAAATAATCTTCTCTTCTCGATTAACCAACTCAATTAACCTCCAAACCTCTCACGTTTTCAACGTTTCCTCTCTGTGTTTCTCTGTGTCTCTGTGCCTCTGTGTTTAAAAATCTCTCAATCTCTCAAACTCAGTCAATCTCTCAAACTCAGTCAACCTCTCAATCTCAGATAATCTCTCAACCTCAATCAACCTCCAAACCTCCAAGAAATGAATTCTAAACGTCTTCTCTCGCTTGATGTGCTGCGGGGCCTCACCGTGGCCGGCATGATATTGGTCAACAACGGTTTTGGCGAGTCGTTTGAGATGCTCCGTCACGTCGAGTGGAACGGCATGACGCCCTGCGACCTTGTGTTCCCGTTCTTCCTCTTCATCGTGGGCATCTCCACCTATCTCTCGCTGTCGAAATACCAGTTTCGGGCCACGCCACAGGTGCTGGCGAAGATAGCGCGGCGCACGGTGCTGCTTTTCGCCATCGGTCTTGCCATCAACTGGCTCGACCATGCCGTGGAGGGCGACCTCCTGTGCTTCGGTCACCTGCGTCTCTGGGCCGTGTTGCAGCGCATCGCCCTCAGTTATGGCCTGGCGTCGCTCTTCGCCGTCACGGTGAGTCACCGCTGGACGCTGCCCACCATCATCACGTTGCTCGTGGTCTATGCCGTCATCCTCATTGTGGGCAACGGCTATGCGCAGGATGCCTCCAACATCCTCGCCCGCGTCGACCTCAACCTCTTCGGCTACGACCATCTCTACCATAAAAGTCCTGTCGACCCCGAGGGACTGCTCGGCACCATCCCGTCGGTGGCCCATGTGCTGATAGGTTTCTACTGTGGGAAGAAGATGAGCGAGGCGTCGACGCTGCACGACAAGTTGTTGGTTTATTTTGTTGCGGGTGCCGTGTTGGTTATCGGCGGTTATCTGCTCTCCTATGGGCTGCCGCTCAACAAGCGCATCTGGAGTCCGTCGTATGTGCTGATGACCTGTGGCTTGGCTGCGCTGCTCCAGGGCCTTCTGATGTATGTCATCGACCTGCGCGGCCATCAAGGGTGGTGCCTGCCCTTCAAGGTGTTTGGTGTCAACCCCCTCTTCCTCTATGTGGGCAGCGAGGTGTTCGCCATCGTTTTCGGCCATATCGGTTTGAGTGCCGCCGTCTTCTCCGGCATCCATGCCGTGGTGACGCATCCGCAGTTTGCCTCGTTGTGCTACGCCCTCACCTTCGTCGCTTTTTGCTTCTGCCTGGGCTATGTGCTCTTCCGCCGTCATATCTACATCAAACTGTAATACTCTCTCAACAGCCAATATCCTATGATACACACTGAGATAACGCGCCAGATTGTCATGGCGATGGGCATGGAGCCCACCCCTGAGCAACAGACCGCCATCGACACCTTCGGACAGTTTGCCACCTCACCCGACAGTCAGGCTGTCATGGTGCTGCGTGGAGCAGCCGGAACGGGCAAGACGACGCTTGCCGGAGCCATCGTCAGGGGGCTTGTCGCCCTCGGACAGAAAGTGCTGTTGCTGGCACCCACGGGCCGTGCCGCCAAGGTCTTCGCGCTGCACAGTGGCCACAAGGCCTTCACCATCCACCGCAGGATTTACCGTCAGAAGACCTTCACTGGCGAGATGACGGGCTTCAACCTCAACGACAATCTCCACACCGACACGCTGTTCATCATCGACGAGGCGTCGATGGTGTCGAACGCCAGCCAGGGTGAGGCGCACTTCGGCAGCGGCTACCTGCTCGACGACTTGGTGAAGTATGTCTATAGTGGTCGCAACTGCCGCATGCTGCTCATCGGCGACATGGCACAGTTGCCACCGGTGGGCGAGGAGGAGTCGCCGGCCCTCATGCCCGACTTCCTCGCCGGCTATGGCCTCACCCCATACCACAGCACGCTGAGCGAGGTGCTCCGCCAGAGTCAGGAATCGGGCATCCTCTACAATGCCACTGTCGTCAGGCAGATGATTACCCACGACAGTGTGACGCAGTTGCCCCTCATCCGTTTCCGGGGCTTCGCCGACATCCATTATGTGCCGGGCGATGAACTCATCGAGCAGTTGGCGACCAGTTACAGTCGTGCGGGGCTCGACGAGACCATCGTCATCACCCGTTCCAACAAGCGCGCCAACATCTACAACCAGGGCATCCGCGGCAGCGTGCTCGGTTGTGAGGAGGAACTCAATGCAGGCGACATGCTCATGGTGGTCCGTAACAATTATTACTGGACGGAAAAGGAGAAGTCAACGCTGGAGTTTATCGCCAATGGCGACCGGGTGCGTGTGCGGCGCGTGCGCAACCACCGCAGTTATTATGGCCTCCGCTTCGCCGACGTGCAGTTGACATTTCCCGACTACGACAACTTCGAACTGTCGGCAGCGGTGGTGCTCGACTCGCTACGCTCCGAGGCACCGTCGCTGACCCGTGAGCAGAGCGATGCACTCTTCGAGGGCGTGCTGGCCGACTATGCCGACATCCCACTGCGCCAGGACAGGATGAAAAAGGTGCGCGACGACCAGCACTACAACGCTCTGCAGGTGAAATATGCCTATGCCGTCACCTGCCACAAAGCACAGGGCGGACAATGGGAGCACGTCTATGTCGACCAGGGCTACATGACCGACGATATGCTCACCCCCGACTACATCCACTGGCTCTACACCGCCTTCACCCGCGCCACCGACCAATTGTTCCTCGTCAACTGGCCAAAAAGCCAAACGATTGATAATTCATAATTCATAATTCATAATTGATAGGTTTCCTTTCGAAAAGTGTTCACGCCAATTGGTTGTTTTGTAGGGGTATAAACGATTGATTATAAGGCTTTTGCCCCTTCAGGGCGATTTGGTGTGGCCGGATTAAAAACCCAGGGCGTTGCCCTGGGCTGAGAGCGTGTTGCCCCGTTGGGGCGCCGTTGCTTTCGGACAAAATCGATTAGCCTAAAATCCTTGGGCAAAATTGATTAGTCTAAAATCCTTCGGACAAAAACCAATATTCTAAAAATTCTTGGCCAAAATCGATTAGCCTGCGCTATTGTAGGGCATGTTGTTTGTAAAATGCCGAAAAACGAAAGTCATCTCCCCCGTGCCATTTGAAGGGCATTTTGTATGTAAAACGCCGTTGAGATATAATCTGCGAAAGAGAATCGCGAAAGCCAACGACTCCCCTCCCATCGAAGGGGAGGGGTCGGGGGTGGGGTTAGTAATTTCCATGAGCTATTGCTCGTAATTAATTGTATGCCAATTATTTGTGACACCCCACCCCCAGCCCCTCCCCTTCGATGGGAGGGGAGTTCCTGACGGCTTTCGAATATCTTCCTTTCGGAATATATCATTCGAAGCAATTTGCTTCGAACAAACTAATCTCAACCCTCAAACCTATTCGGCATTAGACGAACAAGATGCCTTACCACTAAGTTCGAAAGGATAATCTTTGTCGGGCTCGGAGATCCCGACCTCCTACAGTTAGCATTGCTAATTTAGACCTTATAAGCCCGCGAACAAACTAAGGAGCGCGTTCACCAATTAGGAATGAGGAATTAGGAATAAGGAATTGTAAACCTTCCTAATTGGTTAACAGAGAGAGGATTAAAAAACGCTACGCTTAGGAAAAAGGTATAAAAAGTAT
>CAMHEL010000100.1 GCA_946184125.1 uncultured Prevotellaceae bacterium
TAATGTATAGAAATGCCACCTCATAAAATTCAGAATTAATAGAACACACCTTAAAATAGTAATAGACATGTATGAAAGAGCTTGACCCTTTGCTGCATAGTCAGTTGCGGCTGGCAGTCATGTCCATCCTGCTGAGTCTTGAGGAAGCCGACTTCGTCTATCTGAAAGAAAAGACCGAATCGACTGCCGGCAATCTTAGCGTCCAACTGGAAAAACTCTCATCGGCTGGCTACATCTCAAAAACGACAGATGGTTCTGGTTCTAAACCGCGAACTATCTGTAAGATGACAGACAAAGGCCGAGAGGCCATGCGAGAGTATGTCGAAACCCTGAAAACCTACTTCAACGGCCTCTAAAAATGAACCCACTTTAAAAAGTCCGAATTCTTTGCCGAGAGCCGTTAGGCACTCCCCTCCCATCAAATCATTACCATTTTTCTGCTTTTTAATGCGGAAAATCGGACGAAACTTGTACATTTGCAGCACACTTAACATAAAACACCAATGAATAGCATGAAAAATTTCAAATCGAATGCGTGGCTGTTGCCACAACCTGTGTTGATTATCGGTACTTATGACAACAACGGCAAGGCAAATGCCATGAACGCTGCCTGGGGCGGCCAATGGGACATGCACGAAATCATCATCTCACTTGGCTCGCATCAGACAACAGACAACCTTGCAAGCAATCCCGAATTCAGCGTCACCTTTGCCACGGCAGAGACGATGGTCGCTTCCGACTATGTGGGCATCGCAAGCGGAAGAAACACACCCGACAAAATGGCGAGGACGGGATGGACGGTGGAAAAGGCACCAAATGTGAATGCACCTGTGTTTAGAGAGTTTCCCATGACATTGGAGTGCCGGGTGAAACAAAAAATCGACGAGTCGGAGACTGGCTATTATCTCATTGCTGAAATTGTCAATATCCTTTGTGATGAAAAATATCTTGCCGAGGATGGAAAACCCGATGTGGAGAAAATGGGACTCATCACCTTCGACCCAGTCCATCACACTTATATTCAATTGGGAAAGACGGTAGGCAAGGCTTTCTCCGATGGCAAAAAACTGATGAAATAAGAGTTTCCTCCTTTTAACCCTACAAGGATTGTATCGCGAAAACAGAAGGCCGAAAAATAAGAAGCGAAAGGGATCCGTCAATCCAGAGGACAGTCAAGGGGGCAGTCAATCCTGGGGACAGGTTTTTGATGGAATTTGAGAATTCCGTCATGACCCTGTCCCCTGGATTGACAAGATTGTATGCCGAAAATGTATTTCCGAATAATTACCTACTAATTTTCTACTTCTTAGCGTCCAAGAACTTTCAATGCGAGAGCACCTAACAGTATCGCAATAGTAAAGCTTGATAACGTACCTATCATTACATACTCCGTAATTTTAACTTCTCTTGCTTTTGTCAGCTCTCCAAAACGGAATATGGATTTAGCTGCAAGCAGGAAACCGATACCTTCCATGCAGCCAAGCAACATAAATGTTAGTATCAGAACTCTTTCGAAGTAACCTATCCATGCTCCAGCATTTGGAAGACTCTTTTTCTCATTTTCCGTGGGAGCCCACTTCGCGATAAAAGAACTCAATAGAATAGAAGAAGGTTTCAAAGCCAGCAGATAGCAAACTGCCACAACCCAAACTCGATAATCCGACAGCCAATCGCCACTCAAACATAATTGAGAGCCTGTTATCCATGACCATAATAAAACGATAACCGTAACATGTGCCAACTGGTCTATAACAAACACCCAAGTGCTACCGTTGTTCAACGATGACTTGATATAGTCTATCACATAATGAGTGATGAATACCAAAGTTGGAATCTGCCAACAATGCCACATACCTACAAGTAGATAGGCCAGCACAGCGTTAATACCACTATGAATGGCCAAATAGGAAAGGCGTCTAACACCTGAAGAGTTTTTCCCCATACAAATCGCGTCTGTCTGGAGGAAAAAGTCACCAAAAAGATGAGCAACAAGCAACTTGATAAGAATGAGAATGTTCATTATTCCTTTTGTCTTAAAATGATTGTTTCAAAACGGTTTAAAAATCTAACCAAGAGCGATTCCTTTGCAGATTTCAGCATCTTACTGACATTCTGTTGCGATTTCTCAATAATATTTGCTATGTTCGATTGTGATAGTTCTTGGGCTACTGAAAGATAGATTACCTTCGCCTGATGAACACTCCAGCCAGTGATGAGGTCGTCGGCAAATGCAAGCCCCACATCCAATTCTTCATTCACATCAGGCCAACAGGTACTGACAGCAAGCCTGTTCTTATCCATCGCATCAAGCCCTCTACCAGAAAGTTTGAAAGCTTCACCGTCTGATGTCACAATACTATCACCCAGATAGTCTGTTGTTCCTATTCCTATTGATATTCGTGCATCCCAAACCTCCATTGAGCCTGCCGGGGAATAGGATTTCAGCCCTGCCCGTATCATGGAAGCTATTTTCAGAGAAGCTTCAGGACGTTCAACAACAATCTGAAAACTGTCTCCGCGATACATCTCCATCTTCATAGGACTCTTCTTTTGAAGTTGATACACAATGTCGCGCAAGACTTTAATCAAAAAATTCCGCCTGTCCAAAGCAATCTGCTCCGAACGGACTATATCACCTGTTATTATTGCCTTCATCTCCATCTTTTATCCATATTTAGTGCCTCTGATGCGAAATCACGTGCTGTGAGTTGATGACGCACTGAACTGACCGCTCAATGACCTATCAGGCCGTCTTTACAGCAAAGCACAACCGCACAGCATACAAAATTACAAAAAATAATGGTAAATAACAACATTTTTCAGTTGTTTTTTGATATTACAACCAAAATTATTTGTATTTTGACCAAACAACCGAAAAAGGTTGTATTATACAATAAAAAAATACAGAATTGGACAACCGCAAAAGGTTGTATTTTACAATAAAAAAAAACAGAATTGGAACGGTCTAAAGTCTAAAGCCTAAAGTCTAAATGCCGATAACGAAAGCCATCCCCTCCATGAAAATTTGAATTTCCTCAAACTAATCATAAACCCCAAATCTAATCGGCATTTGACAAGCAAGATGCCCTACACCTAAGTTCGAAAAAATTCCTTCTGCACCAAACATTTCGAAAATTACCCCGCGCCATACAACATGACAATCTTCAAAAGAAATTATCGAACTGATTTACGTGTATAATTCACTGAAAGGCCGAAGGAGTATTCCAGGAATTCAGTGAAATTCCAAAGTAGCACTCCTGAAATTCACAGAAAATCCGAACCTGCACTTCAGAATTCCGGTATTTTCTTCGATGCTCAGAAAAAAAGCAGTACTTTTGCCGACGCATAGATACCTGCCAAGAAGAGACACCCACCATCAATGAAGAAGAGACTGCTTTGGACGGCTGTCGCCGCCGTCATCCTCGCCATCGCCGCCATGGGCATCAGCGGCAACTATATGCTCGACTACTCCCTATCCCCCGCACCCGAGCGGGCCGACACCGCGTTGTACTATGCCCAACTGTATGAGCAATACCCCGCCACACGCCCCTGGGTCGACAGCCTGAGGCGGATTGGCGCACTTCGCGACACCTTCGTCACCATGCCCACCGGCGAGCGACACCACGCCCTCTATGTAAGAAATGGCGGACAGCGAACCGCCGTAGTGCTGCACGGCTGGCGCAGATGCGGCATCGATGTGCTCTTCCTCGCGCAGATGTATGAGCACGACATGGGGTACAATGTCGTGGTGCCCGACCTTCACGCACACGGACTGAGCGAGGGCGACGCCATCGGCATGGGATGGCACGACCGCCTCGACGTGCTGCACTGGATGGACATTTTCCACACCGACACCATGGTGGTGCACGGCATCTCAATGGGAGGGGCCACCACCATGATGGTGGCGGGGGAGGCACCCCCAAAAGAGGTGAAGCAGCTCTATTTTGTGGACGACTGCGGATACACCGATGTCTGGGAGGAGTTTGAAGGCGAGCTCGACAAACAGTTCGGCCTGCCGCCTTTCCCTGTGATGTATGTAGCCAACCTACTCTGCCAATGGCGGTTTGGATGGCGCTTCGACGAGGCATCGCCCATACACCAAATCAGCCATGCCACCGCACCCATGATGTTCATCCACGGCGACACAGACGACTTCGTGCCCACCGAGATGGTGCACCGCCTTTATGCAGCCAAGCCAGAACCCAAAACGCTGTGGATGACAAAAAACACCTCACACGCTGAGTCTTACAAAAATCACGAGAAAGAATACACCCAACGAATCAGAGCTTTCCTGAAATGAAATGGTAAACTTACTTTAAAAAAAATTAATTAAATATGTAAGTTTTATGAGTTTTTAAGGCTCTATTCTTATAAAGAGAGTATGAATTGAAGTGGGTTATTAAGACATAGGTTATGAGTATCACCGTCAGCAACAAGATTTATCTCCACGAGGCAATCACTTATTTCATGGTGCCATTCTCGTTCGGCGAGACGATTGGTGCGGGCAATTTCAAGATGCCGGAGGATGCCCTTTGGAAGCCAGCAACGCTGAACATCGACCAGGACGTGTTCTACGGTCACATCCAGGACTTCCTCATGTCGTCGGTCATGGGAAAGGGAAAGGGAAAGCGCGACAACTACGAGTTTCTCATTTACTCGCTCAAGCCCTCGCCATTGAAGGATGTGAAGCGTGAGCCCGTGGTGAAGGACACCTACCAGTTGAGCCGCACCAAGCTCCAGAAGAACAAGGAGCGCCGCGCCTTGCGCGACATCCGGGTTGAGGAACTGGGCCAGGATGATCGCAACTGCCTGATGATCAACAAACTGCTTGAGAATGTGTTCTGCCTGAAGCTCCCCGACAAGCATGCCAACGGTGGGGCGAATGTGAACAAGGGCTACCGCTACATCCCCTTCAAGATTTCCAACAACTCGAAGCTCCAGACCTTCGATTCGCCGAAGCTCATGGTATATCCCGATGCCTCGGTGGGCATTCTCATCGTACCTATCAGCTTCAACGTATCGAAGCCCAAGGGCTTGGTGGCCAAAGGCTCACACATGCCCGATGAACTCGTGGCCCCCATCACCATGTTCGACTACATGGCTGCCAACAACACGCTGAAGAAGAACCAGGAGAACCGCCATAAGTATGTCTACCCCCTCCGCTCATGCAAGGTGGAACTGATGAAGCAGCTCGCCCTCCTCCCCGAGGAAGACGAGCGGTTCCTCTCCATCAAAGCTCGAAATCACCTCATTTTCGAGGAGGAGAGCCAGAAAACCACCTGCGACATGATTTATGAGGTGCTGAACATCAACCAGGCTGCCAATGGGGGCGTGAAAGACTATTCGAACTTCAGTTTCGACCTTTCCGACATCATCGACCTCCTCCTCCGCATGATGAAGGTGGACTACGAACGGCTCAACAAGCGCAAGAACCACACCTTCTCCTATTTCCAGATAGAGGAGGAAGCGATGCCGGACAATGACACCGAGCAGAAGGAGTTCTTCTCCGACTTCGTACGCATCATCCGTGGTGAGCACGTCGACTTCAAGATTGTGGACAGCGTGAAGCAGCATGTCTACATCCAGACGTTCGAGAACATCTACATGGGCTCGAGCGTGGAGGGCGCCGCCATACTGACAATGGTGTCGAAAAACAGGAGCGACGAATTCATCGAGAAATTCAAGGAAAAGTCTATCGACAAGCGCTACTTCTGGATTTACATCCTGTCGTATGTGCAGCGCCTGTCGCTCATCAACATGGTGCGCGAGCTCGGTGGCATCGACAACACGAGCGACAAGAACATCATCGTGCCTCTCGGCAAACTGCGCGACCTCTCGAAACGTCTGTCGAGAATTCAGGTCAACACGTTCTACTCCGCCGTGTCGGATATCTCGCAGCACAACGAGTTCTACCGTCTCTGTACACTCAACCTGGGCATCGACCAACTCAAGGAGGAAGTGCGCCGCAAGATGCAGATCCTCAACGACTGCCTGGTGCAGGTATACGACGAACTGCAGGGCCGACGGGCACGTATTATCACGTTTATGGTGGCCATCTTCGCCCTCATCTCGGCCTCCTGCGACTTGTTCGACCTCCTGAGCAACTACATCGATGGGCACCCGTTCTCATCATACGGGGAGTATCTCAAATCCCTGACCGGGTTGCACTATTTGATTGGAGGCACGTTCTTTGTCGTGCTCATCCTCATCCTCTCCTGGTTCTTCAGATGGCGGCCCTGCAGATGGCTGAAGGGCAAGAAACGCCGCTGAACCGCTACATCCTCACCTGACGTGTGCCGTCGGCCTGTTCCACCACCTCGACGCGGACGGCATCGTCGGGCAGCAGACTCTCCACCAACTCCGGCCACTCGATGAAGCAAAGGGCGTCGCTGTAGAAATATTCCTCGTAGCCCATGTCGTAGACCTCCTCGAGCTTTCGGATGCGGTAGAAATCGAAATGGTAGATGACTCCTCCGGTGACGGGGGAGTCATATTCGTTGACAATGGCGAAGGTGGGCGATGTGATGACCTGCTCCACCCCAAGCTCTTCGCAGAGCGCCTTGATGAAAGTGGTCTTTCCGGCTCCCATCGTACCATAGAAGGCAAAGATATGACGGTCGCCCATCTGCTCGATAAAAGTACGGGCCGCTGTGTGCAGGGATTCCAAGTTGGGGATGTCGATGGTCATGGCTATCGTTTTCTGGGTGTGAGGGTGATGAGCGGGATGAGCATCTCCTCGAGCGAGATGCCTCCGTGCTGGAAGGTGTCTTTGTAGTAGGACACGTAATAGTTGTAGTTGTTGGGATAGGCGAAGAAATCTCCTCCCGTGGCGAAGACGTAGGTGGTGCTGAGGTTGGGAGCCGGCAACTGTGCCTGCCTGGGATTTTTCACCACAAACACCTCTTTCTGGTTGAAGCTCAAGTTTTTGCCCAATTTGTAGCGAAGGTTGGTGTTGGTGTTCCGGTCGCCAATGATTTTGATAGGCTTCGAAGCCCTGATGCTGCCGTGGTCGGTGGTGAGGACGACGGTGTATTCCGACTGCGCAAGGAGCTTGAAGAGGTCGGAAATGACGGAGTGCCTTATCCAACTGAGCGTGATGGACCTGTAAGCCGACTCGCTGTTGGCCAGTTCACGCACCATTTTCGATTCTGTACGTGCGTGCGAGAGCATGTCGATGAAATTGATGACCACCACGTTGAGGTCGTTTCTGGAAAGGTTGGGATAGTGCTGCATGAACGTCTCGGCACCGGCAGAGTCGTTGATTTTATGATACGAGAAGGTGTGTTTCCTCCTGTACCTCTCTATTTGGGTCTGGATGAGCGGCCCCTCGTTGAGGTTCTTCCCCTCCTCCTCGTCCTCATCGACCCACAGTTCGGGAAACATCCGTGCGATTTGGTCGGGCATGAGTCCGCTGAAGATGGCGTTGCGTGCATACTGGGTGGCAGTGGGCAGGATGCTGCAGTACAGTTGCTCGTCGATATCGAAAAGGTCGCCGATTTCCTGCGAGAGCATCCTCCACTGGTCGAAGCGGAAATTGTCGATGACGATGAGGAAGACCTTTTCTCCCTTGTCGAGCAGCGGGAACACCTTTGTCTTGAAGATATCGGGACTCATGAGGGGTTTCTGGCTGTCACTTTCATTCCCTTTTGGTCTTCCCTGTACGGGGGCCACCCAGTCGAGATAATTCTTCTTGATGAATTTGGAGAAGCCGTTGTTGGCGTCCTCTTTCTGGGTCTTGAGCATTTCGGTCATGCCGCTGTCGGTGCTGCTCAGTTCCAGTTCCCAGTGCACGAGCCTCCGGTAGATGTCTATCCAGTCGGCTATGGTGCGGCAGTCGCTGATTTGTGTGGAGATGTCAAGGAAGTTCTGCTGGTACCCCGTCTGCGTCACCTCTGCCACAATTTCCTTTCTGTGGATGTTTTTCTTAAGTGTCAGGAGGATTTGGTTGGGGTTGACAGGCTTGATGAGGTAGTCGGCGATTTTCGAGCCGATGGCCTGGTCCATGATGTTCTCCTCCTCGCTCTTAGTGACCATGACGATGGGTGTGGCGGGCGAGATTTCCTTGATTTTCTGCAGTGTCTCGAGTCCCGACAGTCCGGGCATCATTTCATCGAGCAGCACGAGGTCGAAAGTCTGCTGCCGGCATTGGTCGATGGCGTCGGTGCCGTTGCTGACCGTCGTCACGTCGTATCCTTTTTTCTGGAGGAAGATGATGTGTGCCTTGAGCAGTTCTATCTCATCGTCCACCCACAATAGTTGTCCGTTGCTCATGATAAACCTACTTGTTGTTTTTAGGGGTGTAAGGGTTGTCTGTAGCTGAGGTCAGAAGCCTTCGAGGTCGTAGTACTCATCTTCGAGGTCGATTTCCTCCAGTTCCTTCTCCTTTTTCTTCTGTTTGGTGGTGACGGGCACGTCCTCTCCGAAACCGTCGTCGAAATAGATGCCCGTGTCTTCACGCTCAGGGCTGATGAGTTCCTGTTTGGGCTCTTCCTTTTTCTTCTGAGGAGTGGCCTTCCGTTCCTGTTTCTTCTCTTGGCCTTTCTGCGTCTTGTTTTCTGGCTGTGCCTGCTGTTTTCTGTCCACGGGGCGACTGAGTTGCTCTGTGGGCAGTGTGATGGTGCGCTGGCGGCTGCCGGTGTTGTCGACGCCGATAGATGGGGTCACGGTGTCTGTCTTCCTGTCAACGACGCTGTTCTTCAGTGTGCCGGGCTGCCTCTTCACGTTACTGCGCTCAGGCACCTCAATGCCACCGTTGTCGTCGGGGATGACCATACCGCCGTTATTGTCGTCTGGGATGACCATGCCGCCATTGTTGTCGTCGGGGATGACCATGCCACCATTGTCGTCGTCAGGAATAACCATACCACCGTTATTGTCGTCGGGGATGACCATGCCGCCATTGTCGTCGTCGGGAATAACCATACCGCCATTGTCGTCGTCGGGGATGACCATGCCACCATTGTCATCATCGGTGGGGATATTCACGCCACCATTGTCGTCGGTGGGGATATTCACATTCCCCCCCACTCCACCGGCATTGTTGGCCGGGATGTCATTGGCGGGCACATTGATGTCGTTGGTGGGGATGTCATTGCCGCCAGGCTCGTCGGGAATATCGAAGCCGGAGTCCTCGACCGTGGTCTCCTGGTCGATGACGTTACCACCGTCCTCTTCGTTGCCTTCACGCGCAGGCATGGCGTTCTTCATGTCCTTTTCTTTCTCATACCCCATCTCCGTTGGTTCCGACAGCAGGTCCTGCGGGCTGATTTTCAGCGGTGCGAAATGCTTGGCATAGAAATCGTCGTAGTCGTCGAAACTCATCTGCTTACCCAGCAGTTCGTAGTTCTCGCGGCTGACGATGATGGTTCTCGCCTTTCCCATCCTTTTCACCACTGCGGCGTTCTTATGCACCTCGGAGGCATACTGGTGGGCTTCGTCGAAGAAGCGGAAGCCCGACACCATCATGAGATGTATGCCATCGAGGTCCTCGATTTCAATGTCGAAATTACGCACGATGAAGGTGGTGAAGTTGAAACGCGCCATCTCGAAGAGGAGTTGGTTCTCGTTGATGGAATCGGGGTGATAGGCAAGGATGAAAAGGAACTCCTTGTTGCGGTCGGCCGTGAAGGTGCGGGCGGCGATGGAGTCGCTGTCGTTGAGCACGACGCTCCTCCGGCTCCACACGTCGTCGAGGTCGAATTTTCCCCCGTGCAGTTTCTTCCCGGCCTTGACACCGTTGACAATCATGCCCGCCATCTCGCTGATGCGGCTGCTGGGGAAATTCTGCACGACGAAGTTCATGTCCTCAAGGCATCCATCGGCATTGTTGTCGTTGAGGCGGCTGAGGCCTCGTATGAAGACGAACTTGTCGCGGTTGGCACCAAGCGGGAACCGGGTCTCCGACAATTGCGCATTGTTGTAGACCTCCTCATACCGGTCGCCCCGGAAAGCGTTGTAAGTGGCACTGTAGAGCGAGTCTTCTATCTGCTCGCCCCACTTGGCATTCTCGGCATAGTAGGGGTCGTTGAGGATGGCTGTCCACTTGCTTTCCGCATAGCTCTCCTTGAGCTTCTCCACATAGCTGTTGGCTTTGTCGGTCTCGCCCTTGCGTGAGTAGAGCAGGAAGAGATGGTAGAACACCTCGTCCATCTTCTCGAACTCCGGGTAGTCGGCAGTGAGCCTGTCGAACTGCTTCTCGCTGAGTCTGAGGTTGTCGAACTTGTCTTTGAAGATGACACCTGAGTTGAAGAGTCCGTCGGAGATGACGGCATGGCATCCGGCCTTCTGCTCGTCGGTGAACGGGATGTCCTTCAGATAATACTCTCTTTTGTGCGGGTCGTTCTGTGCGCTGTCCTGTGCGGTGGCGATGGAGTCCTCGGCGGCCTGCATGACCTGTGCGAGAGAGTCGGCGGCCATGGTGGTGCTGTCCTCCCCCCACGAGAGGTCGCTGACGACGGTTTTGTTGGAGCGTCTCCAATTGTCCTCGTTCTCTCGTTTTCCCCATTGTTTCTCAAAGGTTGCCTTTCCCTGTGTGACAGCGAGCTGGTTGTAGAAATACCACTCGCCCTGGGGTTGCTGCTGCGTCTGCCTTTGCTGGTTGGCGGCGGGTGTGTTCTGCATCCTTCCGTTGTTGCCGTTGCGTGCCTGAACCTGCTGCGCCATGGCCTCGGCCTGGGCTTTTTTCTCCTCCTTCTCTTTCTTCTTGAGGGCCTCGATGACACGGTCGATGGCCTCATTGCGCTCCTTCTCGGGCATGTCGGCAAGGGCGAGCAGCGAGTCCTGCAAATGGATGGCCTCGGTGAATGGGGCCAGTTCGTCGAGAATGACAGAGCGGCGCGAGAGCTCCTCGTAGTCCTCGCGCTCCTTGTCGAGCATGCCGATGGCTGCGCCATAGCACCTCTGTGCATCGCCGAATTTCTCCTGTTCCCAATACAGGTTTCCGAGGCGCAGGAGGAGCACTCCCTTCTCCACACCGTTGCGTGTCGACTTCTCGTTGCCTTTTTCGTAAGCGCCGATGGCCTTGGCTGTGTCGTTGTCGAGCAGGTAGACATTTCCCATGGCGTAATAGACCTGGTCGAGATAGTCCTTGTTGTTGTCGGAAGCAGCCATCCTCTTGAGCTGGCTGATGGTCTTCTTGGTGTGGCTGGCAGCCATGACCTCGGTCATGGCAATGCGTGCGTTGAAAGCGAGCTCGTAGGAGGGGTTCTGTGCGATGACTTTCTTGTAGGCTTTGTATGCCTGGTCGCGGTGGCCGAGGGCAGCCTCCATCTGTCCTAAGAGGAACCACTCCCTTGCCCTCTGCTTGCGCCGCATCTCGTGCTTGATGACCTTCTTGAGATAAGGAATGGCTTTCTCGTACTCACCGGTGTGAATGTAGTAGTCGGCATAGGTGTAGTCCCACTCCTTGCGTGCGTGCCAGTCGATGGAGTCGCGCTCCATGTTGCGTATGACGTCCTCGGCGTCATAGAGCCACTGCTGCTCGATATAGCATTTGGCGAGCCACGCCCTTGCCTTGCAGTAGATGGCGGGCTGCGTCTGGTAGAGACGGCTCATATAGGCAAAGGTGGCAGCAGCCTCGTCGAAGGCTCCCTTATGAAACTGCGACCGGCCCATGAGCATCCATGCTTTCCACATCATGGGGTTGTACTCACGACGGTTGAGCCACTCGATGTCGGCGGCGGTCTTGCGCCTGCTCTTCGTCCACTCCGGGCGCTTGTTGATGCTGTGCAGCTTGATGGCTTTCTGACTCTTCTCGATGGCCCGGTCGAAATTGCCCGACCCAAGAGAGGCGCTCTGCTTGTTGCCTACGGTGTAGAGGGGGATGATTTCGGTGTAATTGTCCTTGTTGCCATTCTCCTTCTCAAGCGAGCCATCGATATAGGCAAGGGTGCCGTTGTAGTAGATGTTGTATTTCGCGGTGAAAGACTGCCAGAATCGGCTCTTGGCCGTGTTCTTCTTCGAAGAGCACGACACACCGGCTAACAGCAGAGCCGTCAGCAGCAAGGGGATGATGGCTTTTGTCTTTCGCATCTTATATATTATAACACGTAAAGCGCCTTTTTATTGCCTTCATCACGTCTTTTCATCCATATATATGCCTTAATTTATGGTTCTGAAGTCGTTTACGCTTTAGTTTAAAGTTGAGAGTTGAGGGTTGAGAGTTGAGGGTTGTGATTAGTCATGAATGCCCCGTCCAATGCGGCCTGAAAGGCCAATGAGCTCTCAGCCCAGGGCAACGCCCTGGGGCTTAATTCGAAGGCAAAACAATCGCCCTGAAAGGGCATAAGCATCTGATTATAAAGCTTTTGCCCCTTCAGGGCGGAATAATACGGCCCGAATAGAAAACCCAGGGCGTTGCCCTGGGCTGAGAGCATGCTGGCCCTTCAGGCCGCCGTTGATCGCGGAGGGATTTCTTTCGCAACACACGAAGATAGTTTAAAGTTGAGGGTTGAGGGTTGAGAGTTGAGGGTTGTGATTAGCCTTTAGAATTATGAATTATGAATTATGAATTTCAAATTACCCACAAAACATTTGTCTAAACTCCTAAACTACCAAACTCCTAAACTCCTATAATCACAAAGCATTTGTCTAAACTCCTAAACTCCTATAATCACAAAACATTTGTCTAAACTCCTAAACTCCAAAACTCCTAAACTCCGATAATCACAAAGCATTTGTCTACCCTTCCAGGAGCATCAGCAGTTCGTCCTTAAGCTGGTCGGGCATGTTGATGCCTCTGAGGGTCAGACTTCTGTTCCATGGCGCCACTTCCTCTGGCTTGAGTGTGGTGAGCACTTCCTCAAACATCTCGGCTTCTTCGTCGGAATAGGCGTCACTGCGGCGTCCGGCGAAGGCATCAAGCTCTTCGTCCTCAAAATACTCTATGGGATTGACGGCAGCTTCCATCATGCACACTTGCTCGCATTTCTCATTGCTGCCGTCGCAAGTATCGCATGAGGGACCCGTGGTGATGCCAGCAGCATCATCCTTCGACATCATGCTGGCCACTGCTGCCACGATGCCGAGTATCACCAATGCCGCTGCCAGCAGGGCGTAGATGCTCCATGCTGCAAGGACTATCACCATCAAGCAGCTGCTCATGGCTCTTCCTCGATGACAAAGCCGGCGGCCCTGAGGTGGTCCCAATACTGGGGATAGGACTTCGTGACCACCATGGGGTTGTTGATACGTATCCCGGGGAAACGCAGGGCAGCAGGTGCGAAAGCGAGTGCCATGCGGTGGTCCTCGTAGGTATCGATGACAGGGTGCTCCTCGGCATCACACCGCGTACCATCCCAGATGAGGTCATCGGCGGCATTGCTGCGCACCACATAGCCGAGTTTGGCCAACTCACGCTTAAGGGCCTCGATGCGGTCGGTCTCTTTGATGCGCAAGGTGGCGAGGCCGCGGAAGTGGAAGGGAATGTTTCGCAGCGCACAGGTGACCATCATGGTCTGAGCCAGGTCGGGCTGGTTGATGAGGTCGTACTCCATGCGGGGCAGTCTGCTGCCACGGCACCGGAGCGTCACCGTTGTGGGAACCCCCTTGTCGAGGCTTCCGAACTTGGTTCGCACACCGAGCAGACTCATCAGATAGCGCACCACGGAGTCTCCTTGCCGCGAACCGTCGGTGAGCCCCTCGAGCCGCACATGGTAGTCGCTGCCGCCGAGGGCCACCATCTCATACCAATAAGAGGCGGCGCTCCAATCGTTCTCAATGAGGTAGGGCGTGGGGCGATACCTCACCGGACTGACACTGATGGTGTTGGGGCCTGTCCACTCCACCTGGGCACCGAAGTCGCGCATCGTGCAGAGCGTAAGGTCGATATAGGGCTTTGAGATGATGCTGCCCGTGAGGGTCAGTTCCATGCCCTGGCGCATGGCTGCACCTGCGATAAGCATGGCGGAAATGAACTGCGAGCTGACGTTCCCCGCGATGTCCACGGGTCCACCATCGAGCTGCTTGCCCCTGATACGAAGCGGCGGGAAGCCTTCCTCGCCGGCATATTCTATGTCGGCTCCCAAGCGCTGCAGGGCTTCGACAAGAATGCCTATGGGACGGTGACGCATACGCTCCGTGCCCGTGAGAAGATGTTCGCCGCTCTCGGTGACGGCAAGGTAAGCTGTCATGAAACGCATGGCGGTGCCAGCGGCCTTGATGTCAATCTCGTATGGGTTGTCGCGGAGGGCGCGGACAATGACTTCGGTATCATCGCAGTCACTCAGGTTGTCGGGCAGCATGGCGCCGCCACTCAAGGCATGTATCACCAGCGCCCTGTTGCTGATGCTTTTCGACGCTGGCAGTTTGATAGAAGTATCAAGTGCTTTAGGTGCTGTTATCTTATATCGCATGATTAGTTTCTGATAAGGCAAATGTTTTTACAAGGGATTGCAAAGGTAATCATTTTTCCTTAACCATCATGCTGCAGCGATTATTTTTGATATTTTTTAAGACGATAGGTGTTTTTGGGGGCCGCTCTCAATCATCGGCACTATACTTCAGCCCCCTTCAAAAAGCAGTCTTTCCGGCCGCAGAGACTGCAGACATAGTCGAGACGCTCGACATCGGGTCCCAGCCCCACTACCCCACTCACGGTCTTGACCGGTACCATCAAAGAACTCTCCGTCAGTTGCACACCACAAGGATGTCCGCCAAGGAACGAGAACAAATGCTGCTGGTCACTCAATGGCCAGGAGCAATAGCCCGGACTGAAACGGTTGGTGTGGTGCCAGCCCAACTTATCGATGGAGGCCTGGACGGCGCGCTCCATCGCCTCGGCACTACGCTCAGCAAGCAAACTGCCTAACGCATCGGCGATGAACACACGCAACAAGTCGCCTTCGCAACGGAGACGTTCCTGATATGCTCCATACTCACATCCCGCCGTGGCAACAAAAAAGGCAAAGGCCTCAGAACCATGAAGTTGACCCGCTATCGTCGTGCCGATATGCAACCTGACGCCATTGGTGGTAAGCACTCCATGGGCGACTTCACCACGAAGTACCACATAGCAACATCGCGGCATGGCCACTGCCGAAGCTTCCGACATCACCCTTCGCATTGCCGACAGAGTGGAGGCATCGGCAACATGGTCGCCATACCCCATCTCACGGCACAACGCCTCGACGTCGATGCCCATTTTCTCATAACTGAACTGAAGCTCGGTCATCTTTCGGTTCTTTCTCCTTTTTCAGACTACAAAAGTAATCAAAAAAAGACAATCACATCTTATATTATTGAACTTTTCCACCATTAATATTCATGGTGGGTTCTATTAATTATGTCGAGGAGATTTTCGACTTTTAGTCGAGGGCAA
>CAMHEL010000101.1 GCA_946184125.1 uncultured Prevotellaceae bacterium
TCGAAAAAATGGCTCTTGGAAAAATGTAGTGCTAAATTTTCAATTATCATAGGATAATTCTGATTACCTACTTAATTTTGATTCACTCCATCAGCTGATTAAATGATAAATTGCCTTCGGTGGTTCATTTCTTCGCTCGGAAAAAGGCGGAAAAAACAAGTTTTCCGTCATTCTTCTTTCACTTGTGCCATGGTTTGAGACAACATGCTCATATATTTGCAGCGATATTTTATTCTTCAACTTAAAAACAAAAGATTATGGTACGATTTAATTTGAAAAACGGGTTCGTTATTGCTGCTGTAGCTATGTTGCTTCTCTCATGCAATCCTGGTTATTATCAAGTTTTTGAGGTAAAGTCGGATGTGATGAAACTCAATGGCAACTCCTGGGTTTATGAGAACGAAGACCTGGAGATTATGTATAATTTATGGAGTAATGGCGGTGAGATGAATTTTATAGTCAATAACAAGACCGACCGTGATGTTTTTGTTGATTTGGGACGGTCTTTCTTTATCTCCAACAGTCATGCTCGCGACTATTTCCAAAATCGTGAGTATACGAGCACAGTTGCTGTTTCCTCCTCATTGGATATAGTGGGCAGTAAGACGTATTTGTCATCTGAGGGCTTTTGGCCAAATTCTTATTTAGTTCCTACCTCGCAGTCTTTGGTGGGAAAGTTGACAAAAGGCGCAAGTAGGGCAGTGCATTATAAAGAAAAGGAAGTAATTTGCATACCTGCTCATTCTTTTAAAGTTATCAATGGCTGTTCCTTGTCGCCATCACACTTCATGACCTGTATCAAATACCAAGACTATCCGAAGCACAGCGAGTCTGTGGCATCTTACACGAAAACAGATACGCCTGAGAAATACTGCAACCGCATTTCTTATTCATTCAACAAGGATTGCAGTGACTCACGTCAGATTAGCAACGATTTCTACCTTGCTAACATCACCAACTATTCGAAGAAAGAAGCATTGGAAAAGGTGAAGATGCAATATGGGTGCAGTAAATCTGAGAGCAGCACATCTTACTATTTCAAAATAGGCGGTCCCAATAAATACTATCTCGTCTATAGGGGTAAATGATAATGCGGGTTGTCACATTAATTGTTTTACGGTCTTTATGAAAAGAATAGGGCTCGATGCTGTCACAGCGTCGAGCCCCTTGCAAACTTCAAACAACCTTGTAAAAGGATGATAGATAATCGCGTGCTGCTTTCCTATCTGATGAACAGCAGTTCACGGTATTTGGGAAGTGGCCACAGCGAGTCATCGACGATGAGTTCCAGCTTGTCGATTTGGTAGCGGATGTCGTCGAGTTTTGGCTCCACGTTGTCGTGGTAGGCGATGGCCTTCTGGTGCTCGTCCACAATCTTGTTGGCTTCTCTTCGTGCAGCGACCAATTCCTCCACCATCTGCTCGATGGTGCTGATGCGCTCGGCTATCTCCTCGATGATTTTCTTGTTGCGTGTGGAGAGTTTGTGGGCGGTGTCGATGTCGAAAACCAGCGACATGTTGCCGACGTTGGTCAGCAGTTGGCTTTGGTACCTTGTCGCCACGGGAATGATGTGGTTCATCGACAAGTCGCCCAGCACGCGTGCCTCGATTTGGATTTTCTTCGTGTAAGTCTCCCATTTCACTTCGTTGCGTGCCTCCAGCTCTTTCTTTGTCATCACCCCCAGGCTCTCGAACATCTGGATGCTCTCGGGGTCGAGGTATCGCTCGAAGATGACGGGGCATGACTTCTCCACGTCGAGTCCGCGTCGTTCGGCCTCCTCCACCCATTCGTCGGAGTATCCGTTGCCGTCGAAACGGATGGGCTTGCAGGTCTTGATGTCCTCGCGCAGCACATCGATGATGGCATGGAAGACGCCGCTGTGCCCTGTTCCCTCATATTTCTTGGCATATTCGGGTATCAGTTCGTCCACTCGTTTTTTGAAGGAGAAGAGAGCCTCGGCGACGGCACTGTTGAGGGCTATCATCGCACTGGCGCAGTTGGCCTCGGAGCCCACGGCACGGAACTCGAAACGGTTGCCGGTGAAGGCGAAAGGCGACGTGCGGTTGCGGTCGGTGTTGTCTATCAGCAGTTCGGGGATTTCAGGTATGTCCATCTTCATGCCCTGTTTGCCGTCCATGGTGAAGATGTTGTCCTTGTCGGCCTTCTCGATATGGTCGAGCAGTTCGGTCAGCTGTTTCCCGAGGAACGACGAGATGATGGCTGGTGGTGCTTCGTTGGCCCCCAATCGGTGTGCGTTTGTCGCCGACATGATGCTGGCCTTCAGCAGTCCGTTGTGACGATACACGCCCATCAGCGTCTCGACGATGAAGGTGGCGAAGCGTAGGTTCTGCTCGGGTGTCTTCCCCGGGGCGTGGAGCAGCACGCCCGTGTCGGTGCTCAGCGACCAGTTGTTGTGCTTGCCGCTGCCGTTGATGCCTGCGAAGGGTTTTTCGTGCAACAGCACCCGGAAACCATGTTTTCGTGCCACGCGCTTCATGATCGACATCAGCAGCATGTTGTGGTCCACGGCAAGGTTGGTGTCCTCGAAGATGGGCGCCACCTCAAACTGGTTGGGGGCCACCTCGTTGTGCCGCGTCTTGCAGGGGATGCCCAGTTCCAGCGCCTGGATTTCCATGTCGCGCATGAAAGCGGCAACACGCTCTGGGATGGAACCGAAGTAATGGTCGTCCATCTGCTGGTTCTTTGCCGAGTCATGCCCCATCAGGGTGCGCCCGGTGAGCAGCAGGTCGGGGCGTGCGGCATACAAGCCCTCGTCCACGAGGAAATACTCCTGCTCCCATCCGAGGTTGGAGGTGACTTTCTTCACTGCCGGGTCGAAGTAGTGGCACACCTCTGTGGCCGCCACATTCACCGCCTTCAGTGCCCTCAGCAGCGGTGCCTTGTAATCGAGCGCCTCGCCACTGTATGAGATGAAGACCGTGGGGATGCACAGTGTGTCGTCGATGATGAACACCGGCGACGTGGGGTCCCATGCCGAATAGCCACGGGCCTCGAAGGTGGAGCGTATGCCGCCGCTTGGGAACGAGCTGGCGTCGGGTTCCTGCTGCACGAGCAGTTTTCCGCTGAACTCCTCTATCATGCCGCCTTTGCCATCGTGCTCAATAAAAGAGTCGTGCTTCTCGGCTGTGCCTTCTGTCAGCGGCTGAAACCAGTGCGTGTAGTGTGTCGCGCCCTGTTCCTTTGCCCACTGCATCATGCCGGCTGCCACATGGTCGGCCACATGGCGGTCCAGGCGGGCGCCATTGTCGATGACATCAACCATCTGCTCATAGACGTCTTTGGGCAGATACTTGTACATCTTCTCACGGTTGAAGACCTTGCGCCCGAAATACTCATAGGGTCTCTCGCTTGGTGCTTTCACCTCGAGAGGCTTCTTCTTGAAAGCCTCACCTACAACCTGAAATCTTAGCGTTTCCATAATGTTCTGTTTTTGATGATTATTTATTGATAATTGTTGTATTTTGAAGACAAAGAGCTAATTTACATCTTTTTACCTATGTTGTTTACTCAGCTCTTTGTTGGGCATCATTCATCCTGTTGCCGCTGCAAAGGTAAAACAAAATGTTATATTAATCAAAATATTTTCATCACTTTGACTTATGAAACTTTTATTTAGTGACAATTTGTAAACTTTTTAATTGTATTTCCTTTCTTTTTGCTTTATTATTGTCGGGAATTGTGGCTGTTTCCTTACAAATCGTTTGAGCGTTAAAGAATGTGAGCGTTCTTCATCCTTTGCTCCAGTTTTCTATTCTGTCGAGTGCTTCTTTGGTTCGTTCGTGGCTGCCGAAAGCGGTGAAGCGCACATAGCCCTCGCCGCTGGGTCCGAAGCCGACTCCGGGAGTGCATACGACGTTGGCGCCGTAGAGCAGTTCTTCGAAGAATTGCCAACTGCTGCTGCCGTTGGGTGTGCGCATCCAGATGTAGGGTGCGTTCTCGCCCCCATAGACCTCGTAGCCCAGGGCACGCAGCCGGGTGAGCATCTGGCTGGCATTCTCCATGTAGTAGTCGATGGTCTGCTTGATTTGCTGTTTCCCCTCCGGGGTGTAGATGGCCTCGGCGGCACGCTGTGAGATGTAGCTTGTGCCATTGAACTTCGTGCATTGTCGTCGCAGCCAGAGAGGGTTGAGGAAGAACCGATCGCCTTCGAAGGTGGCGACGCTCACTTCCTTTGGCACGACAGTGTAGCCACAGCGGATACCAGTGAAGCCGGCAGTCTTGGAAAAGGAGTGGAATTCCACGGCGCATTTCCTCGCGCCCCGTATCTCGTAGATGCTGTGTGGTATTTCGGGGTCGCGGATGTAGGCATGGTAAGCGGCGTCGTAGAGGATTAGCGCATCATTCTTCAGGGCATAGTTCACCCATTTGCGCAACTCCTTCTTCGTGATGACAGTTCCCGTGGGGTTGTTGGGATAGCACAGGTAGATGACATCTATATGGCCCCCTTTGGGTATCTCTGGCACGAAGCCATTCTCTGCCGTGCACGGGATGTAGCGCACATTCGTCCATCGGCCTTCCCGGAAGGTGCCGCAGCGGCCTATCATCACATTGGAGTCGATGTAGACGGGATAGATGGGGTCGGTCACGCCGATGAAATTGTCCCAGTGGAGCAGTTCCTGAAAATTTCCTGTGTCGGATTTCGCACCGTCGTTGATGAAGATTTCATCGATGTCGAGGTGTATCCCCCTTGGGAGGAAGTCGTTTTTCAATATGGCGTTGCGCAGAAAGGCATATCCCTGCTCGGGGCCATAGCCATGAAAGCTCTCGGCGTGGCTCATCTCATCGGTTGCCTTGTGCATGGCCTCGATGACTGCTGGGCAGAGTGGCTGTGTGACATCGCCTATGCCGAGTGAGATGATGTCGGCTTTGGGGTGTGTCACTTTGAAGGCGTTTACCTTCTTGGCGATGTCGGCGAACAAATAGTTGTTCTGCAGATTGAGGAAATGTATGTTGACTAAAGCCATGGTCCTTTTAAGATTGAAGATTGAAAATTGAAAATTGAAGATTAAGCTTCGCTTGAATGTCGGCTGCACCTCAGCAATCGAAGCGAGCTTCATTGCATTCGGTTTGCACGACATTTGAAGATTGAAGATTAAGCTTCGCTTGAATGTCGGCTGCACCTCAGCAATCGAAGCGAGCTTCATTGCATTCGGTTTGCACGACATTTGAAGATTGAAAATTTAGCTTCGCTTGGATGTCGGCTGCAATCATGGTTGTTGTGGGTTGTCGATTTCGCCGTCGAAGATGAATGCGGCGGGTCCGGTCATATAGACATGGTTGTCTGTCGTGCTCCACTCAATGTCGAGAGTTCCGCCGTCCATGACGATTTTGGCGTGCCTGGGGGCGTTTCCCGTCACGGCGGCAGCCACGGCAGTGGCGCATGCTCCGGTGCCGCAAGCCTGTGTGATGCCACTGCCGCGTTCCCACACGCGCACCCGTATGGTGCCGTCGGTCTGGATGCGTGCAAACTCTATGTTGCAGCGCTGCGGAAAGGCTGGAAGATGCTCCATGGTCCGTCCTCTCTCCTCGATTTCATCCACATCGTCGTTGAAGACCACATAATGTGGATTTCCCATGGAGACGAACGTGCCCTCGCATGTTTCCGCATTGGCTACAAACAGGTTGCTGTCCTCGAGCAAGGGCTCGCCCATATCCACCGTGACGGTGTCGACGGTGCCGTTCGCCACATGCAGGTTGAGCGTCTTGATGCCCGAGAGCGTGAGCAGTCTTATTTCCGTCTTGGGTGTCAGCCCCCGCTCGTAGAGGTATTTGCCGATGCATCGCGATGCATTGCCGCACATCATGGCCTCACTGCCGTCGGCATTGAAGATGCGCATCGAGAAGTCGGCCTCGGGCAGGGGTGAGGCACCGATGAGCACCAGTCCGTCGGACCCGATGCCCTTGTGCCGGTCGCTCCATGCTCTTGCTGCTTCCGACGGGCAGGGGATGTCGTGCTGCATCGTGTTGACATAGATATAGTCGTTGCCGCAGCCGTGCATCTTCGTGAAGGCTATCTTTTTCATTTTGAGAGGTATTGGTCAACTTTTACGGCTGTCTGCCTGCCGGAGGCGAGGGCACGGACGACCAGCGAGGCGCCGTTGGCGGCATCGCCACAGACGAAGACATTGTCGAGGTATTGTGGATGCTGTGGCTTGAGGAATCCCATGGCAAGCAATACGAGTTCGGCCTTGATGATTTCCGGCTCTCCCTTTTCCACCATCAGTGGCCTCCCCCCGTCGGGATTGGGTATCCAGTCGATTTCCTGAACTCGTACGCCCGTCAGCCTGCCGTCTTTGCCAAGAAATTCAAGGGTGTTGATGTTCCACCGCCTTGTGCATCCCTCTTCGTGCGACGAGGTCGTCTTGAGTGTTCGCGGCCAGTTGGGCCACGGGTTCTGTGGGTCGTCGGGGCCTTCCACAGGGCGTGGCATGATCTCTATCTGTGTCACGTTCTTGCATCCCTGGCGGTGGGCCGTTCCGATGCAGTCGCTTCCTGTGTCGCCTCCTCCGATGACGAGGACGTCCTTCCCCTTGGCGGTGATGCGCTGGTCCTTTGTGAACTCCATGCCAGCGAGCGCCCTGTTCTGCTGGCTCAGCAGTTCGAGTGCGAAGTGGACGCCTTTCAGTTCACGTCCGGCTATTTTCAGGTCGCGTGCCGTGGAAGTGCCCGTGGCAATGACGACGGCATCATACTGTTTGGCGAAATTCTCGTCACAATTGATTTCCTCGCCATAACGCAACTGGATGCCCTCCTGCTCCATCAGTTGCAGTCGGCGGTCGATGATGGCCTTGTTGAGCTTGAAGTTGGGAATGCCGTAACGCAGGAGTCCGCCAGCCGATTCTTTTTTCTCGAAGATGGTGACCGTATAGCCCATCCTATTGAGGTCGTTGGCAGCGGCGAGCCCGGCAGGTCCGGAGCCCACTATGGCTACCCGCTTGCCGTTTCGCTTAGGAGTTTGTGGCTGTATGTATCCCTCGCGGAAAGCCATCTCGATGATGGCGCATTCGTCTTCGCGGTTGGTTGTCGGCTCATGGTTGTAACGGTTGAGCACGCAGGCCTTCTCGCAGAGGGCGGGGCAGATGCGTCCGGTGAACTCAGGGAAGGGATTGGTGGTGGAGAGCAGGCGGTACGCCAGTTCCCAGTCGCCTTTCGACAGGGCGTCGTTCCACTCGGGAGCCTTGTTGCCCAGCGGACATGCCCAGTGGCAGAAGGGCACTCCGCAGTCCATGCATCGTGATGCCTGGGCTTGCCGTTCACGGGTGCTGAGTGTCTGTTCTACCTCGCCGAAATCGTGTATGCGGTCGTGGATGGGACGGTAGCCTGCCTCTTGGCGGTGTATCTCTAAGAAAGCATTCATTTATTATTGAAAATTGAAGATTGAAAATTGAAAATTAAAAATTAGCTGCACCTCGGCAATCGAAGCAAACTTCATTTACGATTGGTAATATTATTGAAGATTGAAAATTGAAGATTGAAAATTGAAGATTGAAAATTGAAGATTGAAAATTGAAAATTAGGCTGCACTTTGGCAATCGGAGCAAACTTCTTTTGCGATTAGTAATCGCGCTGTATGCCTGCGATTTTCTCGTGAAGCTTTGCCATTTTTTCCTCTTCGAGCACGCGTTTGTATTCGATGGGTACAACCTGTATGAAGTCTTCTACGTAGCGTTGCCAGTGGTCGAGCATCCGTCCGGCGAGAGCAGAGCCTGTATGCAGGTAGTGCTGGCGGATGAGCTCAAGCAGTTCCTTTCGCGACACGGAGTCCTCGACCAGCGAGAGTTCCACCATGTCCATGTTGCAGAAATAGTCGAAAGTGTGGTCGGGATCATAGACATAGGCCAGTCCGCCCGACATTCCTGCCGCGAAGTTGCGTCCTGTCTTTCCGAGCACCACCACCCGTCCTCCGGTCATATACTCGCAGCAGTGGTCTCCTGCTCCCTCGATGACGGCGATGGCGCCAGAGTTGCGTACGCCGAATCGCTCGCCCACTTGTCCGTTGATATACAGTTCACCGCTTGTCGCCCCGTAGAGTCCTGTGTTGCCGGCGATGATGTTTTCCTCGGCGTGGAAGAACTCGCCTGAGCGAACCGGTGGGAGGATGCTGATGCGCCCGCCGCTGAGCCCCTTTCCGAAATAGTCGTTGGCCTCGCCCTCGAGCTTCAGGTTCAGACCCCTGACGGCGAAAGCCCCGAAAGACTGTCCTGCCGAGCCTTTGAACTTGATGTTGATGGTGTCTTCGGGCAGTCCCTGCTCTCCATATTTCTTGGCGATGATACCCGAAAGCATCGTTGTCACGGCGCGGTCGGTGTTTCGTATGGCATAGTCGAGAGTCACTTCCTCCTGGTGCTCGATGGCTTTCTCGGCAGCCTTGATGATTTCCTCGTCCTTCACCCCGCTGACTTTGGTGAACTCCCCTCGGTCCCAGTAGAGCGGCTTGTCGGTGTCGGCTTTGTGCAGCAGGCGTGCGAAGTCGATGGTTCGCTGCTTGTCAGTGGCCTTGTCGGTGTGCACCTCAATGAGTTCTGTGTGGCCGATGATTTCCTTGAGGCAGTGTACGCCTATCTCGCTGAGATATTCGCGCACCTGCTGTGCGAGGAAGGTGAAGAAATTGACCACATAGTCGGCATGCCCCTGGAAATGGCGCCTTAGCTCGGGGTTCTGAGTGGCCACTCCCATCGGACAGGTGTTGGTGTTGCATTTTCGCATCATCACACATCCCAGGACGATGAGCGGCAGTGTGCCGAACGAGAACTCATCGGCACCCAGCATGGCCATGATGACCACGTCTTTCGCCGTCTTCAACTGTCCGTCGGTTTGCAGTCTTACCTGGTTTCGGAGTCCGTTCATGACGAGCGTCTGCTGCGTCTCGGCGAGTCCTATTTCGGGTGAGATGCCGGCAAAGCGCATGCTCGATGCCGGGCTGGCGCCTGTGCCGCCCTCTGCACCGCTGATGACAATGAGGTCGGCTTTCGCTTTCGCCACACCGGCGGCAATGGTTCCCACTCCGCTTTCAGCCACGAGTTTCACGCTGACGGCAGCCGTTGGGTTGATGTTCTTCAGGTCGAAGATGAGCTGTGCCAGGTCCTCGATGCTATAGATGTCGTGGTGTGGCGGCGGCGAGATGAGCGAGATGCCCGGGATGGCATGGCGTGTCTTGGCGATGATGTCGTTCACCTTGAAGCCTGGCAACTGTCCTCCCTCTCCGGGCTTGGCACCCTGCGCCACCTTGATTTGTATCTCTTCGGCATTCACCAGGTATTCTGCCGTCACGCCGAAGCGCCCGCTTGCCACCTGCTTGGTCTTGCTCGACAGCGAGACGCCGTCGACATCGGTGTGGTAACGGTCGTTGTCCTCACCGCCCTCGCCGGTGTTGCTTCGTGTGCCCAGGCGGTTCATGGCCAATGCCAGTGCCTCGTGTGCCTCGATGCTTAACGCCCCGAAGCTCATGGCGCCTGTCACGAAGTGCCTCACGATGCTCTCCACGGGTTCCACCTCGTCGATGGGTGTTGGTGTGCTGGCTTTTTTCCATCCGAAGAAGTCGCGGATGAAGATGGGCTTGTCGCCGTTGTCGACCATGGCCGACCACTCCTTGAACTTCTTGTAACTTCCTGTCCTGGTGGCCAGTTGGAGGTTGGCGATGGTCTCCGGGTTCCATGCGTGTGCTATCCCGTCCTTCCTCCAAGAGAACTGTCCGTTGTTGGGCAGTGGCGGCCTGTTTGCCGGTGCTTCATCGGTTGCCATTGCTTCCTTGTGCATGGCGATGGCGTCGCGGGCGAGTTCTTTCAGTCCCACGCCTCCGATGGTGCTTTGTGCGGTGCCGAAATATCTTCCGAGGAGGTCTTCGCTGAGTCCGATGCTCTCGAAAATCTTTGCCCCTCGGTAGGAGCGTATGGTGGAGATGCCCATTTTCGACATGATTTTCTTCAGTCCCTTGTCCACGGCCTTGATGTAGTTCTTCTCGGCCGTGGCATACTCCTCCTGGATTTTTCCGTGTTTCACGAGGTCGTCAAGCACGGCGAAAGCCATATAGGGGCATATGGCGCTTGCCCCGTATCCTAAGAGCAGTGCGGCATGCATCGTCTCACGTATCTCACCGCTCTCCACGATAAGTGCTGTCTGCACCCTTTTCCCGACGCCGATGAGGTGGTGGTGCACGGCGCTCACGGCGAGGAGCGATGGTATGGCGGCGTGGCTGTCGTCGATGTCGCGGTCGGTGAGTACGATGTAGTTCACCCCTTCGTCGACGCTGTTCTCTGCGGCATGGCAGAGGTCGTCGAGTGCTTTTCGCAGTCCTTCCTCCCCGCGCTTGATGTCGAAGAGCATGGCGAGTTTCTGCGTCTTGAATCCTTTATACCTGATGTTGCACAATATATCGAGCTGGGTGTTTGTGAGCACGGGCTGCGGCAGCCGCACCATTTTGCAGTTTGATGCGTCGGGTGTCAGGATGTTGGTGCCCACGGCTCCGATATATTCAGTTAGACTCATCACCAGTTCCTCTCGTATGGGGTCTATGGCAGGGTTGGTGACCTGTGCGAACTGCTGCCGGAAGTAGTTGAACAACGTCTGCGGCCTGTCGCTGATGACTGCAAGCGGCGTGTCGTTGCCCATTGCCGCCACGGGTTCTTGTCCTGCCGTGGCCATGGGTATGATGGTGCGGTCGATGTCCTCCTGTCCGAATCCGAAGTTGACAAGTCTGCGCTCGTAGTGGCTCACGCTGTTGTTCACATGGCGCCCGCTCTTGAGCTTTTCCAGTTGCACTCGGTTTTCGTTGAGCCACTCTCTGTAGGGATGCGCCTTGGCCAATTGTTCCTTGATTTCCCCGTCGTAATAGATTTTTCCCTCCTGGGTGTCGATGAGCAGTATCTTGCCTGGCTGCAGTCGCCCTTTGCTCACCACGTCGCCGGGCTCGAAGTCCATCACGCCCACCTCGCTTGCCACCACCATCGTGCCTTGTTTGGTGATGGTGTATCGGCTGGGCCTGAGTCCGTTGCGGTCGAGCATGCCGCCGGCAAAACGTCCGTCGCTGAACAGCAAGGCGGCGGGCCCGTCCCATGGCTCCATGAGGATGGAGTGGTACTCATAGAATGCCTTCAGGTCCTCGCTGATGGGATTCTTGTCGTTGAAACTTTCGGGCACGAGGATGGCCATCGCCTGTGGCAGCGACAGTCCGCTCATGATGAGAAACTCGAACACGTTGTCGAGGCTTGCCGAATCGCTCATGCCCTCCTGGACGATGGGTCTCAGGTCCTTGATGTCGCCCAGGGCCTCGCTGTTGAGCACGCTCTCCCGTGCTTTCATCCATCCCCTGTTGCCGCGTATGGTGTTGATTTCGCCATTGTGCGCCAGCAGTCGGAAGGGCTGTGCCAGCGACCATGTGGGGAAGGTGTTGGTGCTGAAGCGTGAGTGGACGAGGGCCATGCCGCTGGTCAGATAGGGACTCGACAAGTCGGGGAAATACCTGCGCAGTTGTCCGCTGGTCAGCATTCCCTTGTAGATGATGTTTTTGCTCGACAGCGAACAGACGTAGAAGTCTTGGTCGCTGATGCGGTTTTCAATCCTTTTCCTCACCTTATATAATATGCGGTCGAAAACCGGTACTTTCTCCTCGCTCACGCCAGTGACGAAGATTTGCTTGATGGCAGGCTCCACTTCTCGTGCGCCTGCTCCAAGTGCCTCGGGGCAGGTCGGTACGCTGCGCACATGCATCAGCGTCAGTCCCTCGCGCTCTATCTCCTCAATCATCACACTCAGTATCTCCTCCTGTGTGTTCACATCCTTCGGCAGGAACACCAGTCCCGTGCCATAGTGCCCTTTCTCGGGCACCGGGATGCCTTGCAGGAGGATGAACTCATGTGGGATTTGGAGCATGATGCCGGCGCCATCGCCGGTTTTGTCGCGTGTTTCAGCTCCTCGGTGCTCCATGTTCTCCAATACCTTCAGCGCATTGTTCACCAACTCGTGGCTCTTGTTGCCGTGGATGTTCACTATCATCCCCACACCACAAGCATCGTGCTCGTAACAGCTCTGATACAATCCTTCTCGTGTCTGAGTTTGCTTACATTTTGTCATATTATCCTTATCTAAACTTTCTTTTTGCATAAAAACTGGTGCAAAGTTATTGCAAATAGTTAGTAAAACAAAAAATTTTGTATCGTTTTTATTCTTGAAAAGATGTGTGGAAAACAAATTGCAACATAAAAATACGTTTTTCCATCATTTTGTAAACAAACAGGAGGCTGGAATGTGAAAAAGATTACAAATTGTCATTATCTTTAAATTCTTTCAATCAAAATGAATTGATTTTTTAAATATTCCTTTCAAAATGCACTAACTTTGCAGCCGAAATCAAACATATTGTTAATTGGTAAAAGGTAAAAAGGTATGAAGATCAAGAGAAGATGGAAAATTCTCATGTCGATGATGACATTGATAGCCTTGGCTGGTCTGGTGGTAGGAGAGCCTACTTTTGATTGCGACTGGTCGGTGATTTCTGCAGCCGATGTGGCATGGCTGATAACCGCCACGATATTTGTATTGATGATGACGCCCGGCCTGTCTTTCTTCTATGGTGGCATGGTTGGAGCCAAGAATGTCATCTCGACCATGCTGCAGTCGTTTATCGCCATGGGACTGATTTCCGTGTTATGGGTGGTGGTGGGTTTCTCGCTTTGTTTTGGCGATGACATCGGTGGCGTGCTGGGCAATCCGCTGACCTTCTTTATGTTTCAAGGAGTGGGTGGTGAGGTGTATACCACCCCGGCCGGGAATGTGTTGGGCGGTGCGACGATACCTCTTGCTCTCTTCGCCTTGTTCCAGATGAAGTTCGCCATCATCACGCCGTCGCTCATCACCGGTTCGTTTGCCGAGCGCGTGAGGTTCTCGGCCTACATGTTCTTCATGATGTTTTTCTTCTTCGTCATCTACTGTCCGCTGGCACACATGACGTGGCATCCCGAGGGATTGTTCTGCCGTTGGGGCGTGATAGACTTCGCTGGCGGCATCGTCGTGCATGCCTCGTCGGGCATAGCCGCTTTGGCGGGTGCCATCTTCTTGGGAAGGAGGAACACGGCGAAGAGTGAGCCGGCAAACATACCCTTCGTCCTGCTCGGTGCTGCCATGCTTTGGCTGGGATGGTTCGGTTTCAATGCGGGTTCGTCGCTCCACGCCGACGGTCAGGCCGTGAAAGCGTTCCTGAACACGAACACGGCATCGGCGACTGCCATGATGACATGGATATTCTTCGACTGTCTGCGCGGGCGTAAACCATCGGCCATGGGAGCAGCGGTCGGGTGTGTTGTCGGATTGGTGGCCATCACGCCTTCAGCAGGCTATGTCACCGTCGGTCAGAGCATTTTCATCGCTTTCGTCATCACCCTCATCTGCAACTTGGCGGTCTATTGGCGCTCACGCAGCAGCATCGACGATGCACTCGATGTCTTCCCCACCCATGGCACCGGTGGTATCTTCGGCACTGTGCTCACGGGTATCTTCATCCAGGAGGGACTGATAGCCGGCACATGGGACGGCGTTGTGATATTCCTTTATCACCTTCTTGCCATCGTGATTGTTTTTGTCTATACCTTTGCGATTAGTTGGCTTGGCTACAAACTCATCGACCACCTCATCCCCATGCGTGTTTCCACCTACAGCGAGAAAGTGGGGCTCGACTTGTCGCAGCACGACGAGCATTATGGATTGGCACATATCGGTGAGCGTGAATTGGCGGAATATGAGGAGCATATCAAGGAGAAATTGAAAATTGAGTAAGGAGGGGAAGGGAGGCTTTCGGGAGTTTAGGAGTTCTTTGACGGAGTTTAGGAGTTTAGGAGTTTAGGAGTTTAGACATTGGTTCGTTGGTTTTCGAAACTATTGGCGGGCGACCTGACGGCACGCCCCACGGTGGCCCTAAATTTTTGTTGCGATGATCGCAACAGACGGAACAAAGGAGATGCTCTTAATACCAGCAAACAACAAATAATAAAACAGCAAACGACAAATAATAAAACCGCAAACAACAAACAATAAAACTGCAAACGTCAAACAATAAAACTGCGAACGACAGACAATAAAACGGCGAACGACAAACAATAAAACGGCAAACGACAGACGACATGAAAGGAAACATAGCGACAAAATACATTTTCGTGACGGGCGGAGTGGTCTCCTCGTTAGGCAAGGGGATTATCTCCGCCAGCATCGGGAAACTGCTGCAGGCCCGTGGCTATAAAATCACCATTCAGAAGTTCGACCCCTATATCAATATCGACCCGGGCACGCTGAACCCCTATGAGCATGGTGAGTGCTACGTGACGGCCGATGGTATGGAGACCGACCTTGACCTGGGGCACTACGAGCGGTTCACCGGCATCCACACCACGCGGCACAACAGCATCACCACGGGGCGCATCTACAAGACCGTGATAGACCGTGAACGTCGCGGCGACTATTTAGGCAAGACCATACAGGTGGTGCCTCACATCACCGACGAGATTAAGCGGTGCATGCTGCGCGAGGACGAGAAAGACGAGCACCTTGACTTCGTCATCACCGAGGTGGGCGGAACCATCGGCGACATCGAGAGTGCCCCCTTCATGGAAGCCATCCGTCAGTTGCGCTGGCAACTGGGTCGTGATGCCGTGTGCGTTCATCTGACGTATGTGCCCTACCTGAAAGCCGCCAATGAGTTGAAGACCAAGCCCACCCAGCACTCCGTGAAGGAACTGCAAGGCATGGGCATCCAGCCCGACATCTTGGTGCTGCGCACTGAGCGCCACCTTGATGATGCTTTGCGTTTGAAAGTGGCTTCATTCTGCAATGTCGACCTGGAATGCGTGGTGCAGAGCGAGGACCTGCCCAGTATCTACGAGGTGCCCGTCAGCATGCAGCGGCAAGGACTTGATGCAGCCATACTGAGGAAGATAGGCATCCCCGTGGGCGAGACCCCTGCCATGCAGCCCTGGCGCGACTTCCTCGAGCGCAGGAAACGAGCCACGAAGGAAATCAAGATAGCGCTGGTAGGCAAATACGACCTTCAAGACGCCTACAAAAGCATCATCGAAAGCCTTGACCATGCGGGGACGTACAACGACCGCAAGGTGAAGGCCGTCTTTGTCAACAGCGAGGGCATCACCCACGAGAATGTGGCCGAGCGTCTGGGGGGCATGTCGGGCATCGTCGTCTGCCCCGGCTTTGGCCAGCGTGGCATAGAGGGTAAGATGGTGGCCGCCGAATACGGACGCACACACGACGTGCCCACTTTCGGCATCTGCCTCGGCATGCAGATGATGG
>CAMHEL010000102.1 GCA_946184125.1 uncultured Prevotellaceae bacterium
TTACTTTTGAGGGCTTATGGTTGTTTGCTGCGGCGAAACCGCAGCATACGGAAAACGGAAACTGGAAGGGCTTAACCCCTCATTCCTCATTCCTAATTCCTCATTCCTCATTCCTCATTCCTAATTCCTCATTCCTAATTCCTCATTCCTAATTCCTCATTCCTAATTCTAAAAGCTAATCATCAACCTCTCAAATCTCTCCTTTCTCCTTTGTCTGATTTGTAACGATTTGTACGATTTCTGCCCGTTAGGGCACTCCATCTTACTCTTCACAAGAATCGATGGCTGAAGGATAAACAGAAAGAGGACCACAAGAACCGTCCCCATGATCCACTTCCCCAAAATTTATAATTGAATCACTTCCAGGTCATCGGGCACAACCACCATGCCGTGGAATTCCTGTTTTGCCTCTGCAGTGTAGGTCTTTTTGCGAGTTTCGAGGGTTTTGTCTTCGGTGTGATAGAGCAGCAGGCGCTTTGCGCCGAGTTGTTGTGCGAGTCGCCCTGCATCGAGAGCAGTGCTGTGATGCTTTTCATAAGGATGGAAACGCTCGGCATCGGTGTGAAGGCAGAAAGCCTCACTCAGCAGCCAGTCGGCATCCTCGACATATTGTCGGCAATGCTCCGAGAAAGGCTCGTCGCCAAGGCAGGCGACACGTCGTCCGTCGGATAAGGTGGCGGTGAAGCCAAACTGTTTCTCCTTGGTGGACTGAATGTCGAAACAGACGAGATGCATGCCTGCAGCCTCGAACTGCTGTCCGTCGGTCACCTCATGCAGCAGCACACTCTGTCCGATGCGTGAGGAGAATTTTTTAGGGAGCATCAGGTCGCACATCAAATGCAGGATATGGAGCACGCGTTCATGGCCATAGATATGCAGCACATCGTCGTAACGCCCTGTGCTCTGCAGGCTTGTGACCTTGCGCACCACCCATACGGCACCCATCACATGATCGGTGTGAGCATGTGTGAGAAAGAGGTCGTGGATGTCAGCGAAGTCGACGTGTGCGTCTTCCATTTGTCTGAGGATGCCGTTGCCTCCTCCAGCATCCACGAGCAGTTTGCGCCCGTTGCTTTCGATGATGAAACAAGTGTTGAAACAATGTGTGACAAGGGCGTTTCCTGTGCCCAGCATGATGATTTTATCGGGAGTCATTTTTTTTTAAGGAGTTTAGGAGTGTCGGAGTTCTTGAGGGAGTTTAGGAGTTTAGTAGTTTAGGAGTTTAGACATTAGCTTTGAGGGCTCGGCCTAAAGTATAAGGACTTATTTAGGAGTTTGGGAGAAACGGAGTTTTTGAGGGAGTTTAGGAGTTTAGTAGTTTAGGAGTTTAGACATTAGCTTTGTGGCACGGTCTAAAGTCTAATTACTTTTTTAGGAGTTTAGTAGTTTAGGAGTTTAGACAGATGCTTTGTGGCACGGTCTAAAGTCTAAATACAATTTTCAACTCTTAACTCTCAATTCTCAACCCTAACTAACGTCTAGCGTCTAAAGAAGGCTTTTGGTTAAAAGCATCCCGCCGACTTGAAAGCCGGCGGGATGATGGATGTTGCCGTTTGTGTTGTTGGCATTATGATGCCGATGCACAAAGTCGTGATTACTCAGACCAGTCTTCCTTAGTCTTGCGGATGTAGCTCTTATAACGGATTTGAGCCATGCGCTGAGCCTCGGCGAAGAGTTCTTCGGCCTCGTTGGGATAAGCCTTCTTGACAGAGAGGTAGCGCACCTCGCCCATGAGGAAGTCGTGGAACTTCTCCCAGTCGGGCTCTTTCGAGTCGAGCGAGAATGGGTTCTTTCCCTCCTCGATGAGAGCCGGGTTGAAGCGCCAGAGGTGCCAGTAGCCACACTCGACAGCCTTCTTCTCCTCGGCCTGGCTCTTACCCATGCCACCTTTGGCCTTCAGACCGTGGTTGATACATGGAGCGTAAGCGATGATGACCGATGGTCCGTGCCATGCCTCAGCCTCGCGGATGGCCTTCAGACACTGTGCGTGGTCGGCGCCCATGGCAATCTGAGCCACATAGACATAGCCGTAGGTTGTGGCAATCATGCCGAGGTCTTTCTTTCTGATGCGCTTGCCCTGAGCTGCAAACTGAGCGATGGCGCCAAGCGGAGTAGCCTTTGAAGCCTGGCCGCCGGTGTTGGAGTACACCTCGGTGTCGAGCACCAGGATGTTGACATCCTCGCCCGTTGCGATGACGTGGTCGAGACCACCGTAGCCGATGTCGTAGGAGGCGCCGTCGCCACCGATAATCCACTGTGAGCGTTTCACCAGGTAGTGGTCGAGGGTTTGCAGTTCCTTGTTGATTTCACAGCCGGCAGCAGCAGCCTCCCTGATGAGGACGCGCAGCTTCGGTGCGATTTCCTTCGTCTTGTCAGCATCCTCGCGGTTGGCAATCCACTCCTCGGCGAGTGCTTTGTACTCTTCGCTGCACTGCTCGGCCTTGCAGGCCTCGGAGAGCAACAGAGCCACGCGCTGCTTCATCTTCTTGTTGCCGAGAGCCATACCCAGACCGAACTCGCAGAAGTCCTCGAACAGGGAGTTGTTGAAGCAAGGACCCTGGCCCTTCTCGTTCTTCGTGTAAGGTGTTGAGGGGATGGATGCGGAGTAGATGGACGAACAGCCGGTGGCGTTGGCAACGAGCTGACGGTCGCCGAAGAGCTGAGAGATGAGTTTCACGTAAGGCGTCTCACCGCAACCAGCGCAAGCTCCTGAGAACTCGAAGAGCGGCTGGGCGAACTGAGAGTTCTTCACATTGGTGCGGATGTCGACGAGATGCTGCTTGCTGGGAACTTTTACGAGTTTGTCCCAGTCGGCTGCCATCTTCTTCATGTCGGCAGCGTCGGGATTGAACGGCACCATAGTGAGTGCTTTGCCCTTCTTCGGATGACCCGGGCAGATGTCGGCGCAGTTGCCGCAACCCAGACAGTCGAGGACACTCGGCTCGATGACGAAGTGCATGCCCTTCATGGCGGCAGGAGCCTTCATCTCGATGGCGTTCAGGCCTTCGAAGCCAGCCAGCTCGTCATTGGTCAGCACGAACGGACGGATGGCAGCGTGAGGACAGATGTATGCACACTGGTTGCACTGGATACAGTTCTCGGGATTCCAAGCGGGGACGAAAGCCTCCACACCACGTTTCTCGTAGGCAGCGGTGCCCACTTCCCATGAACCGTCGGTGGTGTTGAATTTGGCGAAAGCGCTGACGGGCAGCAGGTCACCGGCCTGAGCGTTGATGGGTCGCACCACTTCTTTGACGAAAGCGGGAGCGGCATCTTCCACCACGGCGTCGTCGGGCAGGCTTGCCCATGCGGGGTCAACAGCAAACTGCTTGTACTCACCGCCACGGTCGACGGCAGCATAGTTCTTGTTCACCACATCCTCACCCTTCGAGCCATACGATTTGACGATGAATTTCTTCATCTGCTCCACGGCGAGCTCCTCGGGGATGACCTGAGTGATGCGGAAGAATGCCGACTGCAGGATGGTGTTGGTTCGGTTGCCGAGCCCAATCTCCTGTGCAATCTTCGTGGCGTTGATGGTATAGACGGTGATGTTGTTCTGGGCGAAGTAGCGCTTCACCTTGTTGGGCATGAAGCGTGCGAGCTCCTCACCCTCGAAGATGGTGTTGAGCAGGAATGTGCCGTTCTTCTGCAGTCCACGTGTCACGTCGTACATGTGCAGGTAAGCCTGTACGTGGCAAGCCACGAAGTTAGGTGTGGTCACCAGATAGGTTGAGCGGATGGGCTCATCGCCGAAGCGGAGGTGCGAGCAGGTGAAGCCGCCCGACTTCTTTGAGTCATAGGAGAAGTAAGCCTGGCAGTATTTGTCGGTGTTGTCGCCGATAATCTTCACCGAGTTCTTGTTGGCACCCACGGTTCCGTCAGCACCGAGTCCGTAGAACTTGGCCTGGAACATGCTCTTTCCTCCGAGTGCGAGTTCGGGCACCACGGGAAGTGATGTGTTTGTGACGTCATCGACGATGCCGATGGTGAAGTGGTTCTGTGGTGCGTCGAGCTTGAGGTTGTTGAACACGGAGATGATTTGTGCCGGAGTGGTGTCGTGTGAGCCCAGTCCGTAGCGTCCACCCACGATGATGGGGCGGTTCTCCACGTCGTAGTATGCCGACTTGACATCGAGGTAGAGGGGCTCGCCTTCTGCTCCCGGCTCCTTGGTGCGGTCGAGCACAGCAATCTTCTTCACCGTCTTGGGAACGGCGGCGAGGAGGTGCTTGACAGAGAAGGGGCGGTAGAGGTGGACACTGATCATACCCACTTTCTCGCCATTGGCGTTGAGGTGGTCGATGGCCTCGCGTGCGGCATCGCTGGCCGAGCCCATGAGGATGATGATGCGGTCGGCATCTTCTGCTCCATAGTATGAGAAGAGGTGGTACTCGCGTCCGGTGAGGGCGCTGATTTTGCCCAGATACTCCTCGACGACCTCAGGCACTGCATCGTAGTAGCTGTTGCAAGCCTCGCGGTGTGTGAAGAATGTCTCGGGGTTCTCGGCTGTTCCACGGGTGATGGGGCGCTCGGGGCTCATGGCACGGTCGCGGAAGCGCTTCACGTCAGCCTCGTCGACGAGTGGCAGGATGTCCTCATTGTCGAGGCGCTCAATCTTGTGGTACTCGTGCGAGGTGCGGAAGCCGTCGAAGAAGTTGATGAAAGGCACGCAGGTCTTCAGGGAAGCCAGGTGTGCCACAGCGGTGAGGTCCATCACTTCCTGCACGGATCCTTCGCAGAGCATGGCGAAGCCAGTCTGGCGGCAAGCCATCACATCCTGGTGGTCGCCGAAGATGCAGAGTGAGTGCGAAGCCAGTGTACGTGCCGACACGTCGAAGACGCAGGGCAGCAGTTCGCCGGCAATCTTGTACATGTTGGGGATCATCAGCAGGAGTCCCTGTGATGCGGTGAACGTGGTGGTGAGGGCACCTGCCTGCAGCGAGCCGTGAACAGCACCGGCAGCGCCGGCTTCCGACTGCATCTCTTGTACGTCAACGGTCTGGCCCCACAGGTTCTTGCGGCCTCTGGCAGCCCATTCGTCTACATGTTCCGCCATGGGAGATGACGGTGTGATGGGGTAAATGGCGGCAACTTCACTGAACATATAGCTGATATGCGCAGCGGCCTCATTACCATCACATGTGATAAATTTCTTTTCTTTTGCCATTTTTGAGATAGGGTTAAATAAGAAGATAATGTTTATATATAATTGTTAGTCTCGTAGGGCGAGATAGTCAGTATAGGAATCCCATGAGCCACAGTGGGATGAGGTTTCCTTTTCCCACCTCGGTGTTGTATCGTGCGTATATGGTGTCTGGGTTGATGCGCTGCTTGGTTGCCTGCGTGGCGTCGCACACTTGGAATTTCAGTTTGCCATCGACGGTGTAGATGTTTTCGTGGCTGGCTTGGTTCACTTTGTGGTCTTTCCACAGTGCGTTGACGAAGAAGGTTTCCATCACATCCTGCCGGTCTACTTTGCTGGGGTAGATGGCATACATCAGGTTGGAGTTGTGGAGCATCACCTTGGTGGGTTTCCTGGGGAAAGACAGTCCCACGGGGTAGATGATGTTGATGAGCCTGGCATCGGCCAGATATTTGATATAGTTCATCACCGTGGCGCGGCTGGTGTCGATGTCGGTGGCAAGTTGGCTGATGTTGGGCGCTTTGGGTCCATCGACGGCCAGTTCGTAGAAGAGTCGCTTGATGCGTGTGAGGTATTTCAGTTCTATCTGCTTGATGAGCAGGATGTCGACCTCTGTCACCATATTCATCGTCTTCAGCAGGTTCTCAGAGTAGTTGCGGCGCTCTTGGAAGAAGGGGTAGAAGCCGTGGTGGACATAGTCCTGGAAATAGTCGTTGGGTCGCACTTTTGGCAGGATTTGCTTGATGATTTGCTCGTGGTTGTTGAGTATCTCGTCGAGCGTGTAGGGCTTGAACTGGTTTCCGGTGAGCAGGTTGAGGAACTCCCTGAATGAGAATCCCCTGAGGTTGTAGCTTTTGACGATGCCGTTGAGTTCGGGGTTCTCCTCCTTGAGCCGCATGACGCTTGAGCCGGTGAAGACGATGTGGAGGTCGGTGAAGCTGTCGTAGCATCTCCTCAGGCTCTCGCTCCATTTCGGCTGTTTGAACACCTGGTCGATGAGCAGCACCTTTCCTCCATTCCGGTGGAATTCTCCGGCGAACTCCTCGATGCCGTGGTCCTGGAAGTAGAAGTTGTTCATGTTGATGTACAGGCACTTACGGTCATCGGTGTTGAAATTCTCTTTGGCGTACTGCAGTAGGAAGGTGGTCTTGCCCACACCGCGTGTTCCCTTGATGCCGATGAGGCGGTCGCTCCAGTCGATTTCGTCCATCAGCCCACGGCGCACTGGAGCATTGACATGCTCGACCAAGTATTTGTGCGTGCGGAAAAAGGCCTCCATTATTTATAGTTTGTTTTCTCAAAGTGGGTGTATGCCCCTACTTCTGCTAAGAATATGCAAAGATAATGTTTTTTTCTCTATTTGCAAAGTCAAGTTTGCAAAATCTGATTTTTTTTGCTAATTTTGCAATCTGATGGTGCTTCTGTAGCTTTGGCACACCCTATCGATAGTATTATGGCATCCCTTCATGTCTTCAATCCTGAGCACGATTTGGCTCTTGCCTACGGCCGCGAGGGTTTTACGCCGCCCGCTGCGGCTTGTCATCTTCGTTCGGGGTTGGGCTTTCTTCCCGCTTTCTGGTCTGCTGATGGCGACTTGGTGCTGGTCGACGATGCTTTGCTGGCGCGCCGCGAGGCATCCCGGTGGGAGGAGTGGCTGCCCGATGTGACTTTCGTGGAAGCTGACCGACTGGCGGAGCGTTTGGCAGATGCAGCCATCCCGCTCGATGTTGACCCTTGGGGATGGGATGCCTCGTTGCGCCACCGTCTGCTGTCAGCGGGAGTGCCGGAGTCGTGGCTTCCCACATCAGCTGCGTTGGACAGCGTGCGACGTCTCTCACACCGCAGCGCCACCATCCCCATGTTGGGGAAGTTGGTGGCGTCGGTGCCGCAAACCGTGGGCTTGCGGCAGGAAGTCCACAGCATGGATGCCGTGCGCCTTTGGATGAAGGAGCATGGCCCCACGGTGCTCAAGTCGCCGTGGAGCAGCAGCGGTCGTGGTGTTCGTTTCGCCGATGATGCCTTGTCGCCCAATCTCGAGGGTTTTGTCCGCAATGTGTTGCAGCGTCAGGGTGGTGTCATCGTCGAACCCTGGTATCATCGTGTCGCCGACTTTGCCATGGAATACTGGAGTGATGGCGATGGCATAGTGCGCCTGCTGGGCCTGTCGCTCTTTACCACTGTCAACGGGGCATATACAGGCAATGTTCTTGCCAGTGAGGATGAGAAGTGGGCCATGCTGGGCCGGCTTGTCGATATCGGTGTGGCCAGGGCGCTCCCGCTTGCCGTTGCCGATGGTCTTTCGTTGATGTGCGCTGACTATCAGGGTCCTTTGGGGGTTGACATGATGGTGGTTGACTGTGCCGGCACTCGAATGGTGCATCCCTGCGTGGAGGTCAATGTACGCCGCACGATGGGCATGGCGGCCATCGATGTGGCTCGCTGCACCCGGGGGCGTTTCCAGACGATGACTGTCGATGTCGCGGGCACGGTATGCCATATGCGTTTGACGGAAAAGGAAGACTGTGGGTAGCTCCGCACTTCACATATTTAAAAAAGAAAAACCTGATAAAAACGTTGGAATGAATACAAACTCACTAAAACAAACATCTACAATGAACAAGCTAATTCACATTTTCATTTTGGTTTTGCTGCCCTCTTTTGCTTCGGCGCAGGTCAGTTACCGCTCTCAGGTGTGGTCGCCCGACAATGGTGACGGCACTTACACCAATCCTGTCATCAACGCCGACTACAGCGACCCCGACGTGTGCGTAGTGGGCGAGGATTATTACCTTACGGCCAGTTCGTTCCAGTGTATCCCCGGCCTTCCTATTCTCCATTCCCGCGACTTGGTCAACTGGACGCTCATCGGCTATGCGGTAAGGGAGCTCAAGCCTGCTGAGGTGTTTTCCACCCCCAGCCATGGCAATGGCATCTGGGCCCCGAGCATACGCTACCACAACGGCGAGTTCTATATCTACTGGGGCGACCCCGACTTCGGTGTTTTCATGGTGAAGGCGAAGGACCCTTCTGGCGTGTGGAGCGAGCCGCTGTGTGTCATCCCCGGCAAGGGAATGATTGATACCTGCCCCCTGTGGGACGATGATGGCCGTTGCTATCTCGTCAACGGTTGGGCCAACAGCCGTTCCCGCTTTGCGTCGGTGCTCACCGTTCGCGAACTCAATGCCGAGGGCACCGCTCCCATTTCCGAGCCGGTGATTGTCTTCGATGGCAACAGCACCGAGAACCGCACCTGCGAGGGGCCGAAATTCTACAAGCGCGATGGTTGGTATTGGATTATGTGCCCTGCTGGCGGCGTCCCCACGGGCTTCCAGTTGGCCATGCGCTCCAAGTCGCCCTACGGTCCCTACGAGGCAAAGAAGGTGCTCGCGCAGGGGAAGAGCAGCGTCAATGGCCCCCACCAGGGTGGCTGGGTGCATACTGCTTTCGGCGAGGACTGGTTCCTGCATTTCCAGGACAAGGAGTGCTATGGCCGCGTCGTGCACCTGCAGCCGGTCACTTGGCGCGACAACTGGCCCGTGATGGGTGTCGATGCCGACGGTGACTACTGCGGTGAGCCGGTGCTGCGTCATCGGAAGCCGAAGACTCAGGGCGCCGTTCCGCTTGCCAATCCCGTGGAGAGCGATGAGTTCGACCAGCCTCGCACGGGTCTTCAGTGGCAGTGGCAGGCCAACTACAACCAGACATTCGGCATGCCTACTGTTTTCGGCACCTACCGCGTGTTCAATTTCAAGCACCCGGCATCGTCGCCCAATCTGTGGGATGTTCCCAATATGCTGCTTCAGAAGACACCAGCCGACCGTTTCACTGCCACCACCAAGGTGCGTCTCACCTCGAAGGCCGACAATCAGGTGGGAGGCCTCATCATGATGGGACTCGACTACTCGGCTCTTGTGGCGAAAAGGGTGGGGAAGGAGTTCATCCTGCAGCAGGTGACATGCCGCTCTGCCGACAAGGGAAAGGCCGATAGCGTGACCGACATAGCCACACTGCAGCCGACCGAGGAGGACAAGGTGGACTACAAGCCTGCTATTCATCTCGATATCTATCTGCGTATGAAGGTGGATAACGGGCAATGCCGCTTCAGCTACAGTCTCGATGGCAAGAAGTTCCGCGATGCGGGCGAGGTGTTCAAGATGCGCGAGGGCAAGTGGATTGGCGCCAAGATAGGACTGGTGAGCTATGAGCCCGACGGCAATACCGACCGTGGATGGGTGGAAGCCGATTGGTTCAGGGTGACGAAATGATAAGATAAGGTAATATATGCAAATCCCCGGCATGGCGCTTGTCCATACCGGGGATTTCTGCTGATTAGCAGTTTTTTGCCTATCAGTAATGCGTTTTTCTGCCTATCTTATCTGTAATGCACTTTTGGTGTATAAGCATAGACATACACCAACATGAAAATCACAGCTATGGCAGCGAGGACCAGAAGCCAATAGGTGAGTTGTGAAAGGAATTTCCTGCGTTTGATGGACGAGAATCCGGCCTGCCTGAAGCGGTCGCTGCTGTCCATGTGCTTTTTCTTGCTGTTGTGATGATGATGATGGTGATGGCTGCTTGACGAGGAGTGGCTACTTGATGAGGAGTGGCTACTCTTATTCTCTTCGGGATTACTCATTTCTGGGTTTTGATTTAGATGTGATAATTACTCCTCAAAGCTCCGTAAACAAGGTGTTGTCCAAGTGGGAGAAAGGGTGAAATCTGACATTTTTTGAAAGTTGCGTGCAAAATTACAATTATTATCTCTATTTTGGATTTAAAGATGTGGTAATTTTTGTTAAAATGCGTATAAACATACGTTGAAACACACTGACAGGCGGCAACAACCGTTGCCGCCTGTCGTGATAAGTCGTTATGTCGCGTTTTCTTTACATGCCGCAGGCAATGGTCAGACCTGCCATCACGATGCTCACCATCGACATCAGTTTGATGAGGATGTTGAGGCTTGGTCCGGAGGTGTCTTTGAATGGGTCGCCCACGGTGTCGCCCACGATGGTGGCCTTGTGGCAGGCAGAGCCCTTACCACCGAAGTTGCCTTCTTCCACCATCTTCTTCGCATTGTCCCATGCGCCACCCGAGTTGGCCATGAACACGGCGAGTGTGAAGCCAGCAGTCAGACCACCCACGAGGAGGCCCATCACACCGGCCACGCCGAGCAGCACACCCACGACGATGGGGATGGCAATGGCGAGCAGCGAGGGGAATATCATCTCGCGCTGTGCACTGCGTGTGGAGATTTCCACGCAGCGGCTGTAGTCGGGCGTGCCTTTTCCTTCGAGGATGCCCTTGATTTCGCGGAACTGGCGACGCACCTCTTCCACCATCGACTGTGCAGCACGTCCCACGGCTCCCATGGTGAGTCCGCAGAACAGGAAGGCTGCCATGCCACCGATGAAGGCACCCACAAGCACCTTCGGGTTCATTAGGTTGACCTGGAAGTAGTCCATGAATTGGGCGATGTCGGCGGTTTGGGGGTTGATGCTGCCGTAGGTCTCCGAAATGAAGTTGCCGGCAGAGTCAACAGTGCGCTGCATGGCGATTTTCACCTCCTCGACGTAGGAGGCCAGCAGTGCGAGAGCGGTGAGTGCAGCGGAGCCGATGGCGAAGCCCTTGCCGGTGGCAGCGGTGGTGTTGCCTAAGGCGTCGAGTGCATCAGTGCGCTTGCGTACCTCGGGCTCCAGTTCGCTCATCTCGGCATTGCCGCCGGCATTGTCGGCGATGGGGCCGTAGGCGTCGGTGGCCAGTGTGATGCCGAGGGTGGAGAGCATACCGACAGCGGCGATGCCGATGCCGTAGAGGCCATGCGACATACTTGCAGAGTCCATGCTCAGGCTGAAGCCGTTGGCGCAGAGGTAACTCAGCAGGATGGCCACCGAGATGGTCACCACAGGAATCATGGTCGATATCATACCCGTTCCGATACCCTTGATGATGACGGTGGCAGAACCGGTCTGCGATGCCTCAGCGATTTTCTGGGTCGGTTTGTAGCTATGCGAGGTGTAGTATTCTGTGCCCTGTCCGATAATGACGCCAGCCACCAGACCGGTGACGACCGAGAACGACACACCCATCCAGTTCTCTATGCCGAGCAGGTAAAGGATGATGAACGATGCGATGGCGATGAGGATGGCCGATACGTTAGTGCCCACGCCGAGTGAGTGGAGCAGGTCTTTCATCGTGGCGCCCTCTTTGGTGCGGACGAGGAAGATGCCGAAGATTGAGAGGAAGATACCCACAGCGGCGATAATCATCGGTGCGATGACCGCCTTGATTTGCAATTCGGGGTTCATGGCGAAAGCTGTTGCTCCGAGTGCTGCTGTCGAAAGTATACTTCCGCAGTAGCTCTCGTAGAGGTCGGCGCCCATGCCAGCCACGTCGCCCACGTTGTCGCCCACGTTGTCGGCGATGGTGGCGGGGTTGCGTGGGTCATCCTCGGGGATGTTGGCTTCCACCTTGCCCACCAGGTCGGCGCCCACGTCGGCAGCCTTGGTGTAGATGCCACCGCCCACACGGGCAAAGAGAGCCTGGGTCGATGCACCCATGCCGAAGGTCAGCATCGTCGTGGTGATGACGATGAGTTTGTTCTCGGAAGGCAAGACAGAATTGAGGACGAGGAACCAGAGGGCGATGTCGAGCAGGCCAAGACCCACAACGACAAGTCCCATGACGGCGCCGCTTCGGAATGCCACGCGCAGCCCCTTGTCCATGCTTCTGCGTGCAGCGTTTGCGGTGCGTGCCGAGGCATAAGTGGCCGTCTTCATGCCGAAGAAACCGGCGAGGCCACTGAAGAAACCACCCGTGAGGAAGGCGAAGGGTACCCACGGGTTCTGTACATGCAGTACGTAAGCCATGAAGGCGAAGATGATGGCCAGCACGATGAACACCATCAATACCACAAGGTACTGCTGTTTCAGATAGGCCATAGCGCCTCTGCGCACATACTCTGCTATTTCAGCCATTCGTGGTGTGCCCTCTTCTTCACGCATCATTTGCTTGAAGAAATACCATGCCATACCCAATGCGCACACCGATGCAATGGGAACAAGCCAAAACACTGAAGGAATAGTCATACTATGAAATAATGTTTAGTAAAAGTAAATTCGTACGTTTACAACGCAAAAGTACTGCAAATTGTCCGAAATACACCCATTTTGGCAATAATTTTTGTTAATTATATGCAATTTTGGCACTTTTGGTTTGCTAATACGTTTAAATACCATGATTGTGGTATGCGAAATCACGCTGATGTGCTATTTCCCATGGTCATTTTTCGCCGTACCTTTGCCAACGGATTTCAATACGAACCAAAATACATCAAATCACAATAAAAAGAAAGGATAAAATCATGAGCAAAAAGAATTACCGTTTCGAGACCCTGCAGCTTCATGTAGGACAGGAGCAGCCCGACCCCGCAACCGATGCACGTGCTGTGCCCATTTACCAGACCACTTCTTATGTGTTCCGCAACTCACAGCATGCAGCCGACCGCTTCGGCCTGCGCGATGCTGGCAACATCTACGGACGCCTGACGAATTCCACTCAGGGCGTGTTCGAAGAGCGTGTCGCCGCCCTTGAGGGAGGCGTTGCCGGCCTGGCAGTTGCCTCTGGAGCCGCCGCCATCACCTACACTCTTCAGAATATCCTTCTGCCTGGCGACCATGTTGTGGCTGCCGACAATCTCTACGGAGGCACGTTCAACCTCATCACCCACACGCTCAGCAGTCAGGGCATTCTCAACAGCATCGTCGACGTGCGCGACTTTGAGGCCGTGGAGGCAGCTATCCGCCCCGAGACCAAGGCTATCTACGCCGAGACCTTCGGCAACCCCAACTCCGATGTCACCGACATCGACCGCCTGGCCGCCATTGCGCATAGCCACGGCATACCTCTCATCATCGACAACACCTTCGGCACTCCCTATCTCATCCGCCCCATCGAACATGGTGCCGACATCGTCGTCCATTCCGCCACCAAGTTCATCGGTGGCCATGGCTCATCGCTGGGAGGTGTTATCGTCGATGGTGGAACGTTCGACTGGAAAGCCAACCCCGACAAGTATCCCACGCTGGCCAAGCCCGACCCCAGCTATCATGGTGCCATCTTCGCCGATGTAGCCGGAGCCGCCGCTTTCGTCACCCGCATCAGAGCGGTCATCCTGCGCGACACCGGAGCGGCCATCAGCCCCTTCAACGCATGGGTGCTCCTGCAAGGCCTTGAGACGCTCAGCCTGCGTGTGGAGCGCCATGTGCAGAATGCCCTGCGAGTGGTGGATTATCTCAACAACCATCCTAAAGTGAAGAAGGTCAACCATCCCGCAGTAGCCTCGCATCCTGACCATGAACTCTACAAGAAACTCTATCCCCAGGGGGCTGGCTCCATCTTCACCTTTGAAATCAAGGGGGGTGAGAAAGAGGCCTGGGACTTCATCGACAACCTCCGCATCTTCTCGCTTTTGGCCAACGTGGCCGATGTGAAGTCGCTCGTCATCCATCCTGCCACCACCACCCACTCGCAGATGAGTCCCGAGGAGCTCGAACAGCAGCATATCTATCCTTCCACCATCCGCCTGAGCATCGGCATAGAGAATATCGACGATATCATCGAGGCACTCGACGAGGCTTTTGAGGCGATTCCGTAAGTTTTTTGGGAGTTTAGGAGTTTGGGAGTTTAGGAGTTTAGACATATGCTTTATGGATTGGGAGTTTGGGAGTTTAGGAGTTTAGGAGTTTAGACATTAGTATTGCTAATTTGCTGAATTGCTATCGCCGATGGGAAAAAAGGCTTGCTTGCGGGCTCTGGCTCCTAACTCCTTCTCAAGACTTCAAGGAAAGTGTAAATGGAGATAAAACAATAAACAATAAACAAAAAATAATAGAACATCATGGCAAAAATTGCAAAAAAACTGACAGACCTTATTGGTCGCACCCCCTTGCTCGAACTGAGTAAATTTTCTGAGGATAAAGGGCTTTCAAGTGCCATCGTGGCCAAAGTGGAATATTTCAACCCTGGCGGTAGCGTGAAGGACCGTATCGCCCTGGCTATGATTGAGGATGCCGAGGAGAAAGGCTTGCTCCAGCCCGGTGCCACCATCATCGAGCCGACCAGCGGTAATACTGGTGTTGGACTGGCTCTTGTCTCTGCTGTGAAAGGCTATAAGCTGATCCTCACCATGCCCGAGACGATGAGCATCGAGCGCCGCAACCTGGTGAAGGCCTATGGCGCTGAGGTGAAACTCACCAGCGGCAAGGAGGGTATGCCGGGTGCTATCAGGGCCGCCGAGAAACTGCGCGACGAAATCCCGGGCAGCATCATCCTGCAGCAATTTGAGAACGCTTCGAATCCAGAAAAGCACTATCTCACCACCGGCGTTGAGATTTGGGAAGAAACGGAGGGTAACGTTGACATCTTCGTTGCCGGTGTGGGCACCGGAGGCACCATTTCGGGTGTGGGCAAACGGCTCAAGGAGTTCAATCCCAATGTGAAGGTCATCGCCGTGGAGCCTCTGTCATCGCCGGTGCTCAATGGTGGTGCAAGTGGACCGCACAAGATTCAGGGCATAGGTGCCGGTTTCGTGCCTGCCACTTACGATGCCTCTGTCATCGACGAGGTGGTGGATGTGGATAACGACGATGCCATCCGCACCGGCCGGCAGCTGGCACGTCAAGAGGGCCTTCTGGTGGGCATCTCATCGGGTGCCGCTGCTTTCGCCGCCGCACAGGTTGCCGCACGTCCCGAGAACGCCGGCAAGCGAGTGGTGGTTCTCCTCCCCGACACCGGCGAGCGCTATCTCTCCACTGTGCTTTACGCCTTTGAGGAGTATCCATTATAAATAGAGTTTTTTTGGGGAGTTTAGGAGATTTTTTGAGGGAGTTTAGGAGTTTTTTTTGAGGGAGTTTAGGAGTTTAGGAGTTTGGGAGTTTAGACAGATGATTTGAGGGCACATGGTTAAAAGTCTAATCACAACTCTCAACTCTCAACTCTCAACTCTTAACCCTCAACCCTCAACCCTCAACTTAACCCAACTTCAAGCCTGATGACTCATTTTTTTTGTGTTTTCGGGGTTTCCCGC
>CAMHEL010000103.1 GCA_946184125.1 uncultured Prevotellaceae bacterium
GGATTTCCTAGGATTTTCTAGGATTTTCTAGGATTTCCTAGAACTTCCTATGATTTTTCCAATTTAAAGAGTTTGTCGCTCGGGCGGATTTTCACGGGCACGGGAAACGACACCCGTGTGCCCTTTTGAGCCCTCTCGATGCGCTGCTCGTCGTCGTGCAGTTCCTCCACATCCACATATACCACGCCGGTGGTGGGCCCGGTGATGAGCATCTGGTCGCCCACACCAAACTCAGCGGCATCGCAGGTGAACTCCGCCACGCCGAGGCGTGCATAATATTTCACTCCACGGCCCACATACACCTTGTGCACCGTGGCATTGTTGCCATAATGGGTGTTCCATTCCCCAAGGCGCTGTCCGAGGTAGTAGCCATCCCAGAAGCCACGGTTGAACACCGTCGCCAGACGCTCGTCCCACTCATCCTTCCGCTCCTCGGTGAAGGTGCCGTCGATGACGGCTGCGATAGCCTCCTTGTAGCACTTCACCACATTATAGACATACTCCGGCCCCCGGGCGCGCCCCTCGATTTTGAACACCCGCACGCCAGCGGCCATCATGCGGTCGATGAAACGTATGGTCTTCAAGTCCTTCGGGCTCATCACATATTTGTTGTCTATCTCGAGCTGGGTACCCGTCTCATTGTCGGTGACGGTGTAGGAGCGGCGGCAAAGTTGCATACACTCGCCTCGGTTGGCCGAGCGGGCGGCATTGTCGAGGCTCAGGTAGCACTTGCCGCTGACCGCCATGCACAGTGCGCCATGGCAGAACATCTCTATGCGCACGGGCTGTCCTCCCGGCCCCCTGATGTCGCCTTCGTCGATGGCCCGGCTGATGGCCTCCACCTGCTCAAGACGCAGTTCGCGGGCCAGCACCACCACGTCGGCAAACTGTGCATAGAACCGCAGCGCCTCGGCATTGCTGATGTTGAGCTGGGTGGAGAGATGCACCTCCTGGCCGATGCTGCGGCAGTAGGTCAGCACCGCCACATCGCTGGCTATGACGGCAGAGATGCCGGCAGCATGTGCGGCATCGACGATGGTGTGCATCGTCGGCACGTCCTCGTCGTAGATGATGGTGTTGACGGTGAGATAGGTCTTGATGCCATGTGCTTGACACTCCGTGGCGATATGCTGCAGGTCGTCGATGGTGAAGGCATTGGCGGAGTGGGCACGCATGTTGAGCTGGCCAATGCCGAAATAGACACTGTCGGCTCCGGCCTGGATGGCAGCCACCAACGACTCCCGCGACCCCACAGGGGCCATCACCTCATAATCGGAAAGGTTTTGCGTCATCATGGGTGCAAAATTACGAAAAAAACCTAATAATATCCATTTCCCCACACATTATGTCGCCGATTTTACTTACATTTGCAAAGAATATGCATACGAGGGACCTTCCCATCTTCCGTGCCGTCGTCCTGACAGCAGTCATTTTCCTGCTGCCTCATGCGGCATTCGCCCGTCTGCACACGTTGCCCGATGCCGTGGGGGGCGTGTGCCTCATCACCGACACCATCGACCTCGGTGGCGAGCGGGTGCGTGCCCCCGAGGGAGCCGTGCTGCGCTTCCGTGGCGGGATGGTGATGGGCGGCATCCTCCTGGGCGACCGCTCCAGCATCGATGCCGACACGCTGGCGCACATCTTCGGACCCGGACTGCGCCTCGGAGGCTCGTGGGAGGTGAAAGAGGCAAGACCGGAGTGGTTCGGGGCACGGGGCGACGGCATCGACTACTACAACCGTGAACTGAGGTGCTACAACGGCGACGTGGGCGAGGTGGAATGCAGGGAAAGGAGCAGCATCCGCATCGAATACCCGGCGGCGCACATCGTCGCCACCGACCACTGGGAGTGCGCACCCAGGCACACCACCGACCAGGTGGTCTACTGCCCCTCACGGCAGCGCTTCCTCCTCCGCGAGGGAGACGACTACTACAGCCACTGGGCCAACGACAAGGAGTGGAACGACAGCAAGACAGGGCACGCCCGCACCGACGTGCTCTTCTCCGACCTCACCACGAGGCGCACCTTCCTCTTCCGGCAAGGCGGCCTCACCGACATCGACAGCACGATGACCGACGATGCGAAAGCCATCACACGCGCCATCATCCTCGGAAAAGGCAACGTGAAACTGCGTCCCACCATCTACTACGTCGGCGTGGTGCGACAGGACGGGCCGAAAGTCACTCCCTGGAACGGCTTCAGCCATTTCTGCCTCGACGGGCAGGGGGCCACACTCTTCCTCAGGACACCAAGAGACGGGCGCGCCCAGGGCACTGGCACCATCTACTGGGCGTGGATGCACCATTGCTCCGACGGTGTCGTCCGACATCTCAACCTGCGCTCCCTGCGCGACGACGACGGCAACGCACCCAAGGGGCACCAGCGGTTCTCGGCAAGCGATTCTCGCATCGTGGCTTTCGGGGTCTATGGATGCCAGCGCCTCCGCTTCGAGCATCTCAACCTCAAGAGCATGGCCTACGACTTCATCATGAAGACGGGCTATGGCATGAGCAGCGACATCCACATCGACCACTGGAAATCGGCCGACTTCACCGGGAACGTCTTCGGAAGCGTCAGAGGATGCCACATCAGCCACGCCGACATCTGCCAGGCCGACCTCATCGGCGACGGCATGCACGTCTTCTATGGACAGACCATGCTGAGGGGGCTCTACGTCAGCCACAGCCACATCGCCGTCGCGGGCGACCACACCTCCGTCATGCTCACCCACCACGGAGGATACAAGGACCATTTCCCCGACAGCATCTACTACGACCACTGCCTCATCGAAGGGGCCCGCATGATTCAGGGTCAGGGCTACCAGCACCAGACTTTCACCCACTGCACCCTGCGCACCACCCAGCAGCATATCCTCACCTCGACAGGGAAACTGGAGCGCAACCGCCATGCCATCATCGGCTCACGCGTCAACCTCTCGTTCTCCGACTGCCGTTTCGAACTGGGCGACAATGCCCTCGTGGTGACGGCATGGCACAACGACGGCCCCACCCTGCACTTCGACATGAACCGCTGCCACATCGATGCGCCACGTGCCACACAGCCACTGCTCTCGCTGCCGGGCGTGGTGCGTGTCACAGGCAGCGACATCGCCTGCGCAGGGCCCGTCCTCGCCATGCCCGGCACTGCCGACGACGATGCCACCATCAGCCAGTGCCGCATACGTTGCGGGTCGCCCACCATAAAAAGGGGATACGCAAAAGAAAACCAAATACATCTCTCATCAAATAAAATCACGACCATCAACACTCACCGACCATGAGAAAACTACTTCTGATACTCAGCCTGGCAGCACTCACCACTGCTGCCGCCGCACAGCCCATCGACCGCGAAGCGGTGGTGAGGCGCAACAACCCCCACAACCACTCCCTCGACACCCTGGCATCGCTCACCGTGGGGAACGGGGGCTTCGCCATGACCGTCGATGCCACAGGACTGCAGTCCTTCCCCAAAAAATATGCCGGAGGCGTGGCACTCGGCACCATGAGCGACTGGGGATGGCACTCCTTCGCCAACCCCGAGGGATACCGCTCTGAGGAAGCCCTGCAGGCATACGACTTCGGACACGGTCACACCGAGTTCTACGCCACGCAGTTCAAAGAGCCGGGACGGCCTCACGGCGCATCGGAATGGCACCGCCAGAACCCACACCGCATGCACCTCGGCGCCCTGGGCCTCAACCTGGAGGCCGACGAGGTAACCGACATCGACCAGACGCTCGACCTCTGGACGGGCATCATCGACAGCCGATTCACCTACCGGGGGCACCACTACCATGTGCAGACCGTATGCCACCCCGAGCGCGACCTCGTGGCGACACGCATCGAGAGCGACGACAAAAACAAACAGGTGACCCTGCGGTTCCCCTATCCCACGGGAAAACATACCGACGATGCCTGCGACTGGGAAGAATGGGAAAAGAACATCGCCAGTTTCGAGGGCATCGGCAGCATGAGCACCGATACGCTCAAGCGCATCCTCGACGGCCAGTCGCGCTTCGACACTGCCGACTACTACGTCACCTTGCACTGGGACCAGGGCAAGCACCACTACATCAACCGCAAGGGCGACCATCCTCTGTGGAACGAGGCGTTCTTCGCCTGCCCCGACCAAGTGACCTCGCTCACCTGTGAGTTCTACGAAAAGAAGGACCCGGCACGCAAACTGCTCTCTTTCGACGAGGTGGCGGAAGCCTCGCGCCAGCACTGGAGACAGTGGTGGACACGGGGCGCCATCGCCGACTTCTCGCACTGCACCGACCCACGGGCACGCGAACTGGAGCGCAGGGTGGTGCTCAGCCAATACCTGCTGGCCGTCAACGACGCTGGCGACACACCACCACAGGAGACGGGACTGACGTTCAACTCCTGGTTCGGAAAATTCCACCTCGAGATGATATGGTGGCACCAGGCGCAGTTCGCACTATGGGGACATCCCGAGGTGCTGGAGCGCTCGCTCGACTGGTATTTCTCGGTCATGCCCGTGGCTCGCGACATCGCACGCCGTCAGGGCTTCCAGGGCGTCAGGTGGATGAAAATGACCGACCCCTCGGGAAAGGAGGCTCCCTCGAAAGTCGGCTCCTTCCTCATCTGGCAACAGCCACACCCCATCTACCTCGCCGAACTGCTCTACCGGGCCGCCGACGCCACCAACAAAACCCGCCTGCTCAACAAATACAAGGACATCGTCGACGAGACGGCTCGGTTCATGCAGTCGTTCGCCACCTACGACCACCAGCGCGACCGCTTTGTGCTCAAAGGATGCATACCTGCCCAGGAGACGCTGAGGGCTGCCGAGACGGTCAACCCGCCCTTCGAACTGTCGTACTGGCGATTCGCCCTCAACATCGCACAGCAGTGGAGGGAACGGATGGGGATGCCACGGAGCAGCGACTGGGATGAGGTCATCAACCGCCTCTCGCCTCTCGCAGCGAAAGACAGTCTCTATCTCGCCGCCGAAACGGCTCCCGAGACTTACTCCGACATCCGCTTCACCAGCGACCACATGGCCGTCCTCGGGGCGGTGGGCATCCTCCCCGAAACGCCGCAATGCGACAACGGCATCATGAGAAACACCCTGCACTGGGTGCTCAACAACTGGAACTGGGACAAGACATGGGGATGGGACTTCCCCATGACCGCCATGAACGCCGCTCGCATGGGCGAGCCTCAGCATGCCATCGACGCGCTGCTGATGCCGCAACGCACCAACACCTATCTGGTCAATGGGCACAACTACCAGGACGGCCGCCTAAGAATCTACCTGCCGGGCAACGGCGGACTGCTCACCGCCGTGGCGATGATGTGCGCCGGATGGGACGGCGAACAGCGGCGCAACCCCGGTTTCCCCGCCGACGGCTCATGGGACGTGAGATGGGAAGGTCTGCTGCCACTGCCATGACAGACGCCGCTCGTGGCGTATGCCTCGCAACGGCTCTGGCTGCTGCTCTCCTCATCGCTGCCTGCGGCGGAGGGAAGAGCGAAGAGCCCCTGTCGCTGTTGCCCGACTCCTGCACGCTGCTCCCTGGCGACTTGCTCTTCAGACGGGGGACGAGCATGACGAGCAATGCCGTGGTGATGGCCGACCGAAAAGGGGAATTCTCGCACGTGGGCATCGTCGCCGACTCGGCGGGAGTGATGATGGTGGTTCATGCCGTGCCCGATGAGCCTGACTTCAAAGGCGACCCCGACCGTGTGAAAATGGAATCGCCCGCCTCATTCTTCAGCACCGACAGGGCTTCAAAGGGAGTGGTGTGCCGGCCCAACGACGCGGAAGTGGGAAAACGTGCCGCCAGCGAAGCCCTCTCCATCTATCACCGGGGCACCCTCTTCGACCATCAATACAACAGCGACGACTCCACCACCATGTACTGCACCGAACTCATCGTCCGCTGTTACCAAAAGGCGGGGTGCGAACTCACGGGGCCTCCCACACACACCTACTCCCTGCCCATCCTGTCATGCACCTGCTGGCTGCCCTCCGACCTTTATCACTCGAAAGCCATAAGAGAAGTGTGGATGAGCGAAAAATAGATATTAGACGCTAGACTCTAGACGCTAGATGCTAGACGCTAGATGCTGGACACTAGACGTTAGACGTTAGACGCTAGATGCTAGACTCTAGACGCTGGACGCTAGACGTTAGATGCTAGACTCTAGACGCTAGATGCTAGACTCTAGATGCTAGGCTCTAGACGCTGGACACTAGACGCTGGACACTAGACGCTGGACACTAGACGCTGGACACTATTCATTAAAAATATATTAGATGAAATCAAGTGATTATAGACAACTAAAAGTATGGCAAAAGGCGATGAATTTGACCATCGAAATATATAAAATCGCTAAGTTTTTACCAAAAGAGGAAACATATGCTTTGTCCGACCAAATGCGTAGGGCTGTTATTTCTATACCTTCCAATATTGCTGAAGGGCAAGGACGTAATTCTGATAAGGAGTTCATCAACTTCCTATCGATAGCACGAGGTTCGCTTTGGGAATTAGAAACTCAATTAGAAATATGTTTGCGTATAGGTTACTTGGATACCAATCAAACGTCCAATGCATATAACTTGATAACAGAAGTCAGCAAGATGTTAAATGCGCTATCCTCTTCATTACAACCTAAAACCGAAGGTCTAAAACCTAAAGCCTAAAGTCTAGCGTCTAAAGCCTAAAGCCTAGCTTCTAAAGCCTAAAGTCTAGAGTCTAGAGTCTAAAGCCTAAAGCCTAAAGTCTAAAGCCTAAAGTCTAAAGCCGAAGGTCTAAAGTCTAAAGCCTAGCGTCTAAAGCCTAGCGTCTAAAGCCTAGCGTCTAAAGTCTAAAGTCTAAAGTCTAAAGTCTAAAGTCTAGAGTCTAAAAATATGCCACAAAATCCCATCCTCGCCCTGCAGCAGCAGCGCCTGCTCCTCGAGATAGAATACCACACCGAGCGCGAAGCCTATCGCAAACAGACCGAGACCATCGGCCTGGAGCGGAAGGTGAAGCGGGGCGATGCCTGGTATCCCGTCAGGGGCGGCAGGTCGTACTACAACTCGCTCAACCAGTTGGTAGTGGAGGTGTTCCGCACTGCCGACACCGACATCGAGCACAATTTCGAATACGGACGGCCCATCTGCTTCTTCCGCATCAACGAGAGCCAGGGCGAGAGGAAAATCACATACTTCAAACAAACCTGCACCGTGAACTACGTGGATGGCGATCGCATGGTGGTCATCGTGCCCGACAGCGGGACAGCCGCCGAGGTGCAGAACGCCGAGCATCTTGGCGTGCAGCTCTTCTTCGACGAGACGACCTACCGCCTCATGTTCGACGCCCTCGACCGCACCATGCGGGCACGCGGCAACCGTCTCGCCTACCTGCGCGACCTCTTCTATTCGCACGCCGAAGCACAGCACTTCACCTTCGCTCCCATTCGCTTCCCATGGCTCAACAGCACACAGGAGCAGGCGGTGAACGAGGTGCTGCGGGCGAAAGACGTAGCGGTGGTTCACGGACCACCGGGAACTGGCAAGACCACCACCCTCGTCGAGGCCATCAACGAGACGCTCAGGCGCGAGAGCCAGGTGCTCGTCTGCGCACAGAGCAACATGGCCGTGGACTGGATAGCAGAGCAACTCACCGACAGGGGCATCAACGTGCTGCGCATCGGAAACCCCACACGCGTCAACGACAAGATGCTCTCCTTCACCTATGAGCGGCGCTTCGAGGACCATCCCGACTACCCACAGTTGTGGAGCATCAGGAAAGCCATACGCGAACTCAGGCAGCAGCGGAAGAGGGGCAGCGACAACTACCACCAGCGCATGGACAGACTGCAGGGGAGGGCCACCGAACTGGAACTGCGCATCCAAAGCCAGATTTTCGGCGAGGCAAGGATCATCGCCGCCACACTCGCCGGGACGGCCAACCGACTGCTCGACGGGCAGAAATATGCCACGCTGTTCATCGACGAGGCAGCACAGGCACTCGAGGCGGCATGCTGGATTGCCATACGCAAGGCCACAAGGGTGGTGCTCGCGGGCGACCACTGCCAGTTGCCGCCCACCGTGAAAAGTCTCGCAGCGCTCAAAGGCGGACTGGGCAAGACACTCATGGAGCGCATCGTGGAAAACAAACCCGAAGTGGTCACACTGCTGCGCGTCCAATACCGGATGCACGACAGCATCATGCGCTTCCCGTCGGACTATTTCTACGAGGGGAAAGTGGTGAGCGCACCATCCGTAGGGCACCGAGGCATCCTCGACTACGACAACCCGATGATGTGGGTCGACACTGCCGGTATGGACTGCCATGAGGAGTTTGTGGGAGAGACCTTCGGACGCATCAACCGCGAAGAGGCGCAGCTCACCCTCGACACGCTTGAGCGCTATTTCGAGAAAATAGGGCGGCAGCGAATCCTCGACGAGCGCATCGACGTGGGCATCATCTCGCCCTACCGCGCACAGGTGCAGCATCTGCGGCGGATGGTGGCCAAGAGAGCAGGGCTCAAACCCCTACGCCACCTCATCACCGTCAATACGGTCGATGGCTTCCAAGGGCAGGAGCGCGACATCATCATCATCTCGCTCGTCAGAGCCAACGACGAGGGGCAAATCGGCTTCCTGCGCGACCTCAGGAGGATGAATGTGGCCATCACAAGGGCACGCATGAAACTCATCATCCTCGGCGACTCCTCCACCATGGCACGACACCCTTTTTATAAGAAACTGCTGAATTATGTGAAATCCATCGCACAAGGCCATGACCCAGCCCTGGCCGACAATGACGAAAATGAAAACGACGAAAACGAAAACGCTATATGATACAACAAGACTACATCATGCGCCTGATACGCGAGTTTTTCGCGGCGCTGGCCAAAGCCATGGAGAAAGATGAGATAGAGAGCCGCACAGAGGCCATCCACACGCTCTATGAGCAATATCTGGGCTCGTATGAGCGGTTTCAGAACACGACGGCCGAGGAGGCCATCGACCGCATCACGCTCGTCTATCCCGAAGAACAGCACATGGCACGCATCGAGATGCTCGCCGAACTCTACTATGCCGAAGCCGACATCAGAGCCTATCCCATCAGCGAGACCCTTCTCGAGCGTGCCATGCACCTTTTCGAGTACATCGACATGCACAGTGGCGTCTATTCCGTGCTACGGCTGAAGAAGATTGAGAAAATCAGGGAAATCATCAACAGCCACCGGCATTAGTCCTCGCCACCGCCACCGAAGGCGTTGCGGTCCTCGCCGTCGCCCTCGCCATCCTGTTCGTCACGGCCCTCTTGACCGTCACGTGCCTTCCGCTTCATATTGCCGAAGTTCCACGTGAGGGTGAAGTTGAACGTGCGGCTGTTGCGCCAGTTCTTCTGATGGCGCTTGAAGGTGTCGCTGCTCGTGTAGTTGCGCCATTTGCGCGAATCGAGCAGGTCGCGGCAGTTGACAGACAGGGTGAGCTTCTTGTTGAAGAAATTCTTACGGATGCCGAAATCGACACCGTAATTGGCCTTGCGGTAACCCTGCGAGATGACCTGGCGTGAGCGGTAGTTGAACGTCGTCTGCATCGAGATGTCGTAGGGCAGGCGCAGGCTGGCCTGCATACGGGCGTTCCACGTGAAATTGTGGTTCTCCGCGCCACTCACCGTCTGACCGTCGATGACGTAGGAGAAGCCATCGAGCTTGTAGTAGAAGAAATTGGCTGAGGTCGACAGGTCGAGGATGCGGAACAGCTTGTTCTTCGCCGTAATCTCCAGACCGCTGCTCTGGCTCTTGGCCAAGTTCTCCGACGTCGAATACATCTTGTTGTCGGTGCTGCTCTGCCAAGTGATGCGCTGCATCACGTCGGTGGTGGGACGGTAATAGGCGCTCACGAGGAGGGAGTGCGACGTCCATGTGCGCAGATAATTGAGCGAGAAAAGGTTGGAGTACTCCGGTGTGAGGAGTGGGTTACCAAAGGACACCACCGTGGCATCGCTCGTGTTGCGGAAAGAGTTGAGCTGGCCACCCCACGGGCGGCGCAGGCGGCGGGTGTAGTTGACCTGGAGCTGGTCGTTGTCGGTGAGCTGATACGACAGGAAGAGGCTGGGGAACAGCTGGAAATAGTCTTTCTTGAACGGCGCCACCCGCTTCGAGGCGTCGTGCTCCTGCTCCCAACTGTAGCTCTCAGTCTCCACCTTCCAGTACTCACCGCGGAGTCCTGCCATGATGCCCAGCTTGCCCAACTTGAAATTGAGCGTGGCATAAAGGGCGTGGATGTCCATGTCGTAGATGAAGCGGTTGAAGTAGGCTTTGTCCTCCACCATGTTCTTTCCACTCCACGACGTGCTGTCGGCAAAACTTTCCTGGGGTGAGTTCTCGTGCGAGAGGCGGGCGTTGTAACCGGCCTGTAGCAACAGGCTCTCGCTGATGGGGTTCTCATAGTCGAGCTTCACCTCCCAGTAGCGGTTGTTCATGTCCATCGGGCGCGACAGGTAGTCATAGCTCACCTGGCGGGGATTGAAGTCGATGATGGAGTCCTGGTAGATGTTGCTGCGGTCGCCACCCCAGGTGTCAAACTCCACCACGAGGTCGAGGAAATGCTTGTCGGAGCCGAAATTATGGCGGTAGTCAAACTCCACGTTGTTCATCTTCATGTCGCCGCTCGAGAAGGTGCGGCGGAACATGTTGCGCCAGTCCTGCCCGGTGTCCATATAGCCATAATGGTAGAGCGTGTTGTTCCAGTCTTTCGACCGCCCACGCATCATCATGCCGCCTAACGAGATATCGTCGTTTTGCGTTGCATGGAACGTCAGGCCGGCACGCATGAAGAGGTTGTTGCCCATGCCGTCGCTCTCGCTGTCGTAGTTCTGGTACTGGCGGGTGAGGGTGTATTCCTGGCGGCTCTCCGACCCTCCCTCGCGGTGGCGGTGACGGAAGCCCACTGAGGCGTAGGCATCGAGTTTCGAACTGTTGTAGTTGATGTTGAAACTGGTGTTGGCACCGCCACGGGTGTTGGCACCGGCCTGCAGCGAACCGTAATAGCCCGAGCGGCGGTCCTTCTTCAGCACGATGTTGATGATACCGGCACTGCCTTCGGCAGAGAACTTGGCGGAAGGGTTGTCAATCACCTCGATGCGCTCGATGCTCTCGGCAGGCAACTGCTGCAGTATCTCGGCTCTATTGTCGGCGGTCAGTCCGCTCGCCTTGCCGTTAATCCACACCTCCACACTGCTGTTGCCACGGAGCGACACATTGCCGTCGTTGTCAACCTCCACCGAGGGGATGTTCTCCAGCACGTCGCTGGCTGAACCGCCGGCATTCGAGATGTCCTGTGTCACGTCGAACGACTTGCGGTCCACTTCAAGTTTCATAATGGCTTTCTGGCCGGTCACCGTCACTTCCTTCAACTGCTGCGCATCCTCCGAGAGATGGAGTGCGGAGAAATGGTGCGACGGCCGCGCCTGTGTCAGTGTGAAATGGCGCACAAGGGTCTTGTACCCTACGAACGTCACCGTAAGGTCAAGATTGCCAAGCGGCAAATTGTCAATCATAAATGCGCCTTGCTCATCGGTAATGGCCCCTTTCAGCATCTTCGTCTCGCCTGTACGGGTGACCACCACATTCACAAAACCTAAAGGCTCCTCACTCGATTTGTCGAGCACCTTGCCTCTCACAACACCTTGTGCAGAAGCACATAAAGCCTCAAAAAACAATAAAAATATTAATAAGAATCGATTCATAATATCCTTTAGACTAAAATAACAAGAGAAAGTTTAATCCAAATGTAAACGAATTTGTTTGAAAAAGAATGTTGAGATTAAAAGATTATGTTTCGATTTGTGAAAAATTAACTATGACATTTGAAGTAGTACTTTACTTCATTCTTTATCTTGTTTTTTATAGGCAAGTTCATCAATGTCTTTAGGAGTTCCAATGTGTCGGGGTGGATTGTCTGAAGTGATAGCATCGGTAGTCTTCTTCTCTTGTTTGTGATATGGTGCAAATAAATGAAAGACATACAGGGTCAAGAGTTCGCATCTGCTTACATTCAGCAACAATCTTGTCAAGCCCGTAATAACGATAGATAAGCCTCCAATCATCCATCTGTCCATATTCCAAAACGCGGTGAATAATGTATGAAGGATGTTCGTCCAACGAAAGTTGAGACACATCAACGTCCCAGAAAAGATTTTCAGAAAATTTGCGTAGACACTCTTTGCTGCTCATAACCTTTCTTCTTTGTCGGCAAAGATAAGAAAAATTTAGCAAATGGCATTCATGAGGAGCGGTAAAATAAGCATTAACTTACGAAAAGATGTTATCACATGAATTATTCATGCTAAAAGAAAAATGGCAAATCAGTTTGAAAATCAAAAAATAATCGTTACCTTTGCAGCCGTTTTGGTCCGATAGTTCAATGGATAGAATAAGTCTCTCCTAAAGATTAGATCCGGGTTCGATTCCCGGTCGGACTACACAAATCCCCATAAAGCCCTGAGTGAATGATACTTAGGGCTTTTATTTCATCTTTACACCTTAACCTATGAGCATCTTCACTGATTTACTCTCAGCCATATCGGCCATCTTTCTGGGTTATATCCTGTATATGGCTATATGGCACCCCATACGACTCGACAGGACCATTGCCAGAGGCTCATCGAAGAAAACACTCGCCATGCTGCTCGCCGTCGTGGTGGCCGTCCCCCTCATTCTCACGGGGGTGGCACGGCTTGCCGGCCTACAGCCCAGCGAAATCCTCGGCGATGACAATTTACCAGAAGGCCACAACCTGCTGATTTCCATCATCAGCCATTTCGCCGACCCTGGCAATATCTCGACAGCATCGCACAAGGGCGTGTTCATCGCCCTGCTCACCGCCTTCCTCGGCATCGTGCTGCTGGCGGGACTGATGATTTCCACTTTCGTCAGCATCATCAACCGCAGGATGGACAACTGGCGCAAGGGCATCGTCAGATACAACAACAGGAATTTCAACAACTATGTGGTCATCATTGGCGGAAACGAACAAGTGGTGAACATCACCAAACAGTCGCTGCAGCGCAGCGATGTCGACTTTGTGCTCATACTCACCTGCCAGGACGTCGAAACGTTCAGGCTCAGCATCGAATCAAGACTTGAGGCATACGAAGAGCCAAAAGTGGTCATCTATCATGGCGTTCAAACATCGAGGGAAGACATCGAAAGCCTGCATTTAGAGAAAGCCGTGGAAGTGTATATCCTCGGCGAGAGTGCCATGGACGACCACAACGGCAACCACGATGCATACAACATCAACAGCCTCAAACTCATCTCTGACTATCTCAAACTGCACTACCACGAGAACAGCATGCCCGTCATCACTGGCAGGATGGAATGCCTCAAATGCCATGTCGCTTTCGAATACCAAAGCACATACACGGTGTACAAATACACCAACATCAACAAATCGCTGAGCACACGCATCGAATTCCTCCCCTTCAATGTCTATGAAATATGGGCACGGCGAGTGATGGTCGACAACAAGGACATCTACGACTTCTACTGCCATAACAAAGACGACGACATGCCATGGACCTACAAACCACTGGGCACCAAGCAGGGCATCAATTACGAATCGAACAAGACCGTCCACCTGATCATCATCGGAATGAACAAAATGGGCGTGGCACTCGCCACGGAAGCGGCACAACTGATGCACTTCCCCAACTTCACCCGCGACGACCGGCTGCGCACCACCATCACCTTCATCGACTCCAACGCACAACGCGAATCGGAATACCTCAAAGGACGCTTCGCCAACCTCTTCGCTCTCGCCAGAAGCCGCACCATCATCTGCGGACAAGACTCCTTCGACAAACCCTGGTACGACCCCATGGAAGACGAGAACAGCCGATACCACCACCTCGGACAAAACTTCATCGACATCGAGTTCGAGTTCATACAAGGCAATGAGGCCTGTGAGGAGGTACGCCAATACATGACAGAGATAGCCACCGACACCACACACAAGATATGCACTGTGGCCGTTTGCATCGAGCACCCGCAACACGCCATCGCCACAGCTCTCTACCTGCCCGAAGCCATTCTCAAACGAGCCATACAGGTGCTCGTCTACCAGCGCTCCCTCTCCGACATGGTCTGCCAACTGTCCATCGGCGACGACCGATGGAAACGATACAGGAAACTCAAACCCTTCGGCATGCTCGAAAACTGCTACGAGGACGACTCGCTCAACGACATGAAGGCAAAACTCGCCAACTACTTCTATGCCAGGAACAAAAAAGGAAAGCCCATCGACTTCCACCTCGCTTACCAGCATACGGAATTGACGGCAGAGAAACTCGCTGAGATGCTGAATATCGACACCACCGACGTCAGAACGCAATGGAAAGACCTCTCCATTGCCTACAAATGGTCGAATATCTACTACATCCATGGATTCGCACAAAAACTCAGAGCCATAGGAAGCGATGTCGACAAACCCTACGAAGAACAAGTCAAAACACTACAGAACATCAAGGATGGCCCCATGATGGTGGCTCTCGCGCAAACCGAGCACAACAGATGGGTGACCGAACGGCTCCTGATGGGCTTCCGACCGCTCGACAACACACCAAAAGAATGGCTCTTCTTCGACAACGGCGAAATGAGGCGGCCCGCCGACGAGCAAACGGAGAAAAGGAAAATAGAACAGAAGGAAATGCTGAAGACAAAAAACAGGGCTCATCTCGACATCATCTCCAACAAGGGCATCGACGCCATGGACCACAAAATGCAACAGCAAGACATCAACAACGTCATGGCCATACCTCTCATCCTCAAACTCGCCAAACTGGACGAAGGCATCAAAATAGAGTAATGTTCGTCGGGATTTGCAATCTAATGTTCGTCGGGATTTGCAATCCCGACGCATTGATTATCAG
>CAMHEL010000104.1 GCA_946184125.1 uncultured Prevotellaceae bacterium
CGAATTAGAGAGACTTGTCGAAGACCCACTGACCGAAGGGAGGTAATTTGAGAATTTTCATTACACTCGAAATAATTCTCTAATTCGCTAATTCGGGATAAATCGAGATGATCACTGAATGCGGGTATTCTTGATTTCGATTCTTTTATCCCGAATTAGAGAATTGAAGATTTTTCGTTGCACTTGGAAAAAATTCTCAAATTCGCTAATTCGGGATAAATAAAGACGATGCTAATTCGGGATAACAAATAAAAATCTTTAATTCGCGATGGTGACTCTCACGGCATCATGATAGTCGATGGGTTCGTGACCGTCGAGGAACTTGATGATCATGTCGGAGCACTTGATGCCTAAGTTCTCGCCCTCATCGGCACGGGGTGTATTGCAGACGGCAGCCACATAACTGCTGCACACCAGCTTATACTTCTTTTTCATGTTGAATTTCTTGCCGTCGGGTGTGAAAATCTTCACATCCTTGGCCTTGACATTCGGGTCGGGCGAAGGGATGAAGACACAGGTGGCACCTGCGAGGTAAGGCGTGTCGTGGTTGTCGTTGTTGTGACAGGCCAGGAGCATGTCCTTGAACTCCTTGCCCGTGACAGTCATCTCGATGCAGTCGTTGCCGAAGGGGTCGATGCGCAGCACATCGCCAACGGTGATGGGTCCTGCGGGATAATCATCCAGTCGCACCCCTCCCCCATTCTGCAGCACGAGGTCGGCATGCGTGAACTCCTGCATGGCATCACACATCATGCATCCCAGTTGCTGTGAGGTGGGGAAGTCGCGCTTGGCAGTGGTCAGCAATCGGTGGAACTCAGGATTGGAAGCGAAATAGTCGAGCATGACGCTTGCCAACTCGTTTTTCTTCCCATAACTTTCCACCTCGATGTTTTTCGCCGCTTTCCCCACCACCTTTCTGTCCTTCACATTGATGGTGGTGTAGGTGAGGCGCTTGAGTTTGTTCGTGTTCTGTGTGACAAGCACGCCATTGTGCATCTCACCGCCCTCGAGCTGGGTGTGTGAATGCCCACCGAGGATGACGTCGAAGAAAGGATATTTCTCAGCCACGACCAAATCATCCTCATAGCCGATGTGAGAGAGCAGGATGAACACATCGACCTTGTCGCGCAGCCACTTGTACTGCTGGATAGCCTCATCATAGGAGGTGAACGACAAGTCGCGCATGAGGTCGGGATGTGCACTTGGCTTCCCCTTGGCATCAATCTGCACCACTCCGAGAACGCCGATAGTTATTCCCCCTATCTCGAAGATGCGGTAAGGTACCGTCTGTATATTCAGCGCCGGGTCGGCCTTGATATTGGCACAGAGATAAGGGAAGTTGGAAGCAGCGATGACCTTAGCGAGTCCCTCCTCATTGCTGTCGAACTCATGGTTACCCAAAGCCGATGCATCGAAACCGATAAGGTTCATCAGCGCGGTCATAGGATAGGAGGTGATGGGATAGAGGTCGTTGATGGGGTCTCCCGTTCGGTTGTCACCAGCCGAGAACACCAGTGTCTGGCTGTCAATGGTTCTCAGGCTGTCGACGATGGCAGCCAGCTTAGGCATGTTGTCCAAGGGGACGTGCATGTCGTTGACAGAAACGATATGAATGTCGCGTGTCTGAGCGCCGGCGAGGAGGCATACAGCCACCATCGCAAAAGTAGTCATTATTCTTCGCATGATTCTTTTTCCCATTTAAAAGTTATTTCCTGTCCATTGTTAAGCGGTGCGTCGAGGTCTATTTCATGTCCCCATTGGTCGTACACCGTCGCTTTTGTGATCTGCGACCTTTCAATGTCGCATCGGGCGAAAAATCTCACCAGAGCATCTCTTACCGATGCGCCCCGAAACAAGACAATTGACTTGTCATTCACTTTCACTCTCATAATGTTAGTATTAGTTGGTTTGAAATAATGGGCGAAGATAGTGATTTTTTTTGTTAAAACCATTTTTTTAACCTAAGAAATGACTACCTTTGTGCAAAATTAACCACAATGGCACTCTGTGCCACTTTGTCAACCATCATTCAACACCATAAAAACCCTATGACAAGCAAGAAGTACGGACACTTTGATGATGCCTCCAGAGAGTACGTCATCACCGACCCTCAGACCCCTTGGCCCTGGATCAACTACCTGGGCAACGAGGATTTTTTCTCACTCATCAGCAACACCGCCGGTGGATACTCCTTCTATAAGGATGCGAAGTTCCGCCGTCTGACTCGCTACCGCTACAACAATGTCCCGATGGACAACGGCGGTCGTTATTTCTACATCAAGGACGGCGACACGGTATGGAATCCCGGTTGGAAGCCCTGCAAGACCCCACTCGACCTCTATGAGTGCCACCATGGCATGAGCTACACCCGCATCGTGTCGGCGAAGGACGGCATCGAGGCCAGCGTGCTCTTCTTCGTGCCGCTGAAGAGTTGGTGCGAGGTGCAGAAGCTCACCCTCCGCAACACCACCTCTTCTCCACGCAGCCTGAAACTCTTCTCCTTCGAGGAGTGGTGCCTGTGGAATGCCGCCACCGACATGGAGAACTTCCAGCGTAACTTCTCCACCGGCGAGGTGGAGATAGAGGGCTCGGTCATCTACCACAAGACGGAGTACCGCGAGCGCCGCAACCACTACGCCTATTACAGCGTCAATGTTCCCATCGACGGTTTCGACACCGACCGCGAGACCTTCGTGGGCCTTTACAACGGTTTTGAGGCCCCCGATGCCGTCATGGAGGGCCGCCCACGCAACAGCCATGCCCACGGCTGGAGCCCCATCGCATCGCATTATATCGAGGTGGAGCTACAACCCGGCGAGAGCCGCGATTTCATCTTCGTCCTCGGTTATGTGGAGAACGAGCAGGACGAGAAATTCATTGCTCCGAAGGTCATCAACAAGACCAAGGCCCTTGCCACCATCGCACAGTTCGACACCACCGAGAAGGTGGATGCCGCCTTCGAGGCCCTGCGCGACTACTGGGATGCGCTGCTCGACATCTACGTGGTGGATACTGGCAACGACAAACTCGACCGGATGGTGAACATCTGGAACCAATACCAGTGCATGGTGACCTTCAACATGTCGCGCTCAGCCTCATTCTTCGAGAGCGGCATCGGCCGCGGCATGGGCTTCCGCGACTCCAACCAGGACCTCGTGGGCTTCGTCCACCAGATTCCCGGCCGTGCTCGCCAGCGAATCATCGACATTGCCTCGACGCAGTTTGCCGACGGTGGCTGCTACCACCAGTACCAGCCCCTCACCAAGCGTGGCAACAACGACATCGGCGGCGGTTTCAACGACGACCCCTGCTGGCTCATCTTCGGCACCGTGGCCTATATCAAGGAGACCGGCGATTTCAGCATCCTCGATGAGCCGGTGCCCTTCGACAACGAGCCAGGCAGCGAGGTGCCGCTCATGGAGCACCTTCGTGTGTCGTTCGACCATGTGGTCAACAACCTCGGCCCCCATCAGTTGCCCCTCATCGGCCGTGCCGACTGGAACGACTGCCTCAACCTGAACTGCTTCTCCTGGGACCCGAACGAGTCGTTCCAGACAACGGAGAACAAGACAGAAGGTTCTCAGGCCGAGAGTCTCATGATAGCCGGCCTCTTCGTCGTCACCGGCAAAGAGTATGTGGCACTTTGCCGCCGCATCGGCCTTGACGCCGAAGCCGACCGTGCCCAGCGCCATGTCGACGCCATGGTGGATGCCGTGAAGCGCGACGGATGGGATGGAGAATGGTACCTGCGCGCCTACGACTTCTACGGGCGCAAGATAGGCAGCAAGGAAAACGAGGAAGGCAAAATCTTCATCGAGAGCCAGGGATGGTGCACCATGGCTGGCATCGGCGCCGACGAAGGCATGGTGGCCAGTTCGCTCGACTCAGTGAAGAACTATTTGGAGTGCGAGCATGGCATCGTGCTCAACAATCCCGCCTTTACGAAATACATCTATGAGTATGGCGAAATCAGCAGCTACCCCGAGGGTTACAAGGAGAATGCCGGCATCTTCTGCCACAACAACCCATGGGTCATCATCGGCGAGACCCTTGCCGGCCGTGGCGATGATGCCTGGAGCCATTACCGCAAGATACTGCCCAGCTATGTGGAGGAGAAATACAGCACGCTTCACAAGGTGGAGCCCTACGTCAACTGCCAGATGGTTGCCGGCAAGGATGCCGCCCGTCCCGGCGAGGGAAAGAACAGTTGGCTGACGGGTACTGCGGCATGGATGTGGCTCACGGTGAGCCAGTACATCCTCGGCATCAAGCCCGATTACGACGGACTGCTCATCGACCCATGCGTTCCCCAGACGGCTCAGGAGTTCTCGGTGAAGCGCAAGTTCCGCGATGCGGAATACCGCATCCTCGTGCGCAACCCGAAGGGTGTGAACCGTGGGGTGCAGTGCATCGAAGTGGATGGAGTGCCCATGGAGGGCAACAGGATAAGCTATGCCCCTGGCAGTCACGAGGTGACCGTGCTCATGGGCTGAGTCGCCTACATATAAAAAACGAGTTCCGCATCTTTAGGTGTGTTCTATTAATTCTGATTTTTATGAGGTGGCATTTCTATACATTACATTTCGGTCACTTTTCGCCTCGACATAATTAATAGAACCCACCTTTAAGGAGTTAGAAATAGATGCGGAACCCGAATTCTGGTAAGGAAATGACGCTGCGCGTCATCGCTTCAAGACCTCAAGCACTTGAGAAGCGATGGCGCGCATTCCTTTTTCAGAGGGATGGCCATTGATTTTATGGATGTCATGCAGCTGGATGCATGGCACATTGTAATGCTCACAAATGGTTTTGCACGACTCATTGATGTCGTCGCGCAGTTCGGAATTGAGGAGGAAATACACCTTCACATTGGTATACCTCGTGGTGACATGATGCAGCATATAAGCCATGGCAGGGCGGAAGGTGTAGAAGTCGCCTTTTGTCCATCCGCTGTATTTGTACTCTCCCACAGGCTCTCCCGCCCAACTGTCGTTGGTGGCGCCGAAGATGAGGATGATGTCGGGATTGCCGAGGTTGTCCATCCTCGTGAGGAATGAACGGTCGGAGTAGTCGTTGCCATCATACCCCCGGTATCCCACCGTGCTTCCACTGTAGGAGTTGTTGACGCATAGGCGGTACCCACCCTCTTTGGCGACGAGCCACCACCATGTATCGGTTACGTCATCGACATCGGTGCGGTTGCCTGGCTCCTCATAATACCACATCTCATTGGTTGAGGGAGTGACATAGCCCTCGAAAGTGGAATAGGAGTCGCCGAGGACGGAAATGGACGGTGCCTGAGCGCATGCGTTGAGCACAAAGAGCGCGGAGGCAATGAATGTGAGGCAGTTTTTTGTTTTCATTGGATGATTTTTTTAGGATGGCGGGATAGCGCGGGATAGCGCGGGTTAGCGAGAATTCGGGAATTCGGTAACCGATATCGGTTACCGATAAGAGAGTGGCGGGATGGAGGGTAGCGGGATGGATGGCGATTTTTGGGATGGAGGGCGATTATTGGGAATGGAGGGCTCGGTCAGAAGGGGGATTCTGCCGGGGCTGGTGGCCCGAGGGGGTCGACGGATGGCCCGTCGTTGATTTTCGAGCCGATAATCTCGCCTCCTGCCGTTGGTGGCACATAGGTATCCTCGGGATTGGCGAAGCGGGTGTATTGTCCACGGAAATGGAGCAGCACATCGCCTACGGCACCCTTTCGGTGCTTTGCGATGATAATCTGTGCCATTCCCCTTAGGTCGTTTCCGTTCTCATCGTGATAGATGTGGTAATACTCGGGCCTGTGAACAAAGATGACCATGTCGGCATCCTGCTCTATGGCACCCGATTCGCGCAAGTCGCTCAACTGTGGTCGTTTACCATCGTTGTCGTCGCGTTTCTCCACGGAACGGTTGAGCTGTGAAAGGGCGATGATGGGAATGTCGAGCTCCTTTGCCAGTTGTTTGAGCGACCGGCTGATGGTCGACACCTCCTCCTGTCGGTTGCCGAAGCGCATGCCATTGGCATTCATCAGCTGCAGGTAGTCGATCATGATAATCTGCACGCCTTTCTCCCTGACGAGTCTTCGTGCCTTGGTTCTCAGTTCGAAGATTGACAGTCCTGGTGTGTCGTCGAGATACAGCGGTGCGCCGTCGAGCTTCCTTATATTTCTGTCGAGGCGAGCCCATTCCGAATCATCGAGCTGTCCGTTCATGATTTTCTTACTGTCGATCTCACAAGTATTGGAAATCAGTCGGTTGACCAGTTGCACGTTGCTCATTTCGAGCGAGAAGAATGCGGTCGCCACACGGTTATCCACAGCGATGTTCTTAGCGATGGAGAGCGCGAACGATGTTTTGCCCATGGCCGGTCTTCCTGCCAGGATGACGAGGTCGCTTTTCTGCCATCCCGAAGTCATGTCGTCGAGTTTGGTGAATCCGCTTGCCACCCCTGTTAATCCCCCTGTGTTGGCAGCCGCAATCTGCATGATTTCCACAGCTCTTTTCACGATGGGGTCAATCTGGGTGTAGTCCTGCTTCATGTTGGTCTGCGACAGTTGGAAGAGGTCACCCTCTGCTTCCTGCATGACCACCTCGATGTCGTTGCTCTCGTCGAACGCCTTGGTCTCAATCCTGCTGGCGTAGGAGATGAGTTCCCTCCCGAGGTATTTCTGTGCGAGTATGCGTGCATGGTACTCCACATGAGCCGATGATGCCACATGAGCGGTGAGTTCATAGATATAGAGTTGTCCGCCCACCTCCTCGAGCGTACCGTCGCGCTTGAGTTGTTCGGTGACGGTAATCATATCGACCGGATGCTGATGGATGCTCAGGTTCTGTATGGCGGCATACACTTTCTGGTTTCGTGGCTCGTAGAAAGTCTCGGGTCTTAAGATTTCGCTCACCACGGTGAAGGCATCTTTGTCAATCATCAATGCGCCAAGCACCAACCTCTCCGTTTCGACTGACTGTGGAGGCATGTGCCCCAGGCTGGTGTCGATGAGAGTGGGTAAGGCTGATTTTCGACGGTTGTTTTTAGGGGTATTATTCTCAGGCATTTGTTATGATGTTTTGAATGTAAAATAATTAAAATAAGTAAGTTATCTTCCTATACCTTCTATCCATTGCCGCTCCTTATCGGTGATGGTTCCATCGGCGTCGGCCACAATCATCATCAGTTGCCGGAAGAGCGACTTGTAGGTGTTCTCGTAATGATTTTGCGGGAGCAGTGAATAGAGTAGTGACACGGCCAGGTCGAACTGCCCTGCATCGAGGTCGCCGGCAGCGTACTGTTCGTTCTGGAGTTGCCGCTGGTATTGCACGACGGCAGTACGTCTGAGTTCGTTGGTCTTGTCGGTGCCGGTCAGCTGTTGTTTCAGTTCATCGGCACTGATGTCAGCCTCTCTGTTGAGTGCCCTGATGATGATATAGAGACACTGCCCCTCGGGCTTCAGTAAATCAATCTCTGGCTCATGGCCTAAATAGTTGTAGCTCCGGAACACGTCTTTGGCGAAGGAGATATTGAGCTGTCGGCGCAGTTGGTCCTTATTGTTCACCTTCTGGTTGTCGGGCACCAGACCGTTCACCACATTTTTGAGTGGATTGCCCAGCGTCTCCTCCATGAGACTGACGATGCGTTTCATGACATCCTGCAATGCGAACAGTTGCTGGGCATTGAGCAGCAGTTCTCTTGCCGGCCGTGAGGGTCTGCTGTGTGTTCGCTGTGTATTCCTGCCATTCCGACCATTGTTGTTCGTCCCCGATGAGGATGAAGATGAAGAGAAAAACGAATAGACCACGATGCACAATCCCACCACTACTAACAAGAACATAGTTGATGCCAAACCGATAGCAATCAGTGCATAGCCCCATGTTCTAAGAGAGCACCCATCGTTATTGTTGTTCATTTGTAATGGTTCTAACTAATCCGTTTTTGTGTTGTACTGCCACCCCATCAATAGCCGATGGGGTGATTGAGTTCGACGATGATATTCTCGCCGAAGTTGAGTGCCTTGGTCACCGCCTGCACATCCATCATGGCTCTTGGCACTGTTTTGAGTCCGAGTGCGGCGCACATCAGGCAGATGTTTTGTGAGGAATAACCAGCATCCATCGCGCTATAGTGCTCAGCGTTTCCACGGAACTTGCTCTTATCGCTGACGATGAGTAGGAAGAGAGGGGCAGAACTCATATTCTGCTGTCTTCCAGCGAGTTGAGGTCTAATATCCTCTGCAGAAACTTTGGTCAGCGTGTTGGCATACGGGTCGTATAGCGCCACGCCATCCTTGCGGCAGACATACACAGAGATGTCTTTGGCATTGATAGCTGTGGGTATGGTCAACAGTCCTTTGTCGGCTCGGTTGACACCGCAGGCAGCCCAAAGCAAGAGTGAGAGTTGATTGTCGGTAATATTCTTATTGGCATCAAACTCCCTGTCGGAGCGTCTTTTTGCCAATGCTTCAGTGAGCGACACGCCCAATTTCTTGTCGGGCTCGGGAAGTTTTGTCACATCCTGGGCGTTGGCGTTCAATGTCGTCAAGATGCACAGAATGAATGTAAACATCATCTTTTTCATGTTCTCTAAATGTTTAAGGTGAATAGTGTAAATTCTGACGAGGAAAGGGTTAGTTTCTAGAATTCCTTTGCTATTGGACTGCAAATTTACAATAAAAAAGTCGAATGCCCATCTTTTTCTTCGAATAAAAATCGTTACTTTTGCATTGTCCTTTTACAAACGCTATGCACACCACAATCATAGGCGGCGGTGCGGCAGGCTTCTTCGCCGCAGTCAACCTCAAGGAAATGAAGCCAGAAATGGGCGTGACCATCCTTGAGCGTGGTCAGCGTGTGCTTCGGAAAGTGGAGGTATCGGGCGGTGGCCGATGCAACTGCACGAATACGTTCAAGGCCATCGGCACCTTTTCTTCCCATGGCGGGAACATTCCCGACCTGAGCGCCGCCTATCCCCGTGGTCACCGTCTTCTCCGCCGTTTGTTCAACCACTTCGACCACCGCGATGCCTTCGCTTGGTGGGAGCGCCATGGTGTGCCTTTGATGGTTCTGCCCGACCACTGCGTCTTTCCCGCCTCTCAGGATTCGCACACCATCATCGACTGCCTTCTCGGCGAGGCCCGTCGCCTGGGGGTAGTGGTGCGGACAGGCCAGACAGTCGCCTCCCTCGACGCCCTCCCTGCCACCGACTTCATCCTGGTGGCAACAGGAGGAGCCCCCAAAGCCGCCAGTTTCGACTGGCTCCACGCCCTCGGTCATGAGATAGAGCCACCTGTCCCCTCACTATTCTCGCTGAGCACCAATGACACAGAACTGAAGCAACTCATGGGTACCGTGGCCGAGAACGCCATCGTGCAGATACCCGGCACGCATCTTCGTGCCCAAGGCGCCCTTCTCCTCACCCACTGGGGCATGAGCGGTCCGGCCATCCTTCGTCTTTCGAGCTACGGGGCAAGAGTCCTGCACGAGAACGGCTACAAGGGAAGCATCGTGGTCAACTGGCCAGGTGTGGAAGAGGGCGCTGTGCGAGAGACGGTGGCTCAACTCGCCCAAGGCCATCGTATGAGGCAACTGGCCCACACCGCACCATTCGGCCTCACCAGCGGCTATGGAGCTACCTACTCACGAAAGCCATCGGCAGCAAAAGCAACTCGCGCTGGTGCGACCTCGGGAAAAAAGACCTCAACCGCATCGTCAACGTGCTGACGAGCGATGTCATCCCTGTCACGGGCAGAGCCCCTTTCCACGATGAATTCGTCACCTGCGGTGGTGTGTCGCTCAAGAGTATCCTTCCCAACACATTGGAAAGCCGCACCCGCCCCAACCTCTTTTTCGCCGGCGAAGTGCTCGACATCGACGGCATCACCGGTGGTTTCAACTTCCAGGCAGCATGGACCACAGCATACGTCGCCGCAAAAGCCATTGCAGAGAAAGGCGCTAGACTTTAGACGCTAGACTTTAGACGCTAGACTTCAAGCCACCGTGGGGCGGCCGTTAGGTCGCCCTTAATCAATAGCCCATAGGCCAAGCCCGAACCCCTCAAAGCATACGTCTAAACTCCCAAACTCCTAAACTCCTAAACTCCCTCAAAAAAAGCCCCTAAACTCCCTCAAAAAAAACTCCTAAACTCCTAAACTCCCAAGGAGAAGGAGAATGGCAAGGATTTCGGAGCGGCGGTTGATGGCGATGGCTTTTTGCATATCGGCAGAGGTCAGTTCATGGTCGTTCGAACCTATATACGGTTTGTCGAAAAGTTCGCCGAAATAATAATGTGGCCCTCCGAATCGGCAGTTGAGAATGCCCGCCAATGCCGCCTCAGGATATCCGCTGTTGGGGCTGGCATGACAGCGGCCATAGCGAGTGACAAATCCCAGCAAGGACCATCGGCCCGACACGATGACCATCAGCAGCGCCGTGAGACGAGCTGGGATATAGTTGGCTATGTCGTCAATCCTTGCCGCCACACAACCGAAATCACGATATCGCTCCGTGCGGTAACCAATCATCGAGTCGAGAGTGTTCACCATCTTATAGGCCATCATGCCCGGCACGCCACCAATAGCCAACCAGAACAGCGGGGCGATGACACCATCGCTCAGGTTCTCTGCCAACGTTTCCAACGCGGCCGTGCGTATCTCCTGCGCCGACAGTTGGGATGTGTCCCTGCCTACGATGCGTGCCACCTGTCGGCGTCCCTCGTCGAGCGAACGGTCGGTGGCACGGAACACCTCACGAACCTCGCGTATGAGCGTCGTACCAGCCAAGCAACAGAAGATGAGGATGCCCTTGAGACAGATGCCCGCAACGACCCACAGCACTGAAACATAGTGAACGAGGGCGAGGGTGGCAAAAAACACCAATGCGATAAGCATCACAGCCGCCACGCCACCTTTCCATTTCCGATAATTGCCGGCGTTCATCCTATGCTCACACCATGAGATCATCCGTCCGAAGCCCACGACCGGATGCGGCAGCCACGACGGGTCGCCCAAAAGCAAATCGAGCAACCAACCTATCAGCAGAGGAGAAACCAAGACAAGGATGTCAGTCATACCGTTTTGTTTTCATGAATGAGGTAACAGCCGCCACCAGGGCATCGTTTTCATCAGGCGACTGAGCAGCCACCCGGAAATGCCGTGCGTCGAGCCCCTTGAAATTGGAAGCGTCGCGGATGAGCATCCCATGTTCGTTGACAAGATAACTCTTCAATTCAGCAGCCGTCCCCTTCCCCATGTGACACAACATGAAATTGGTCTGCGTATCCATCACGCCGATGCCCTCCACACCCTCCAACATGGTGCGCAAGCGCTGGGCCTCAAGGAGATAAGCCGTCAAGTCGGGAATAGCCTTTACATCGTGACAGAGCAACCATTTCCCCGCCTCCAAGGCAAGGGCGTTGACCGCCCAGGGGCGATACTGACTGCGGAGATAGCAGATCATCTCCGACGGCGCAGTGATATAACCAAGCCGGAGTCCCGGGATGGCATGGCTCTTGGTCATGGACCGGATTTGCAGGACGTTGCCCCAACTGATGGCCTCTTCAGCAGACAACCTTTGAGAAAGCGTATAATCCTCATACGACTGGTCAATCACCAGCAACTCATGTTGATGGGCCAATTCCCTCAGCTGAGGAAGAGAAAAGGCCTCGCCAGTGGGGTTGTTGGGGTTGCACAGCCAGCAAAGCGAAGCATCGGGATGCGGCACATATCCAAAAGTCTGGCAGGCATCCTCGTATTCGCAAAAGGTGGGATGAAAAACCTTGTAGGAGCCTTTGTGCCGGAAAGCCTGTGCGATGAGCCATATAGCGTCGGTAGCCCCGCTGGTCACCATCACCTCGCCGGGAGCGACGCCATGGCATCGGGCTAACATCACCTCAAGCGAGCGAGGCGACGGCTCGGGATACGACCTGATGAGATGCACATTCTGCCGCAGCCAGTCCTCCAGGCCCGACAAGTCGGCATGGGCGAAGATGTTCGAACTGAAATTCATCGCCACATTGCCATATCTGTATAAGTCGTCGCCGTGTCCGTCAATCATCGTCTTGCATGATTTGGTAAAGTCGGGGAATATCCACATATCGGCGCACATGGTCGGCAAGCAGGTCGTACTGCTGTTGTTTGAACGCCTGGTAATCGAATAGCGTATCCGGAGCGAGGATTTTTTCGGCAAAAGGTTTCAGCAATTGGTCAATGAACGCTTTGTTGTCGAGAATTCCATGAATATAGGTACCCATACATTTTTCATCAGCCACATAGCCGTCGGTCTTTCCGTCGTCGAACGTGACGAATGGCCTGTGCTCAGCCCCGCCAAATGGGCGGGTGTCGCCTTGATGGATTTCATAGCCCTGCCATCCGTTGTTGAAAGTGACCTGGCGAGTCGTCTTCCCATCGGTCATCGTGGTGGTGACCGGCAACAAACCAAGACCCGGCAACCGCTCCACGTCGCCCTCAAGGTGATGCGGGTCGCACACCTCGACACCCATCATCTGGTAACCACCGCAGATGCCCAGGACAACAGCACCCTGACGGTGGGCCTTGACGATGGCCTGTGCGCAACCGTTTCGCCGCAGTTCATACAAGTCGCTGAGCGTCGACTTCGTGCCCGGCAGGATGATGATGTCGCTCTTGAGCAAGTCGCCGGTGTTGCTCGTATAGAAGAGGTGCACACGAGGGTCGCGCTCCAGGATATTGAAATCGGTGAAGTTGGAAAGATGCCGCAGGAGCACCACAGCCACATTCACCTTCCCCCGCTCAGCCACCCTCGACTTGTTGGCCAGTGCCACGCTGTCCTCCTCTTCGATATGGATATCTGTGAAATAAGGCACCACGCCCAGCACAGGCACATGGCAGATGTCCTCGAGCATTCGCCGGCCGTCATCGAAGAGTCGCAGGTCGCCACGAAACTTGTTGATGATGATGCCCTTGATGCGTTTCCTATCCTCGTCCGACTGCAGGGCGATGCTGCCATAGACCGAAGCAAAGACCCCTCCACGGTCGATGTCGCCCACCAGGATGACATCGGCGTGCGCATGGCGTGCCATGGGCAGGTTCACGATGTCGGTGTCGCGCAGGTTCAGTTCGGAGATACTCCCCGCCCCCTCCATGACTATGGGATGATAACGAGCCGACAGTCTGTCGAAGGCATCGCACACCTCTTTCCGGAAATCGATGCCAGATGTTCCACGGCGCCAATAATCGTATGCGTCCTTGTTGCCAATGGGTTTGCCGTTGAGCACCACCTGACTCGTGTGGTCGCTCTGCGGTTTTAGGAGGAGCGGGTTCATGTCGGTATGGCATGCTATTCCGGCGGCCTCAGCCTGCACGGCCTGTGCCCGTCCTATCTCAAAGCCCTCGGGTGTGGCATAGCTGTTGAGCGCCATGTTCTGGGCCTTGAAGGGTGCAGGATGGTATCCGTCCTGCCTGAAGATACGGCAAAGAGCAGCAGCAAGCACGCTCTTGCCTACGTCGCTGCCCGTACCAGCCAGCATCACGGGGTGCAGTCTTTGTCTCATCTCGCTGTTTCTAATGCACAAACAAAAAGGAAATCGGATAGCCGGTTCATGAAAACGGGAATCTGGCTGTTCAGAGGATGGTTACGGCACAAAGTCCACAACCTCCGCTCGACCGTTCTGGTCTGAGTACGCGCCAGATGTAAGAAAGCCGACAACTCATTGTCGCCAGGAATGACGAATTTGGCGGGTGCAGTGCTTTCCGCTATCATCCGCTCCATCTCTTCCGTCATCTCCTGAGTGTGCAGGGTCCTGGGATTGCTCTCGCCATCGGGCGTCGCCACATGGCTCATCACCACCATCAGCTCGCGCTGAATGTTGAGCAACACCGTTTGATGCGGGTTGTCATGAGGGAGTTTTGCCCTGACGATGCCCAACAAGGCGTTCAACTGGTCGATTTCCCCATTCGTCTCTATTCGGATGTCGTCTTTCGCCACTCTTAGCCCTCCACGAAGGCTCGTTGTGCCTTGGTCGCCCGTTTTCGTACAAATATCCTTCATAGCTCGTTCAATAATTGCTGAATATCCAGTTCACCCCAGTACAGGTGCGTGTAACTTGCCAGCACATGCTTGTATCTGAGCACAGGAGTGGCCACCGCCTCGCCCCTGGCATTGAAGACCTGTGTGACCGAGGGAGGAGTGCCTCCAAGAAATTGGGTATAGTGAAACTCATGTCCACGATACTCCCTCCCATTGAGCGAAAACCGCCTGTAGCCTAACGACAGTTTTCTATCGGCCTTCCGTGCCGTGATGGTATAAGGAAGTACGCCGCACATGGGCCACTCGCCATCATCAGTCACGATTTTTTCGCAGAGATACATCATCCCCCCACACTCGGCGATGGCCCTTCCGCCCTGCTCCACATAGTCCTTGATGGCTTTTCTCGTCTGTTCAGCGTCCACCAGTGCCTCCAAATGCTTTTCCGGATAGCCACCAGGGAGATAGAGCAAGTCCACCCCGCTGAAATCAGGCACATCCCTCTCAGGGTTGAAGAAAGTGACATTCCCCATCCGGTCTATCGTCTCATGGTAAACAAACGAGAACGACTCATCGTTGCAGGCCATCAAACATCCAATAGTCTTTCCCATCTCACATGATTTTCCAACAATTCCACCAATTCGCCCGTTTCCGCCTGTTTCGAGAAGTCCAGTCCCAGATAACGCTCCTCCTGACCCAATGCCGCCCGTTTCGGAACATATCCCAGACACATCAG
>CAMHEL010000105.1 GCA_946184125.1 uncultured Prevotellaceae bacterium
GTGAAATCCCTTTTTAGGACAAGAAGGGGTTGGGGTTGTTGTGAAATCCCTTTTTAGGACAAGAAGGGGTTGGGGTTGTTGTGACCCCTCCAAGCCGGAGGCTTGGCGAATCCCTTTTTAGGCCAAGAACGGCTTGGGGTTGTTGTGACCATTCCAAGCCAGAGTCTTGGCGCATCCATTCCAAGCCGGAGGTGGTGACTCCATTTCAAACTTGAGTCTTAGCTCATCCTTGCAAGTCTTCATTATGGTAGTCTCCGGTCAATCAAGGGGGGCACCCCCTTGATTGACATCCAACAATCGCAACTTTGTTGCGTCAAAAACTCACCCCGACCCTTTGATGGGTCGAGGGTACCTTAATGTAAGAGCGACGAGTAGGAGCGGTTGAGCCCCCGCCCTGGAGAGGGCGGGGGACGGGGGGTGGGTTGAAGCCCCTTCTTAGGACAAGAAGGGGTTGGGGTTGTTGTGAAATCCCTTTTTAGGACAAGAAGGGGTTGGGGTTGTTGTGAAATCCCTTTTTTTGCCCAAAAAGGTTTGGAGCGGTATCAACCCCTCCAAGCTTTTTTCCCCAAAAAAGAAGGGGCAATTTCTTGCCCCTCTTTTTCATCTCCTTCGTTTTACGGAAGCTTTCGTTCCGAAGTTCTTCCCGTCGACTTCGGCGTAGGTCACCGATTTCACGCCAGGCACTTTGAAGTACACCTCGATATTGCCGTAGAGCAGCACCTCTTTATAGAGGAGGTCTCTGTTATCGGCGAGGTTGACGCCATTGCGTACGGCGCCCGAAGGCAACTGTACCGGCATGCATTTTGTGACATCTGTTTCCGAAGCAGAGGCAGCGATGAGGATGTTTGTCTTCACTTCGCCCGAGGCGTCGAAGTGTGCTCCTGTCTCATAGGCCTGTCCGTCGACATATCCTACGATGAAGCCCTTGACGTACACCCCTGTTCCCGAACCGGCTGCGATGGCCTGTGTCACGGTGAAGGGATTGCTGTAGGAGCCGCCGCTGCCGGTGTCGCCACCGCCACCGCCGCCACCGCCTTCGCCATCGACGCTGACGAGGTAGGCGTTCAGCACCTCTATCTTGCCGTTATAGCTGCCGCGGTTGCCGATGATGGTGATGATGCTGCCGTTCTTGATCCCCTTGGCAGCTGCCAGTTCCTGGAACTTCTTCTTCTCGCCGCCCTTTTCCGAGAGCAGGCCGTAGACATATACCGAACCGGTATTGTCCTCCAGGTCGAAGTTGCCGAACTGGTCGCCGTCTTTGAGGTTTTTCACGGTGCCTTTGAGTTGGTACCACACGTCGTTGCTCTCGGCTGCTGCGTTGAAGTCTGCGATGCTCACCGACTTCACCTCGCCGGTTTCGCCGCCGCCGCCACCGCCGCCTCCCTCGGTCTTGCCGTTGAGGGAGTAGATATAGCTCTTGTTCTGCACCGTCTCAGGTGTGTTGCCACGGTAGTTGACGAGTCGGCCGCAGATGATGACCTCATCGCCCACTTTTACTTGGCTGTTGCCCGACGTCCATTTCTGGTTGCCCAGGTACAGGGTGCGGAAGACGTAGAAGGTGTTCTCGTCCTTGCCATCGTCAGAGATGTAGAAGGAGGCGTTGCCATACTGGTCGGAGAACTCACCGTTGTTGGCTATCTTGGCGATGATGCCCTTGATGTAGTAGTCCTTGTCGCTCTCGGTGTCGGCAGCGAGAGAGTTGGTGTAGTTGTTCGCTGCTACGGCATTCCAGGGGTCGGAGAGGGTGCCGCTGCCTTTGGCGTCGCCCGTCTGGCCGCCACCGCCTCCGCCGCCGCCAGAGCCGTTGAGCGAGTAGATATAGCTCTTGTTCTGCACGGTCTCGGGCGTGTTGCCACGGTAGTTGACGAGTCTGCCGCAGATCACGACCTCATCGCCCACTTTGATTTGGGTGTCGCCGGCGGCGAACTTCTTGTTGTTGAGGTACAGGGTGCGGAAGACATAGAAGGTGCCGCTGTTGGTGCCATCTTCAGAGATGTAGAACGAAGCGTTGCCATACTGGGTGGTGAACTCCTCTCTGATTTCCGAGATTTTGCCCTTGATGTAGTAGTCCTTGTCGCTCTCGGCGTCGGCAGCGAGGGTGTTGATGTATTGGATGGCTCCTGCGGGGTTCCACGGGTCGGCTTGTGTGCCGCTGCCTTTGGCTTCGCCGGTCTGGCCGCCTCCGCCTCCGCCGCCGCCCTCACCGTTGAGGGAGTAGAGGTAAGCCTTGTTCTGCTGCGTCTCCAGGGTGCCGTTGTAGTTGGTCACGATGCCGCACACCACCACTTCATCGCCCACTTGTATCTGCGTGTCGTTGGCGCTGAATTTCTTGTTGTTGAGGTAGAGCGCCCTGTAGATGGTGAAGGTGTTCTTGGCCGTGCCATCGTCAGAGATGGTGAAGGTGGCATTGCCATACTGGGTGGTGTACTCCTCCTTGATGCTGGCAATCTTACCTTTGATGTAGATGTTGGAAGGGCTTTCCTGTCCAATCTCGAGGGTTTGAGCATACGCGATGACAGCTGCGACGTTGTAGGGGTCGGCAGCCGTTCCGCTTCCCGCAGGCTCGACTGTGGGGGTGGGGGTGTCGCCTCCGCTGTTGGGGAGACCGAAGGGTGCTGGCACGTCCTCGCAGCTATTGAACAGCAAGGCAGCCAATGCCATCATTGTGAATGAATAAAACAGTTTTTTCATATCCTTGTCACTTTTTTTGTTTATTCTTACGGATGGGATGGGGTTAGAGGGATGAGCCCGAAAGTTGGATGTCGCTCTCACTCCGCATGATAATCTGCCAGGTGTCTCTGAAGCGGGTGAAGATGCCTGTCACATCTACCTTTCCAGTGGGCATCGCGTTTCCTGCGAAGTCGCAGAAGGTGCTCGTCCTCAGCACCAGGCTGCTGCTGCTGATGCCCTTGAAGTTGCGGTTGGCGCAGTTGGCTGTCAGGGCAACGCTGCCGTCGCTGGGGGCATAGACGGCCTTGCCGTCGGCACCCTGAAGCTCTACACCCTTGAGGGTCATGAGTTTTCCGCAGTGTGAGGCGAGGTAGCTGGCGTCTTTTATCCGGCTGAGGTCGAACTCCTCGGGAACGACGCTCTGCGGGTTGGCTGCTCCGATGAGCTTGTAGTGCTGGTTCCACAGGAAGCGGCTCATGCGGCTGACGTAGGTGGAGCCGCTCTTGCTTGTGTAGGGAACGCCTATCTCACCTTGCTGGCCGTAGGCCCCTACATATAGGCCTTTGAGGTCGACGAGCACCTGCTGTCCCACGGGAAGGAAGCCGAACAGGCCACCCTGTGCGATGCAGATGATGAATGCACCTGTGCCGTCGTCGATGACCACCTCGTTGTAGATGTTGCCTTCGATGTCGTTACCCACCACGGTGCCTTTGATTTTGATGTCCTCGGTCACCTCTTTCATCGCGCTGTTGGCGATGATGTTCTTGTAGGTCTCTTTCAGCTCGGCGATGGTGATGACGTTGGTTTCTGTCAGCGTCTGGTTGCCGTAGAGGTCTTCGGCGGGTGTATTGGGGGCGTCGAAGCTGTCGGCCATGCAGGAGGCAAGCATGGCGCAGACGGCGAGCGAAAGGATGTTTCTGAAATGTTTCATGACGTTTGGTGTTTTAGAATCTGAATGTCAGGTTGAGCATCCCATTAATGCCGAATGCGTAGTATTTCTTAGGATTGAGAGAGAACTTGTAGGCCCTGACGTTGTTCACTGTCGTCTGCCCGTTGTCTTCTTTCACGGTGTAGTCGCTCCTGCTCTGCTCATAGCCGCCGGTGCACAACTTCTGGTTGTTCAGGATGTTGGTGAGCATGAGGTTGATGGAGAGCGTCCTGCCTTTCTTCAGGCGCAGCGACTTGCCGATGGAGCCGTCGAGCATGAAACCGCCCTTGCCCTTCGACTGCTCGGGAACGTTGTATGTGCCGTCGTTGTTGATGTAGCTGTTGTCGGCAGAGGCCATGGTGATGAGCGTCTTCTCGTATCTGAAGCTCGGAGAGTAGCTTAGGAAGATGCGGTCGTAGTAGTTGCCCTTCAGGTCGATGAACCAACCGTTGGAGTGGTAGTCGAGGATGATGCTGCCGGCGGTGAGGGGAGTGCTGTTCTCATGCATCCCTTTGTTGAGAACCTTGTCGTCCACGTAGGTGGCTTTCGTCGATATCATGTAGCGCACGTCGGCATTGTTGGCATATTCTGCCTCGCTCATCACACCGATGGCTGTGATGTTGAAGGCGGAGCTGATCTTGAATGTCGCACCGGCTTCCACACCGTAGTAGCGCTTGTTGATGTTTGTCATCGAGACGTACGAGAACGAGTTGATGTCGTCGAAATAGAAGTTCTGCCACTCGGTGACGTGGTTGAAGTAGTTGTAGTATGCGTTGATGTTCAGGTGCACGAGGGAGTTCTGGAACTGATATCCTACCTCGCTGCTGAAGATGCGCTCGTTGCGGAGGTTCGACACGAAGTCGTTGTTCATCTCGGGAGAGACGAAGGCCGTGGTGATCTGGGGCGCACGGTGCTCGTATCCGATGCCAAGGAGCACTGAGCTGCCGCCGCCGAGGTTGACAGTGCCGCTGAACTTGCCGCCGCCGCTGAGGAAGTTTGCCGTCTTGCTCTTGCCGTAGGAGTTGTCGGCATACATACCGTTGCGCATGTTACCCTCGCGCTGCATGCCGTCGTAGTTGAGCTTAGCTGCGATGGTGTAGTGCAGGATGCCGAAGTTCTCGACGTAGTTGGCCCACAGCACGCCGCGACGGGCGTGGAGGTTGTAGTCATAGCCGAAACGGTCGCCTTCCTTGATGACACCGTTGCGGTTGTTGAGGTCGTACTGAACGGCATCAGAACCTACCGCGTAGTTGCCAAGGGCGTAGGTGTTGATGTTGTGGAAGACGTTGGCACCCAGCATGTCGTCCATGGTATTGTAGTGCATGCCTTTGTTCGCACCTATCATGAAGCCGATGTTGGCGTGCGACTTGTTCGTAAGCTCCTTGTGCAGGGTTGATGAGAGGGTGACGAAGATGTTGTTGTTGTGCCTTGCCTGAACGTAGTACATGGCGTCGGCGCCCTGTGCGTTGGCGTTGCGGTTGGCGGCATACAGCTTGTCCCAGTCTATCTGGCGCGCGGCCTCCGAGTTCTTCAGCAGGTTGTAGGCATTGAAGAAGTCCTGGTAGCCCTGCTCCGTGCGGTTGTTCAGGTCGTCCGCATCCCACACGTCATAGTAGCTGCTGGGGAGGTTCTTCCAGTAGTCGGGCTGGGGGTTGTCGGCATTGTTGTAGTTGAGCTTCGTGCTCTTGTACATGCTGTACTTCCCGTGAAGCGACGTCGTCAGGCGCGTCGTCTTGTTGATGTCCCAGTCCCACGTGAAGACGGCGCTCGGAGCAAAGTCATTGATAATCCTCGAGTTGCGCACCTTGCCGTCCTGGTAGCCCCAGTAGGGGTTGTACTGGTAGTTGTTGGCTATCCAGTAACTCTCGTCGGTCGCGGCTCCTTGTGAGGCGCGCTCGGTGGGGTTGCCCCACGTGGCAAGCGAGAAGGAGTGGCTGCCCGAAAGCTTCTGGATGCCGAGGTAGTAGGATAGCGAGTTGTAGAACGTACCCTCGACATAGCCACGGTGTGCCCAGCGGTAGCCGATGCTCGCGGCAAACGCCCAGCCGTTCTTGCTGATGCCGCTGCCGTAGGTGTACATCGCACGCAGCGTGTAGTTGCGGTTGGCGCCGCTCAGCGACAGCTTGTTTCCCGCCGACACTTGCGAGGCGCGGAAGTTGTAGTTGTTGCTGCCGCCGATGTTGCTCATCGAGAAGTTGTTGTCCTCGAAAGGCAAGGCCGCGTCCACGTTGCGGGTGAGGTTGTTGATGCCGCCCACGTTCGAGTACCTGAACTGACCCGACTCGAAGTCATTCATGAGGGCGCCGTTGACGTAGATGTCGTTGTACTTTTGGCTGAGCGCCCTGTACCTGAAACGAACAGGGGAAAAGAGAAATCCCACCTCATTGGCGTATACGTTGGTGTTGCTGCTAAGGATGGTGACGTTCTGCGACATGTCGTCATCCTCGCCCAGCTGTGCCTCGGTGAATGTGAAGGCGGATTCATCCAACGCACCGGTCTGCTCCAATGAGTCAACCTCTTGACCAAAGGCAAGAGGGGAGTAGCAGAGAGCAAACACTGCTATTTTCAGCATTTTTTGCATAAGGCAATCGGTTTGGTTTGTGTTTTGATTGCAAAGTAACAAATTTTTTTTTAATAAAGAAAGCGTTTTTTAAATATTTTTTTACTCATTTTTCCTCAAAAGGTGTTTTTTCTCAAAAAAGTTTTCTAAATTTGCAACATCGAAAGCACATTCTGGGCATTTGCCTCTTTATACCTTATTATATATTGCTAACTAAAATCGTTGATAGATATGAAAAGACCATTTTTCCTCACCCTGTTCTTGGTAGCTTTCGCACTCACTGCGACGGCTCAGAAGAAGTTCAATGTCTATGGAATTGGCTTCTACAACCTGGAGAACCTTTTCGATACTTGCCACGATGAGGGCAAGAATGACTATGATTATCTCCCTGATGGCTCTAATCAGTGGAATGCGCTGAAATACAAACGTAAGTTGCACAACATGGCCATGGCGCTATCCGACATGGGGACCGACGGGGGAAATTTCAAGCTGCCTTACGGATGTGCCGTCATTGGCGTATCGGAGGTGGAGAACGCCAACGCACTGAGCGACCTGGTCGCGGAGCCAGAACTCGCCGCAAGGGGATTCAGGTTCGCACATATCGAGGGACCCGACCGCCGTGGTGTCGACTGCGCACTGCTCTACAACCCGTCGCTGTTCACGTTCATCAGCCAGGAACTCGTGCCATACGTCCCTGAGCTCGAGGCCGACAGCACCTTCAAGACTCGTGGATTCTTAGCCGTCACTGGAAAACTGGCCGATGAACTCATCACCGTCATCGTATGCCACTGGCCAAGCCGCTTCTCCGGCTCCTTCTACCGGGAGTGCGCAGGAAGGCAGACAAGGGCGGTCAAAGACTCCATCATGAGGGCTGACCCCAACAGGAAGGTCATCATCATGGGAGATATGAACGATGACCCGCAGAACAAATCCATGGCCGTCGAACTAAGGGCGAAAAAAGAAATCAGCGAAGTGGGAGAGGGTGATATGTTCAACCCGTGGTGGAAAGTGCTCGACGGAGGAAGGGGAACACTAAGCTATCAGGGTAGCTGGAACCTCTTCGACCAAATCGTCCTCTCGCCAAACATGCTCGACAAAAACAACACACGCGACTACTCCGGTCTAACTTACCTCAAATGCCAGATACAGCAGATGACATACCTGCTGCAGAAAGAAGGGCAGTATAAAGGATCGCCAAAACGCACCACGGCAAGCGGAGTGTGGCTCGATGGCTTCTCCGACCACCTGCCTACTGTGGTGTATCTTATCAAAGAGAAAATCGACAACTAACCACACTTCAACATTATGACTATCATCGGAATTGCAGGCGGCACCGGGTCGGGAAAGACCACCGTCGTGAGGAAAATCGCACAGGCCCTTCCCCCACATTACGTGGCAGTGGTGCCACTCGACTCTTACTACAACGACACGTCGCACATGACGGATGAGGAGCGACATGCCATCAACTTCGACCATCCCGATGCCTTCGACTGGAAACTGCTCAACAAACAGCTCAACATGCTGCGAAATGGGGAGGCCATTGAGCAGCCCACCTATTCTTACATCCTCTGCAACCGACTGAAGGAGACCATACATGTGGAGCCAAAACCGGTCATCATCATAGAGGGCATCATGACGCTCATCAACAAAAAACTGCGCGAACTGATGGACTTGAAAATCTTCGTCGATACCGACAGCGACGAGAGGCTCATACGGAACATACAGCGCGACGTGGTGGAGAGAGGACGAACTGTCGACATGGTGCTCGAAAGGTATCTTAACGTACTGAAACCCATGCATGAGCAGTTCATCGAACCTACCAAAAAGTATGCCGACATCATTATTCCTCAGGGGGGCGAAAACCTCAAGGGCATCAGCATACTATGCAAGTACATCGAGGCGCTCGTGCCCGGTGTGGTCGACAAAGAGTCGATGCTGCATCCCTGAGAGGTGAAACCTCATCGGACTATGGGAAAACATACATCACGCCGAACCACACGCCTGATGCTATACCGTCATGGCGAAACAGTGGACAATGTGCGAAAGGTCATTCAGGGACAGTCGCAGGGCCAACTGACGGAAAAGGGCATCGAGCAGGCAAGGGAAATCGCTGAGCAACTGAAAGACGAGCATATCGATGCCTTCATAGCATCCGACCTCAATAGGTCGATAGACACTTGTGTCATCATCGCCGCGCCACACGGTGCGGCGGTGGTGACTACTCATTTGTTGAGGGAAAGGGAATGGGGCGACTTCACTGGGCTGTACATCCCCGACCTCAAGGACAAGCCGTTCCCCGACAATGTGGAGAGCATCGGCACACTGAAGCACCGCGCAAGGCTCTTCATCGCATGGGTCAGAAAACAATATCCGGGAATGACCGTCGTCGCCGTCGGCCACGGCATCATCAACAAGGCCATCCAAGCCGTGCATTACGACAAGGAGATGAGAGACATACCGCCGATGCTCAATGGCGAGATGCGCCTACTCGAGTTGTAAAAAGGCCGTCAAAAAACCTCAAATCTCAACGCAATTCATCAAGATATGCTTTGATGACTTGTCCGCGGTCAAACTCACGCTCCATCTTCTTTCGGGCATAGCGGCCCATGGCTTCTTTCTCGCTATGCGGCAGCTGGAGAAAATACTCTATCTTTTCTATCAGTCCCTGGGTGTCCTGCATACGGGTGATGAAGCCGTTCTTGCCTTCTTCCACCACGTCGGCGCAGCCAGCGTTGTCGGTCGTGATGACGGGGCGGCCGGTGGCGCAGCTCTCCTGGAGCACATTCGACATCCCCTCGGGATAGAACGACGGGTGGATGGTGCAGTGGATATCCTTCAGATAGGGGCGGGTGTCTTTCACCAAACCATGGTAGATGACAATGCCACGGGCCGACAGCTCGTCGAGCCGGGCTTGGTAATGGGCTTCCTCGCAGCGGCCAAGGATGTGAAACTCGGTATTGGGGTGGCGCGACTTGATCGCCTCTGCGGCACTGAGGTATTGTTCGATACCCTTACGACGCTGGATACGGCTGATGAAGATGAAGCGGATGACACCTTCGGGAGGGTAGGGCTGCAACGTGAAGCGCTCCAGGTTGACTCCCGAACCGGGGATGAGGGCCGTTGGCGAAGTCACCATCTTGTGAACTTGGCAGAACTCCTTGTTCTCTTTGTTCTGGAAAAACACCTTCTGGGCCTTGCTCAAACCTAAACGGTAAAGCGTCACCGTCAGCGTGCGCAACAGACCGGGGCGCTCTGTGGCGATGCCAAGACCGGTGATGTTGGCCACCTGAGGCGTATGCGTCAGACGGCAAGCCATGCCACCATAGAGGTTCGGCTTGATGGTGTACGTCAGCACCATGTCAGGCTTCAACTTCTTGATTAAGCGGCGGTAGGTCAGCATCAGTTTGATGTCGGCAAAGGGATTCATTCCCTGGCGGTTGAACTCGGTCTTGAGAAACTCGCAACCGATGGCCTTAATCACATCCGTGCGGTGGTCCTCGGGGGCAGAGACCGTCAGGTGGTGCCCCTCGGCAATCATCGCCTCAAAAACCTCTCTGCGGAAACTGACCAGCCCTCCGCAGTTGTTCGACAATATCAATATCTTCTTACCCATAGTCTTGTATAGTCTAAAGTCCAGCGCCCAGCGCCTATCGCCTAGCGTCTAAATTCCCCCTCCCGATGGCCGATCTCGGCCGTCGGAGTCTAAAGCCCAGCGTCTAAAGCCCAGCGTCTAAAGCCCAGCGTCTAAAGCCTAGCGTCTAAAGTCTAGCGTCTAAAGCCCAGCGCCTAAAGCCCAGCGTCTAGCGTCTAAAGCCTAGCGTCTAACTTCATTTGAGTTTGCAAAATTACGAAGAAACCCTGAATAAACCAATTTTTTCGAAAGGAAACAGCCGTCTTCTCGAAAAGGCGCGGCAACGCCCTGGGTTTTTATTCGCGCGCTAACTTCTCGCCCTGAAGGGGCAAAAGCAATTGATATTCAGCGCTTTTATTGCCTATAAATCCCTTTGTCATCTTTCCTCGTTTTATTTCGTTCTCCGTATGCTGCGGCTCTGCCGCAGCAAGCACCTCTATTCTCACCCCAGCAAATACCCCGGTATCAGAGCAGCAGCGAGCAGTCCGAAGGCGAGGCCCTCTTTCCCTGGCAGCACGACGTTGGCAAGATAAAGCGTGATGGGCATGGTGCAGTTGACAAGAAACAGACCGGCGATGATGGGGGCGGTGCCTGCCGAGCGCATGGCATAACAAAGCGTTATGGCAATAACCAGCACCGCTGCCGACCACACGATGCCTATCCTGCGGGCGATGAACCCACCTGCCATCTTGCCGGCCATGGCCACAGCGCCCATCAGAAGTACCACAGAGGTGCTGCGCTCCACGCTGAGCGTAAAAATCTTGCCCGACATCGAGCGCATCATGACCACTGCCATGATGGCGGCGATGGCGCAGACAACGGCCAGTGCCGGGAGAGTGTGTGCCGGTGCCTTAACATGGGGTGAGGGGTGCTTCTCCCGCGTGTCGAGATGGATGTAGCAGAGTGCCAGGGCGCAGTAGGCGATGACGATGGCGCAGACCAAAGGCCAGGAGAACAGCACGGCACCCACGGCGAGACCGAAGGCACCGGTGGAAACGAAGACGCCGAGCGAGCGGATGTCGTTGCCGGTTTGGGTGGCTGTCTCCTTACCGCCCCATACGTGGAAGAGGGAGTTGCCAATACCCAATGATACGGTGGCAAGCCACGACAGCCACGACGGCGACGGCTGAAGGGTGGCTGCCGCCGTCGACGACACTGCAACCACCATGAGCAGGATGGACACGATGAGCAGGTAGTGGCGGGTGCGAAGACGGTCGGCGAGATGACCTGTCAGGGGTTGGGTGAGGAAGGCAAGCACGTTGTAGGTGACAAACAACGCCAGCACCTCCTCTTTACCGTAAGGCGACAGCATGAGGTAAAGGCAACAGATGCACAGGCCGTCAACTAAAAAGTGCATCAGCGAACAGAGCGCTACTTTCTTAACCATATCATTCCACTTCGATGATGTCGCTCCAACGTGTGGTGTAGTTGGGGCTTTTGTTGTCGCGGCGGATGGCGCCGGCGAAGGTGCCTGCCTTGCCCTTGCCCTCCTTCGCGGTGTATTGCTGTGAACCGAGGACGATGGTCTCGGAACCGTTCACCTTATTTATTTTATCTATCGCCTCGTCGAGACGGCGGAGGCGCTCGCGCCGCTCCGGGTCATAGTCGAGAAAACTGGTCTGGACGCAGTTGGAAGGTGTGATGTCCATCACGATGACGCCGGCACGCTTGTAGGAGTAGCCCTGACGGAACGCCTTCGTCAGACAGTAAAGCGCCGCCTCCACCAACTGGATTGAGGAATTGGTGGGAGTGGGGAGCGTCACCGTCTGGAACATACCATACTGGGGCAGGTCCTCGCGGAAGTGGTTGGTGTCGATCAGCACGCCAACCACAGAGCACACCGACCGCTGGCGGCGGAGCTTCTCGCTGCAGCGGGCAGCGTAGTTCGCCACATGGGTGCGGATGTCGGGCAGCGACGTGAGCATCGACGGGAAGGAGCGCGATGTGCAGATGCTCTTCTTCGTCACCATCTCCATGTCGTCGATGGGGATGCAGTCGATGCCGTTCAGCTCACGCCATGTGCGAACCCCCACAATGTTGAAATAGGAGCGCACCCACGTCTCAGCGTGGGAGGCGAAGTCCCATGCCGTCTGAACATTAAGCCCCTGGAGCTTGCGCGTCCATTTGCGCCCGATGCCCCACACGTCGCCGATGGGGAAGAGGCGGAGGGCTATCTCACGCTTGTCGTCATCGTCGATGAGGCAGCAGTGATGGTAGCCAGGGTATTTCTTCGCGAATTTGCTCGCCACCTTTGCCAACGTCTTCGTCGGGGCGATGCCGATGCTCACCGGCATGCCTAAGCCTTGCAGTATCTGGTGGTAGAGATTCTCGCCCCAGCCCTTCAGGTCGATATCCTCCATGCCCTTCAGCACACAGAAGCCCTCGTCGATGCTGTAGCGGTGAAACTCCGGCGATGCCTGTCTCACGATGTTCATCAGGCGGCGGGTCATGTCGGCATAAAGCTCATAGTTCGAGGAGAAAGCATATATCTGCTGACCAGGGAAGAGCTCCCGCAGTTGGAAAAAGGGGGTGCCGTCTTTCACGCCCATCGCTTTCGCCTCATTGCTGCGTGCCACCACGCAACCGTCGTTGTTCGACAGCACCACAACGGGCTTGCCTACCAAGTCAGGCCGGAAGGCACGCTCGCAGCTCACATAGCAATTGTCAACATCAACTAAGGCGTACATTTTGAGGAGCTTTGGAGTTTCGGAGATTTTTGAGTTTTTGAGGGAGATTATTTGGAGTTTCGGAGTTTCGGAGATTCGGAGATTTGGAGTTTAGGAGTTTAGGAGTTTAGACATATGCTTTGTGGTTTTCGGCCACCGTGGGGCGCACCGTCAGGTCGCCCCTCCTATCGTCTATCGCCTATCGTCCAAATCCTCACCGATGGCCGATCTCGGCCGTCGGAATCTAAAGCTTATCGTCTAAAATTCCGGATAGTGTATTGCACCACGCCCCACACCGAGAATTCCTCGTCGGCACTGATGCGGATTTCGGAGAACTCCTTGTTGGCGGGTACCAGCAGCACATATCCCTCGTCGAGGTGGCTGTTGTCGAAAAACTTCACGGTGAAGCGGTTGTCGTAGTAAGCCACCACCACGTCTCCGTTGCGAGGGGTGAGGGAGCGGTCGATGACAAGGATATCGCCATCGCAGATGCCGGCATCCATCATCGAGTCGCCACGAACGCGACCATAAAAGGTCGTGTCGGGATGGCGAATCATGTCCTTGTTGAAATCGAGAACGTCCACCTCGTACGACTCGGCGGGAGAGGGAAAACCCGCCTTGATGCCAGGGGCATAGCTCAGTGCCAACTGCGTGGAGAAATCACTCATCAGAAACTCCACCTCATTGTTTGTATTCTCTTGATTACTCATAATTTATGGTCCTTTTCCTTTATGCATCACGTGGGGCAGGTGTTACCTCCCCTCTTGATGCAATATGCAAAGATAATACAAACCGAGCTCAGAACAAAATATAATCCCTTTTTTTTCGGATGGATACGCTCCTCCGAACTCATCGTGTAGAGACACCTTTTAAAATTCATAATTCATAATTCATAATTCATAATTATGAAGCCTTTAGCGAAAGAAATCCCTCCGTGCCAATACTTTCGCATTCATCGTGTAGAAACACCATGTATGGTGCCTCTGTGTTTAAAATCTCTGAACCTCTGTTCTCCTTGTTATCCTCATCATCTCCAGTTGGTTTTCCTCTTTTTGCTCTTTTTCTCTCATGAAAGCAAAAACTCTGTGTTTCTCCGTGTCTCCGTGCCTCTGTGTTTAAAATCTCTGAACCTCTGTTCTCCTTGTTATCCTCATCATCTCCAGTTGGTTTTCCTCTTTTTGCTCTTTTTCTCTCATGAAAGCAAAAACTCTGTGTTTCTCCGTGTCTCCGTGCCTCTGTGTTTAAAATCTCTGAACCTCTGTTCTCCTCTGTATCTCATTCTCCCACGATAATATCACAACAGCCTCCATGCGGTGAACATGGAGGCTGTTGCGGAATGAACGAGGATGTCTTATAGGCCATCCCAGGTATTCTGGGGTTCTTCGTCCCAGATATTGCTCTCGCCAGCACGGGCATTGCCACTACCCGCACCACCATATATAAGCTCGGTGTTTCCATCAATTCTCTTGATCTCATTGGTGGGGCTGTCGGCGAGTACCTGATAGGTGGATTCTATCTCCTCTACCCAGATTTCAGGGCGCTGATAGGTCTTTTTCATTTTTTTACCTCTTTATTTTATTGTTTTTCTTTTCTTACTTAATTTTCTTGGTAATCTTTCAATCCGTGTGCAAATTTACGTTTTTTTGTCAGTTAATTATTATGTTTTTAAAAAAAATAGAAAAAATGCTGATTTTTGTGGTAAAAAATCATTTTTAATGTCACAAGTGTAATCCTTAAGTTTGCTTTTGACTTCTTTCATCTCTTTTTTCATTCTTGTTCAGCAGTGCCCTCTTGTGATATGCCGTGCGCAACAGCGGCCTGAAAGCCATCTTCTGCTCTGCTGAAGTATAAAACTTCTGCTCTTGGTATATGCCGTGCGCAACGGCGGCCTGAAAGGCCAGCCTGCTCTCAGCCCAGGGCAACGCCCTGGGTCTTTATTTGCGGGCTAATAAACCGCCCTGAAAGGGCATAAGCATTTGATTATTAGGTGCTTAATACTTTGTACATTAGTCTATGGCAGATGTTCCAGCAGTGCTGTTGGCCTTTAACTGAAAATTCAAAAAAAAGCGTCCCCCCCTTTTCCCTCTCAAATTATCGAGCTTGGTTCTGCTCTCGCCCAAATCTTTCTAAAGGTGGGTTCTATTAATTATGTCGAGGCGATTTTCGACTTTTAGTCGAGGGC
>CAMHEL010000106.1 GCA_946184125.1 uncultured Prevotellaceae bacterium
CTAAAGTCTAAAGCCTAAAGTCTAAAGCCTAAAGTCTAAAGCCTAAAGTCTAAAGTCTAGCGTCTAAAGTCTAGCGTCTAAAGTCTAGCGTCTAAAGTCTAGCGTCTAAAGTCTAAAGTCTATCATCTATCTTCCCAGCCATAGACATTACAAGATGATTTGTTTGGTGGGTTGGAGAAATAATGCTAATTTTGCAATCGACACATAAATAGCACTGATTATGATGAAAACAGCGATAATCATGTTCTGCCTGGCCTGCAGTCTGTGCTCCATGGCTCAGGACGAGGTGGAAACCACTATTTCGGCCGATTTTGTCAGCCACTATATCTGGCGAGGCCAGCATCTTGGCGATGTGAGCATACAGCCCACCCTTGGCGTGGAGTACAAGGGCCTGAGCCTCAGTGCGTGGGGAAACTATGGCTTGAGCAATTCCGATGACGCCAAGGAGCTCGACCTCACCCTCAGCTATACCCTGGGCGGTTTCAATATAGGCGTCACTGACTATTGGTCGAGCGATGGCCTCGATCCTGAAGGGAGGTATTTCAAGTACGACGCTCATGGCACCAACCATGTCTTCGAGGCCAATGTAGGCTATGATTTCAAACTGTTCTCCCTCCAGGCCTTCACCAATTTCGCGGGTTGCGACGGCGAGAACAAAGATGGCGACAGGGCATACAGCATGTATTTTGAAGCCAATGTGCCGTTTGCGCTTGCTGGTGTCGATTGGTCGGCGCAACTGGGAGTCGTGCCTTTTGCCACAACAACTTATGATACGTCGGACTTCTCTGTAACCAATGTGTCGCTCACGGCTTCGAAAGACATCAAGGTGACCGAGCATTTCAGCATCCCCGCTTTTGTAGCCATCAATACCAACCCTTGTTCCAAGCATGCATGGCTCGTGTTTGGATTCACCTTGCGGCCGTAAACGCTATGGCTTTTTGACAATAGCCCCACACAATGGAACTCAAATAAAAAAGAAAGAGACGGGATGTCTTTCCCGTCTCTTTCTTATTGGTGTAAAAACGTTGGTTGGGTGTATGACTACTTTAAGAGACATCAGGGATGGTGTCTCTTAAGATAGAGATAGGGTAGGAAGAGAACTGCTATTTCTGAAGTTCTTTGAGGGCTTTGGCTCTCCGTTTCTCTGCCTTGACGCGGTCTTTCTCGGCTTTAGCAGCTTCTTTCTGGAGTTTGCGCTGCCTCTTCAGTTCTTTTTCCTGAGCTTTCTGAGCCTTTTCAGCTTCTTTTTGCTTTTTCTTGGCTTTTTTTGCTTCTTTCTTGGCTTCTTTCTCCCTCTTTTCGAGTTCCTTCTCTTTCTTCTTCTGCTCCTTTAGGATTTTCTCAGCCTTCTCCTTCTCTTCTTTGGCAGCTTTGAGTTGTGCCTCGCGTGCTTTCTGCTGTTCGGGAGTGAGCTCTCCTTGCACGACTTCAGTCGAAGTGATTTCAGTCTGTGCACTGACCTGACCGCAGCCTAAAAAGACAGCAATCAGTAGCATCATCATTGTTCTCATTTTCATGTCTTTATGATTTTTAGGTTATTCAACGTTACAAAAGTAATCATTTGTCCATAAAAAAACGTGACATAGCCCTGTTTTTTTGCATTTTTTTGCCAAAGAGAGGGATGTCAGCGACAGTTGTTATTCACTTTTCACGTCTTTTCCTGTTGCTTTGGAGTTTCCCTTCCTGCGTCTGCGTCTTTTCTTTTTGCCCTCCTCGTCCATTTTGTTGGGCGATGCAGCAGGAGCGCCTGACTTGTCCTCACTGGTTTTCACCACGGCATGCTCGGCTTTTCCGCGTTTGCTGCCCTCTCGTTTGCTGCCTTGTCCTCGTCCGCTTCTTCCTCGTCCGCCACCTCTTCTTCCTTGTCCACGTCCGCCTCTTCCGCTCATGGGTTTGTATTCCGGTGCTTCACCCAAACCCTCCGGCAACGCCACTTTCTCGACGGTATAGCCCAGAAACTTCTCTATTTGCATGAAGTCGCCTATCTCGCGCCCTCTTACAAAAGTGATGGCTTTGCCGTCGCGCTGTGCGCGTGCAGTACGTCCGATGCGGTGTACATAATCCTCCGAGTCGTGAGGCACGTCGTAGTTGATGACAGTGGCGATGTCGTCGATGTCGATGCCGCGTGCCACGATGTCGGTGGCGACCAGGACGTCGACCTGTCCGCTTTTGAAACGGTACATCATCTCGTCGCGTTGGCTCTGGTCGAGGTCGGAGTGCATCTCTCCGCAGTTGATGTGCATCTGGCGAAGGGAACGGTTGATTTCCTTCACTTTGACTTTCGAGCCTGCGAAGATGATGACGCGGCTCAGTTCATTGTTGTGAAACAAGTGCCTGATGATGCCGAGTTTCTGGTTTTCGTGGCAGACGTATGCCAACTGGCAGATGTTGTCGGCGGGCCGGCTCACGGCGAGCTTCACCTCCACAGGGTCGTGGAGGAGCGTGCGTGCCAGTTCCTCAATCTTCTTGGGCATGGTGGCTGAGAACATGATGGTCTGGCATGTCTTGGGGATGTAGCTGGCGATCTTCATGATGTCGTCGCTGAATCCCATGTCGAGCATACGGTCGGCCTCGTCGAGCACGAAAAACGATAGGTGGCTGAGGTCGGCATGCCCCATGGTGATGTGGCTGATGAGGCGCCCGGGTGTGGCAATCACCACATTGGCTCCCAATTGCAGGCCCTTGGTCTCCTTGTCGTATCGTCCTCCGTCGTTGCCGCCATATACCGCCACGCTGCTGATGCCTTCGAGGTAATAGCCGAACCCTTCCATCGCCTGGTCTATCTGCTGTGCCAGTTCTCGTGTGGGGCTCATGATGATGCAGTTGATGGCCTCCTCGGGGTAGTAGCCATCGTCGATGAGGCTGAGGATGGGCAGCAGGTAGGCGGCTGTCTTGCCTGTGCCTGTCTGAGCCACTCCGATGAGGTCGCGGCCGTCGAGGATTTCGGGGATGCACTTCTCCTGTATGGGTGTGCATGTCTCGAAGCGCATGTCGTCGAGCGCGTCGAGGATGTTGTCGTTCAGATATAGTTCGTCAAATCTCATTTCATTTTATGTTGTTGGGGCCGCCGGGCTCCTACTGCTTGCCCGGGCTCAATCGGGAGCCTGTCGGTAGCAGAAATAGGCCACTATGGCGAAGGTGAGGTTGGGCACCCAGGCGGCGATGATGGGCGGGAAGCCCGCATTGATGGAGAAGGTCGATGAGACGGTCTGCAGCATGATGTAGGTGAAACTGAGCACCAGTCCGATGCCTAAATAGAGTCCCATGCCTCCTTTGCGCTTGCGCGACGAGAGCGATGCACCGATGATGGTGAGGATGAATGATGCGAAAGAGGTGGCGATGCGTTTGTGGTACTCCACCTCATATTGCACAACGTTGCCCGAGCCACGACTCTGCTGTTTCGAGATGTATGCTCGTAGCTCCGGACTGGTGAACGTCTCCTGTTGTCCTTTGGAGTAGACGAGGTCTGTCGGCTCCATGATGATGACCGTGTCCTTCAGGCCGCCCTCCGTGATGTGCTCCTTCATTCCTCGAAGCACACGCTCCTTCCAGTTGATGATTTTCCAGTGGAACTTCGCATCGCTGATGGTGTCGTATCGGATTTCCATGGCGGTGAGGTGACTGACCAACTTCTTGTTCTCGAATTTGTCGAGACAGAAGCCATAGCCCACCTTGCGGGTGTTGTCGTAATACTGGATGTAAGCGATGACACCTTGGTCCACCTGAAGCTGTACGTTGTTGGCCGAAGTGTTCTTCCGCTTGTTCTTGTAGATGGTCTCGAAATTCTGGCGGATAACCGTTCCCTTTGGGATGACGAAGGCGCCTAAGTAGAACGTCACCAAGGAGATGATGATGCACGATATCATGTATGGCCTCAGCAACCGTCGGAAGGAGATGCCCGAAGCGAGCATGGCGATGACTTCGGAGTTGCCGGCAAGTTTCGAGGTGAAGAAGATGACGGCGATGAAGACGAACAGCGGGCTGAAGAGGTTGGCGAAATAGGGGACGAAATTGGCGTAGTAGTCGAAAGCGATGGCCTTCAGTGGTGCGTTGTATTGCGAGAACTTCGCCAGGTTTTCGTTGATGTCGAAGACGATGGCCACCGAGATGATGAGGATGATGGAGTAGATATATGTGCCGATGAATTTCCGTATGATGTACCAGTCGATGCGCTTCATCCAGTGCTTGGGGCTGAGCCACGACAACGCTTGCCACAGCCGTTTCAGTCCATTGCCTGTCTGCTGTGCCAGTTGTCTGAGGCGTTGCTTCTGCAGTTTCGCCTTTTCCGTCTTCTTCACGTCTTCCGTGTTGTCCACGTTTTCCGCGTTGCCCATGTTGTTCGTGTTGCCCACGTTCTCCGTGTTGTCCACGTTGTCAGTGCTTTCTACGTTGATATCTTCTTCCATCCATTCGTTTGAGGTCGTTGTCTTCTCCTTTCATCCCGCTATATTCTGCGGCCCAGTTGTTCGATGACCTTTGATTTCCATTGGGTGAAGTCGCCGTCGATGATGTGCTGTCGTGCGTCGCCCACCAAGCGCAGGTAGAAGGCAAGGTTGTGTATGCTCGCGATTTGCAGGGCCAGCAGTTCCTGGGCCTTGAAAAGGTGGTGCAGGTATGCCTTGGTGTGTATGCGGTCGACGAGGCAGCCGTTGGCATCGATGGGCGTGAAGTCGCTCTCCCATTTCTTGTTGCGCATGTTCATCGTTCCCTCATAGCTGAAGAGGTTGGCGTTGCGGCCGTTGCGTGTTGGCATCACACAGTCGAACATGTCGACGCCTCTCTCGATGGCTTCGAGGATGTTCTGAGGAGTGCCCACCCCCATCAGGTAGCGGGGCCGGTCGTGCGGGAGTATGCCGTTCACCACCTCTATCATTTCATACATCACCTCGGTGGGTTCTCCCACGGCGAGTCCTCCGATGGCATATCCGTCGGCCCCTTTGTCGGCAGCATGTTTTGCGGCATCGATGCGCAGGTCGCGGTAGGTGCAGCCCTGCACGATGGGGAAGAGGCTCTGTGGATGCCCGTACAGTGGCTCCGTCTCTTCCATTCGGCGTATGCAGCGGTCGAGCCATCGTTGCGTGAGGCCCAGGCTGCGCTTGGCATAGTTGTAGTCGCTCGTTCCCGGAGGGCACTCGTCGAAGGCCATCATGATGTCGGCACCGATGACACGCTGCGTGTCCACCACATTCTCCGGTGTGAAGAAATGCCGTGAGCCGTCGATATGTGAGCGGAACTCGCAGCCCTCCTCGCGCAGTTTCCTGATACCCGTGAGCGAGAACACCTGGAAGCCACCGGAGTCGGTGAGGATGGGGCGGTCCCATGTGTTGAAGCGGTGCAGGCCGCCGGCAGCTCGCAGGATGTCGAGGCCAGGACGGAGATAGAGGTGGTAGGTGTTGCCGAGGATGATTTGTGCGTGTATCTGCTCACGCAGTTCGCTGAAGTGCACCCCCTTGACGCTGCCGCAGGTTCCCACGGGCATGAAGATGGGGGTGGTGATGCTGCCGTGGCCGGTGACGATAAGGCCGGCTCGTGCATCGCTGTGGGGGTCGGTATGTTGTAGCTCGAAGGTCATTACGCGTCGGCTTTGAGCTCGGTGTCGTCAACAGAGAAGTCCACTGGGTTGTCCACCACTTCGTCGGTAAGGGCGAAGTCCCATACATCCTGGACATTCTCCACATAATGGAAGTCCACCCCCTGGAGATAGATGGCGGGTATTTCGTCGATGTCCTTCTTGTTCTCGGAGCACATGACGATGTCGGTGATTCCTGCCCGTTTTGCGGCGAGAATCTTTTCCTTGATGCCCCCCACGGGAAGCACCTTACCTCGAAGAGTGATTTCGCCGGTCATGGCGGTGTTGCGCCTCACTTTGCGCTGTGTGAGAGCCGAGGCGATGGATGTGGCGATGGTGATGCCCGCCGACGGTCCGTCTTTTGGCGTGGCGCCCTCGGGCACGTGGATGTGGATGTTCCACTGGTCGAAGATGCGGTAGTCCACTCCGAGTCTGTCGATGTGTGCCTTCACATATTCCAATGCGATGACGGCCGACTCTTTCATCACGTCGCCAAGATTTCCGGTGAGTGTGAGCTTTGACCCTTTTCCCTTGCTCAGCGAGGTCTCGATGAAGAGGATTTCGCCCCCCACGCTGGTCCATGCCAGTCCGGTCACCACGCCGGCGTAGTCGTTGCCTTGGTAGAGGTCGCGGTAGAATGGAGGCTTCCCCAGCAGGTCGCTCAGCTTGTCGGGTGTGATTTTGGTGTAGGGCAGCTCGCCGTCGCGTGCCTTGAGGAAGGCCAGCTTGCGGAAAGCTTTGTTGATGAGTTTCTCCAACTGCCTCACGCCGCTCTCGCGGGTGTAGTATTCGATGATTTTCTCGATGGCCTGGCGGTTGAAGGAGAGGTGGTTGGGGAGCATCGACAGTCCGGTGTTCTCCAACTCCCTCGGCACGAGGTGCCGCTTGGCTATTTCTATCTTCTCCTCCGTGATGTATCCGCTCACCTCGATGATTTCCATTCGGTCGAGCAGTGGCCGGGGGATGGTGTTCAGGTCGTTGGCAGTGGCGATGAACAGCACCTTCGAAAGGTCGTAGTCCACGTCGAGGTAGTTGTCGTGGAAGGCGTTGTTCTGTTCCGGGTCGAGCACTTCGAGGAGTGCAGAAGCCGGGTCGCCGTTGATGGTGTGTTGTGTCACCTTGTCGATTTCGTCGAGGATGAAGACAGGGTTCGACGAGCCAGCCTTCTGTATGCTCTTGATGATGCGCCCCGGCATGGCTCCGACGTATGTTCTCCGGTGCCCTCTTATCTCCGATTCATCATGCAGTCCGCCGAGTGAGATGCGCACATATTTGCGCCTCATGGCCGATGCGATGCTCTTTCCCAGACTCGTTTTTCCCACTCCCGGAGGTCCGTAAAGGCAGAGTATGGGCGATTTGAGGTCGCCTCGCAGCGAGAGGACGGCGATATGCTCCAGGATGCGCTCTTTCACCTTCTCCATGCCGTAGTGGTCGTGGTTGAGAATGCGCTCAGCGCGCTTGAGGTTCATGTCGTCGTTGGTGTACTCGCCCCAGGGGAGACCCACAAAGGTCTGGAGGTAGTTGATTTGGATACTATAGTCGGGGCTTTGCGGGTTGAGCATGTCGAGGCGGTCGAGTTCTTTGTAGAACACTTTCATCACCTCATCGCTCCATTTCTTCTTGGCAGCCTGCTCCAATAGTTCCTGGCGCTCGGGCGAGCCCTCGCCGTTACCCAGTTCCTCCTTGATGTTCTTGATTTGCTGCTGCAGGAAGTATTCTCGCTGCTGTTCGTCGATGTCCTCTCGGGTGCGTGTACGGATGGTCTGTTTCAGTTCCACCAGCTGCATCTCCTTATGGAGGAGTTTCAGAAGGAGCATGACACGGTCCTTGGTCGAGGTGCAACTCAGAAGCGATATCTTGTCGCTGATGCTCAGTGGCATGTTCGCACTGACGAAGTTGACGGTCATGATGTTGTTGCTGATGTTGCTCAGTGCGAACTGTGCCTCATCAGGGATGTCGTCGTTTTTCTTGATGAACTCCGCCGCGCTGCTTCTCAGGTCATCGACAGCTGCATTGAACTCCGTGTCGTCGGGGTCGGGCAGTGTTTCCTCGATGGCGATGGTGCTTCCCATCAGGTGTGGGCGAAGTTTGACGAGCGTTTCAAGACGGCATTTGCCTAAGCCTTGTACGATGGCAGTCATCGTCCCAGAACCAGGCATCTCGAGGACTCGTATTACTTTTGCGTATACGCCCAGTTCGTGAAGGTCCTTGGCTGTAGGTGACTCCACCGTAGGGTCTTTCTGGCAGAAAATGCCGATGATGTTTTCGGGGTCGTTGTTGATTTTCTTAATGAGGTTGATACTGCTATGTCTCCCCACAAGAACGGGTGAGATGACACCTGGAAACAAAACCATGTTGCGTGTGGCGAGTATGGGTATGGGGCCATTGGTGCTCACTTCGAAAAGATGGTTGATGTCACCTTCATAGTCGGCTATCATCTGGAATGCGTTGTTCTGTTCTCTGTCCATTTTTTGTCGTTCGTCGGTAAGTTTTTAGGGGCACTTGCCGCTAATTGTTGTCACATCGTTTGCTTTGTCTGATGCTATCAAAGTGCAAAGTTACGATTTTTTCCCGTTTTATCATCGTTTCTATGCATTTTTTCCTTATATTTGCAAGCATCATGCCAAATTCATTCTTCAGGTTCAGAAAATTTGTTGTTCACCAGGAGCGTTGTGCCATGAAGGTAGGCACCGATGGCGTGCTTCTTGGTGCATGGGCAAGTGGTGGCACCCGTATTCTCGATGTGGGTACGGGCACCGGTGTCATCGCCATGATGATGGCCCAGCGTTTTGGTGATGCTTCGGTCGATGCCGTCGAAATCGATGCCGATGCATGTGCCCAGGCAGTGGAAAATGTTGCCGCATCGCCTTTTTCCAGGCAAGTGAGGGTGGTGTGCCAGCCCGTTCAGCAGTGGGCCTTGAGGCCGGAGTGCCATGGGGCGTATGATGCCATAGTGAGCAATCCTCCTTTTTTTGTCAATGCCCTTAAAGCGCCGGCAGAGGCGCGCCGGCTTGCACGTCATGCCGACACGTTGCCCTTTGAGGAACTGTTCGGAGCCGTGGGGCTTATGCTCAGCGACGATGGCGAGTTCTCGGTCATCATTCCTTTCGATTTCCGTAGGCAGCTGGAGGATGCCGCCTCTGGCTGCGGCTTCCATCTGTCGCGGGAGTGTGGGGTGCGTACCACACCGGCGAAGGCCCCCAAGCGCTACCTCCTCGCCTTCAAGCGCATGGCGGTGGCTGAGGTCGAGCGTTCTGAGGGGTTGCTGGAAACGTCGCCTAATGTGCGCTCGCCATGGTATCGAGCGCTCACCAGCGAATTCTATCTTTGAATGAGGGTAGGGGATTGGCGGTGTGTTAGCGGGTCAGTTTCCGCCATAGTTTCTTGTTGAAAGCCATCATGTTGCGGCTCTTGTGCCGGAGGCTGCTGTGCATGTCGGTAATGTCGTTGAGCAGTTCGCTGACGGCATTCTGAATGGGGTTGGGCGAGAGGCTTTCCTTGTCTTCTGCTTCGGTGTTGCACACCATTCTGATGCCATGCTTCACGACATCCACTTCTATCTCCTTGCCCATGATGAGTGGGTCGCCGTCGAAGTGCACGGGACCTTCCGACTGTCGGTGTATGGTCACCCTCTTGGCCTTGAATGTCTTCACCTTGCTGCTGCGGTCCAGCGTTTTGTTCATCAAGTCGAAACTGACCTGTGGCGCGTCGAGGAAGCCGAAGGGCTCCATGATGATGACATCGAGCAGACCGTCGCTCATCGAGGCCTGGGGGGCGATGTAGGCATTGTTGCCATACTGCGACGCATTGGCACATGTCACTAAATAGGCTGAATATCTGTGGAGCCCGCTTTCGTCTTCTATCCTGTATGTCTCAGGCTGATAGCGCAGTCCCTCGAGCAGCACCTCCTCGAGATACTTCAGTGGCCCCCGCCTTTTGCTGCTGGCGAATTTCTGGCTGATGAAAGCATCGAAGCCCATGCCGCAGGTGCAGAAAAAGGGATGCCCGTTGATGGTGCAGTAGTCAAGAGCGTGAATCTGTCCTTTGTTTATGATTTCCAACGATTTATGGATATTGACAGGGATGGATAGATGCCGAGCGAGGCCATTGCCGGAGCCACAGGGGATGATGGCCATCGCCGTGTCGGTCTGTATGAGGCCACGGCCCACCTCGTTGATGGTTCCGTCGCCACCAACAGCCACGACAATGTCGGTACCGGCATCGGCAGCCTCACGTGAAATTTCCTCGGCATGACCAGCACGCTCTGTATACCTTATATTATATTCGAACAGGTCTTTGTCGATATAACGGTCTATCAATTTTGGGATGCCCGACTTCTTCACGGAGCCGGAGACAGGGTTCATGATAAACAGCACCTTCATTTCCAAATCATTATCAAAATCATCCAGGTAGGGAATTATCACATGCAAAATTAGATAAAAACACTCAATATTGAGCCTAAAGGCGTGTTTTTTTTAAACAAAAAGCTTTTTCTTTTAAAAAATGAGCGATAATTAACCTTTTTTTCATACTTTTGCAGTCTAAATCAAATAATAAGTAATGGGACTATTACAAGAAAGGTATAAAAAGTACCGTGTTCCTCAGAAATTCATGGAGGAGGGGGTCTATCCTTATTTCCGCGCTATTTCGGGCAAACAGGGTACCGAGGTCGAAATGGAAGGGCATAAGGTGCTCATGTTTGGCTCCAATGCATACACAGGTCTTACTGGCGACCAGCGCATCATTGATGCCGCAAAGGCCGCGCTCGACAAATATGGCTCGGGATGTGCAGGCAGCCGCTTCCTGAACGGAACAGTGGATTTGCATGTCGAACTGGAGAAAGAATTGGCTGAATACGTGCACAAGGATGAGGCACTGTGCTTCTCCACAGGATTTTTTGTCAACTCGGGTGTGCTTGCCGTCATCTGTGGGCGTGAGGACTATATCATCTGCGATGAGCGCGACCATGCCAGTATCGTCGATGGCAGAAGGCTTTCTTTCGCCAAGCAGCTGAAGTACAAGCACAATGACATGGAGGACCTTGAAAAGCAGCTGCAGAAATGTGAGCCCAACGCCATCAAACTGATTGTCGTCGATGGCGTGTTCTCCATGGAGGGTGACTTGGCCAACTTGCCTGAAATCGTGAGGCTGAAGAAAAAATACAATGCTTCCATCATGGTAGATGAGGCGCATGGCATAGGAGTCTTCGGCAAAGAAGGAAGAGGCGTATGCGACTACTTCGGGGTGACCGATGATGTCGACCTCATCATGGGTACGTTCTCCAAAAGCCTTGCCAGCATAGGTGGTTTCATCGCTTCTGATTTTGATACCATCAACTATCTGAGACATACTTGCCGCACGTACATATTCAGCGCTTCCAACACCCCTGCTGCTACTGCTGCTGCCATGGAGGCCCTGCATATTATCCGTACTGAGCCGGAGCGGATGGAGAAACTGTGGAAGACGACCAAATACGCGCTGCGCAGGTTTAGAGAGGAAGGCTTCGAGATTGGCGACACCGAGAGCCCCATCATACCGCTCTATGTGCGCGATGCCAATAAGACCTTCCTTGTCACCAAGCTGGCTTTTGACAATGGTGTGTTCATCAATCCCGTCATACCGCCGGCATGTGCTCCGCAGGATACCCTCGTCAGATTTGCTCTCATGGCCACACACACCGAGGAGCAGGTCGAAAGAGGAGTGCAAGTGCTCAAACGTATCTTCGTAGAGCAGGGAATCATCAAATAATCGGGAAAAAATTTGCAGATACGGAAAAAAGTCCGTAACTTTGCGTCCGCATTTGCAACGGGGTGTAGCGCAGTCCGGTAGCGCTCCTGGTTTGGGACCAGGCGGTCGCAGGTTCGAATCCTGTCGCCCCGACCATATTATTAAAACTCAAGTTGTTGAGAATCAACAGCTTGGGTTTCTTTAATGCCCATTTTTGACGTGTTTTTGGGATCTTCGTCACTTTTGTTGCAAAATCAGCCATAATTGGATAGTATGACTTTTCTCCTGAGCAGTTCAAATCCTGCTCTTCCATAACATTCCCTTTTCTTGTTTTTCAGCCTGTGGTTCTTTCCCTCGACGATGCCGTTAGTATAACTGTATTTGATGGCGTTCCTTACCGCGTCTATGTCGTCTAACAACCCGTTCCCAAAATGAGGCCAGTTCTTCCTGTTGTGTGTGCTTGTACTTGTCCATCCATACGTCAAGGAACCTGTCGTCGTTCCCTCCAAGCACCTTTTTGAACGACGTGGCTGCATTTCTCAGGTATCCTATCAAGGGGCATGCCTTCGCCAGTTCCCCGACAAGCCTTGCCGTCGATGACATCTCTCCGGTGCGTTTGTCCACGCCATATTCGGGATTGGTGACGTACAAGGCTATCGTCCCTGGTGACATGCCGGCCAGCTTGTCCAGCAACATTTTCTTCAGCCTTTCCACGTCCGCGCCCATGTTCTCTTTCCTCTTCTGGGTATACTCTGGATTGTACTGGTTGAACCACAGTACTTGAACATGCCGTACGTCTCACGGATTCCGCCTTTCCTCAGCGTCTCGTAGACCCTGTGGAGTGGCAGCCCCCTGTCGCACATCGCGGTGATCTGGGGGATGAAGCGCTCATAAATTGCCATCTTGCCGTCCGGCTTTCTCAGGTGGCGCAGTTCGTCCAGGCGGTGGTGGCAGAACATCCACGCCCTGTTCTTGTCCATATGAAGCCTCCCGGCTATTTCACGGACATCCATGCCCTTTTCCCTCAGCAGCCTCACAAGTTCGTAATCTCTCCGATTCTTGTCTGACACGTCGTCCTCATCCGCGCCTCTTGTCGAACTGCACCTTGAGGCCTGGCTCGGGCATGGCCGCCGGAAGAAGGGAGGACTCGTGGGTCTGAAGCCATGAGGCGTATGATGTGAACACGCTGACTCGCTCGTCGCGGATGATGTTCCTGATCCGTTCGGACAGGTTCGCCGACAGGTGGAACTTGTCGGCTATCTGCTGTGCGCCGGGGGCGCCGATGCTGTAGGCGGAGCCGTAGTCCCCGTCCCTGTCACGGGTGATGACCTCCACTTTCCCGTGCCGCTCCAGCCACCCCTTGATGTCTGCGGCGCTCCTTGTCTTGAGCAAGGCTATCGTCCTTCCGGTGTCCTGGTCGACTATCTGCGTGCCGTAGCGCATGCCCCTGCGCCACGACCAGTCGTCTATCCCGATGCGCCTGACGTCGGGATTGTCCGGAAGTTCCTCGCGCATGACCAGCCGCAGGCAGGTGGTGTCGCTCACGTCCACACCCTGCAGGGACATCATGTGCTCCGCCTTCCTCGCCGACGTCTCCAGAGCGGTGCGGAGGATGAGGTCCTCCGTGCGCCTCGTCCTGCGCCTGTACCTGCCGACCGCCTCGTGCCGCTCGCTGAAGACGTGCATCCTTCCGTCCTCGTGTGGATGCGGGCAACGGAACCTGCGCGTGTGCAGGAGTATGGTGACCCTCCGTCCGCTGATGGGCAGGTCGGCCACATTGCGTACATAACAGGAATGGACGCTCCAGCTGGTGGCCCCACATGTCGGACACGTCGCCGAATGCATGCGGCTGCATGCCTCAATGGTGACCGCGCCGGTGTCCTTGTTTAGAGAGCACGAGCAGACAGTCAAATTTTTCAGTCCCAATATGTTTTCAATCCCTATGTTTTTTCGGATTAATTCTGTACTTTTGTCCCCGATGGCATTTTCTGACATTGCTTTTGTCCTTTTGTTTGGCGATATAAAGGTACAAAATATTTGTCAGAAATGCCTTTATAAAATGTTAATATATTGCTGATTATCAGTTAAATAATGTAATCAAACATTTTGATAATATTAAACAAAATGAAGGATTGAAAAGGCTGGTTTTGCAACAAAAGTGACGAAGATCCTTCATCTGAACAAATTTTGGTTATCTATTTACGTTTTTTAAGTATCAGCTCATATAAAATCATGACATTCAGCGATACTTTGGCTGGCATTTTATAAAGTATTATAGCACTTTTTGAACAAAAATCTTCTCAAAAAAGTTGCATAATCCAACAACTTTTGTTATCTTTGCACCAATGCAACGCAAGATAAGAACATACGGCGGCTATTTTGAGGCCTTCATGGAGACCTTGAAAGAGAAAGAACAGGAGAAAATACAATACGGTCTCCTGTTGTTGAAGTCCCAAGATCGGCTGCCTAAGAAGTTCGTTAAACTCGTACGTGATGGTATCTATGAGTTACGAACCGAGTACGGTGGAAACATCTATCGTGTGTTCTTCATCTTCGACGAAGGCGAGATTGTGGTGTTGTTCAACGGATTCCAAAAGAAAACGCAGAAGACACCACAGAATGAAATAGAAAAAGCAATAAAGATAAAGGAGGCATATTATGCAGACAAACAATCACAAAATCGTTGACTACGATGCCGTTCTTGATGCCAAGTTCGGCAAGGAAGGTACTTCCGAACGTGCAAGAGCCGAAGAGGCTGCCTATTCGTTCTATTCTGGCCAGATACTTCAGGATGCTCGCAAAGAGGCTAAGATGACTCAAAGCGAACTGGCTGAGCGTACACAGACCACAAAGTCGTATATTTCTAAGATAGAAAACGGCGTTATCACCCCAAGTGTCGGCGTTTTCTATCGTATCATTGCAGCCCTTGGAATGAGGGTGGAAGTGGTGAAGCCTGTGTATTAAGCATACAGCACCTTTGTCACTATAAACCAAATCAACACATCCTACATTGGACGTGTTGATTTTTCATTTTAGATTTCTTTTTAATATGTCAAATTTTTGTCTTTTTTACAATTTCGAATAATTTGTGGTTTATCTCTCACGCCCATTAATTCTTGATACATTATTTCTGTAATCGCATACGATTTCAGTTAAATAATAGTTAATTAACATCTATTATTTGTCGTTTTTCGACAAATACCACTACCTTTGCAACCTGAATAACAATTAAATTGATTTACGCTATGAATGAGAAATTGACTATGACGCTGAAATGGCTCAGTTATGTGGCATTG
>CAMHEL010000107.1 GCA_946184125.1 uncultured Prevotellaceae bacterium
GTTGAGGTATCTCACCCATACACTTGATGGTGTCTCATGCATAGACCTTCCTTGCTTTTTTCAAAAAATGATTTGAAAAGTTTGGAAGTGAAGAAATAATGTGTATCTTTGCAAATGAATTATGACTAATTTTGAATTCTAAGACTATGTTTTTCGAACATATCGGACATATACCTACAGAAGTGACATTGTTTTTCATCATCTATGGCGTCACACCTTTGGCTTTCGTTCTTGCGGCTCTCGGAGCCAACAAAGAGACCATTGTGGAGGACTTCGACCTCTCCAACCAGAGTTATGCTTGTCAGATAGAAGCACTGACGGCGCAAGTCCGTGATATGGCAGGGCAACGGGTAGGTGACGGAACGTCAGGAATGGACGGGAACGAGGCTATAGCCTTCATCTGTGCGATGGTCGGTGTGAGTCGCGAGAATTTTGAGGCAACGCATGACCTGATTGACCGAGAATACGGCTCGCTGTCACAGTACATCGAAAATCAATTGGACTTCTCAAAAGAAAAACAGCAGCAATTCAGAACCAAATATCTGGAATAGACAATGGCAAAAAGACCCTTAGACACCACATTACTAGACCGCGCCATTGTGTTTGCGGTTCGCGCCCATGCCGGGACGGAGCGTCGCGGCAAAGGCTTTCCCTACATCGTTCACCCTATGGAAGCCGTGGAGATTGTGGCCACGATGACCAGCGACCAGGAACTGCTGACCGCTGCCGCACTCCACGACACAGTGGAGGACACCGATGTGACCGTGGAGCAGATACGCACCGAATTTGGCGATTACATTGCCTCGCTGGTGGCTTCGGAGAGCGATAGCGTCCTCGACGGTCTATCCGACGAGGACAGTTGGCACATCCGCAAGCAGACCGCCATCGACCGTTTGGCCCGTGCTTCCCATGATGTCAAGACCGTGGCACTTGGCGACAAACTCTCGAACATGCGGGCCATCGCTCGCGACTATGCCCTGCAAGGCGATGCTCTCTGGTCACTCTTCCACGTCAAAGACCGCAAGGAGCACGAGTGGCACTACCGGGGGCTTGCCGCCTCGCTCAGCGAACTCAGCGACACCTTCGCCTATCAGGAGTTCCTGCGGCTCATCAACCAAGTGTTTTATCCTAAATCCTCAGACGTATGAACTATCAACTTGATTTACATGGTGAAAGGTCTGCTCGAACAGGTCCATGCACTGCACTTGTAAATGAAGACTGAACCTACTAAAAAAATAAAATTAGTGAAATTTGTAGTTAAAAAAGAACACGTTGAACATTTGCGAAACTCGAGTAAAAACAATAGTAATATGCACAGAATAGTTATTTTTATTATCATAAGTCTGCTGAGTGTTACCGCATACGCTCAGGACGAGATTGTGTTTACGCCTCAGTGGACGGCGCAGGCGCAGTTTGCAGGCTACTATGTGGCGGAGGCGAAAGGCTTTTACCGTGAGGCGGGGCTGAAGGTACGCATAGAACATCCGTCGGTTACACAACCTGCGATGAGCCGTCTGCGTTCGGGTGAGTGTCAAGCCACGACACTACAACTCTGTCAGGCGTTGGAGGTGGTGGATGGTGGAGTACCCCTGGTCAACATCCTGCAGACATCGATGAACAATGCGATGGTCATTGTCTCAGCGCGAGGCAAAGACCCGTTGACCCAGAAGGGTGCCCGCGTCGGCATCTGGAGTGTAGGGTTTGGTCAGTTGGCCATCTGTATGAGCATCAAGGACCATTTGGACTATGAGTGGGTGCCGCTGGCTCAGGGCGTCAACCTGTTTGTGGTTGGAGCACTCGACGCCACGCTGGCCATGAGTTACAACGAGTACTACCAACTGGTGCAGGCTGGTATGAAAATGAGTGACAAGACGGTTTATCGTTTCTGCAACCACGGCTATAATGTGCAGGAGGACGGGGTTTATATGACCCGTGACTACTACGAGCACCACCGTGACGAGGCCCGCAAGTTTGCTGCTGCCAGCCGCAAGGGGTGGGAGTGGACCGCACAGCATCCTGAGGAGGCGCTTGACATTGTGATGGAGCGGGTGGAGAAAGAGCGTATTGCCACAAACCGCACGATGCAGCGGTTGATGCTAAAGGAGGTGCTGCGCCTACAGGTGGATCGCGAGTCGAAGAGACGCGAGTTCCGTCTGCGTCCGGACATGGTGAGGCAGGCGGCCCGGCTGATGAAGAACAACATGATGCTGGAGCGCGAAGTGACGTACGAGGAGTTGTCGGAATAACGAGAAGCCGACATGGCGATATAATGTGGAAAATGAAAGAAATTGAAAAATGAAGAAACTGATTGCATATTTCCGTCGAAGGCTGTCCGTCAGGCTCAGCCTGTGGGTGGTGCTGTTTGCCGCCGTCATTTTTAATGCGTCGTTGGGCTTCTTTGTGTGGCAGGCACGCGAGGCCGTGCATCAAGAGGCCATCAGCCGAGCCACGCAGATACTCGACAAGACCTCGCTGCGTGTAGAGGGCATCCTGAACCGCGTAGAGGTGGCTACCCAGATGACCGAGTGGCTGGTGCAGCGGCATCCCGATAAGGCCGATTCGATGTTCGTCTATAGCCGTGGCATGTTGCTGAACAATCCCGACTTCTACAACTGCTCCATCGCTTTCGAACCCTATCACTTCAAGGACAAGGGCCGCTATTTCTCGGCCTACTCCCTGCATGATGGCGACACCATCCGCACCATTCAGGGCGGTAGCGACCACTACCAGTACTTCTACATGGACTGGTATCTGATGACCAAACTGCTTGACCGTCCGTGCTGGACGGAACCCTATATGGACTATGACGCGCCAAGCAACAGTTACGAGATGGTGACCAGTTACTGTCAGACCATCAAGGACAAGGAGGGTGCGATGATTGGTGTCGTGAACACCAGCTTGTCGCTGAACTGGTTGTCGAAGACCATCTCCGAGACCAAGCCCTATCCCAACTCCTACAGCATCATGATTGGTCGTGGTGGCACCTACTTCGTGCATCCCGACACGGCGAAGATAACCCGCCAGACGATCTTTACGCAGACCATCGACCGACCTGACACGGTCCTGACCGCCTTGGGTTATGCCATGCAGCGCGGTGAGGAGGGCATGAAGCGGATGAAGATAGACGGCGTGGATAGCTACGTGTTCTACAAACCCCTCGGACAGACGGGCTGCTCGATGGCCATCGTCTGCCCAGAGAGCGACATCTTCAGTGGCTTCAACCGGCTGCGCCACATCGTGTGGGGCATCATGGCGGTGGGACTGTTGCTGATGCTCTTCTTCTTTATCCGCATCATCACCCGCGAGCTGCGCCCCCTTGGACGGCTGGCCAAGGAGGCTGAGACTATCGCGTCGGGACAGTTTGATGCGCAGATGCCCGACTTCCGCCGCATCGATGAGATAGGGCAGTTAAGCCACTCGTTTGCCGATATGCAGCAGTCGCTCGTCCGTTACATTGAGGAACTGAAGGACACTACCGCCCAGAAGGCATCAATAGAGAGTGAGTTGCACATAGCCCGTGCCATCCAGATGGCCATGTTGCCCAAAACGTTCCCGCCGTTTCCCGACTGCGACGAGGTGAGCATTTATGGGCAACTGACGCCCGCCAAGGCTGTGGGCGGTGACCTTTATGACTTCTACATCCGTGACGGCAGACTCTTCTTCTGCATCGGCGACGTGAGTGGCAAGGGTATCCCAGCCTCGCTGGTGATGACTGTCACGAGGGCGCTGTTCCGAACCATTTCGGCCCACGAGGAAAAGCCCGATCGTATCGTCACCCAACTCAGCAACACCATCTCCGAGAACAACGAGCAGGGCATGTTCGTCACGCTGTTTGTCGGCACCATTGACCTCGATACAGGACACATGGCTTATTGCAATGCGGGTCATAACCCGCCGCTGCTCATCTCCAGGGATGAGCGCAGCGTCGGTCTGCTACCAGTGAACAGCAATCTGCCCGCAGGTATCATGCCCGGCTGGGAATTTGTCGGACAGGAGATGAACATTGACGACGGCACCGTCATCTTCCTCTATACCGATGGCTTGAACGAGGCCGAGGACATCACGCACAGACAGTTTGGCGATGAGCGGATGCTGGCTACAGCCCAGGTGACAGTTGACAGCGGAGGACTGACACCGTGCCGAATGGTGGAGCAGATGGTTGATGCTGTCCACACCTTCGTCGGTGATGCCGAGCAGAGCGATGACCTGACGATGATGGCCATACAGTACAACCAGAAGATAGGTGCGGACAGTGAGCGCAGCCACTCCATCACCCTGCCTAACGACATCAATACCATCCCGCAGTTGTCACAGTTTATCGACGAGGTGGCAGAGGATGCCTCGTTGGATGCGTCGCTGGCGATGAGCCTGAATCTGGCCATTGAGGAAGCGGTGGTCAACGTGATGCAATATGCCTATCCAGAAGGTACACAGGGTACGGTGACCATCGTTTCCACGATAGCTGGTGGTATGCTCTCGTTCTTCATCAGCGACAGCGGTAAGCCTTTCGACCCCACGGCAAAGGTAGAGGTTGATACCACCATGTCGGCAGAAGAACGTCCCATTGGTGGTCTGGGCATCCACTTGATTCGTCAAATTATGGACGATGTCGCATACGAACGGAAAGGCGACAAGAATATCCTGACCCTTAGGAAGCAGTTTAAATAACTCAATTCAAGTTTCGAGAGTTTTATTTCGTTGGAGTTAGAGACCCCTCCAACTCCCCTGTTTCGCAACGAATGGGACGAATAGCACAAGACGTGAAACTCCCTCGACACGGGAATGTCGGAGGAAGTTTTACGCCTGACATCGAAAAAAGAATCAAACAAGAACGAGGAAATCCCCTCGCAGGTGGTTGACGACCATGCCGATGTGATGATCACCGAAATCACCGAGGCTCCGTGGTACGTGCAGAACGATCTGCGCCTTGCTGCCCCACTTATCAGTGTGCCTTTCACCCACGGTGAAACTGGGGCACTGATGCGCAAGGGACAGGATGACCTTCTCGCCCAGGTCAATGCCGTTCTCTCCCAGATGAAGGCAGACGGTTCGCTACGCCGGCTTCATGAGAAATACGGGTTGGTTTATGCCTACGAATGACAGCAATGTTTTGCCCCCATAAGGCAGAAGGATTGATTAGGATAAAATGAAGAGCCTCCCCTCAGCATAGTGCTGGTGGGGAGGTTTTTTCGTTATCGAGCGAGATAGGGAATCGTTCCAGATGACAGATTACGAATTGAACAACTTTGTTTCTTTGTTTCATTTGCCTCTTAGGGCAATGTTTCATCTCAACGAGTTCCTGTGGAACGATTAGATGAATGATGATGTATCGTATGTTTTTTGACGTGTGGATTAAACTTTTGGGCGTTTTTTACATCCAATATAATGTTATTCTTTTATTATAAACTTTTTTAATCACTCTAACCTAGTAAAAAAACAAAATTATGAAGAGTTATTTGAAGACATTGGCACTTGGTGCTACACTGATGAGTGCAACAGCATTGATGGCTCAGCCTGGCGGCGGTTTCCCTGGCGGCGGTTTCCCTGGCGGTGGCTTCCCTGGTGGTGGTTTCGGCGGCTTCGGTGGCTTTGGCGGAGACCAGAGTTCTCAGGCTCAGGCAGAGTATTCCGAGAAATTTACGGACATCAACTATGCTGGCGATGACGGACAGGTTTACCACATGCTTGACATCTATCTTCCCAAGGAAGTGAAGGAAAAATATCCTGTGGTGGTACATATCTACGGAAGTGCATGGGGCAGCAACAGTTCTAAGGGTGCTGCTGACATCAACACCATCTGTGCTGCGTTGCTCAAGGCTGGTTACGCTGTGGTGACACCTAACCACCGTTCCATCCGTGATGGCAAATGGCCTGCTCAGGTGAATGACATCAAAGCGGTCATCCGCTTCATCCGTGCCAATGCTACCAAGTACAAATTCGACACTTCTTTCATCGCTACATCTGGATTCTCTTCAGGTGGTCACCTGTCTGCCGTGACAGCGCTCTCAAATGGCGTTAAGGTGGCAAAGCAGGGCGAAGCAGAGTATGACATTGAAGGCAGCGTGGGTCCTTACACGAAGGAGTCAAGTTATGTGAACGCATTCTGCGACTGGTCTGGTCCAACCGAATTGCTCCAGATGGAATGTGGCAATGCGATGATATTTGGTGGCAAGGGCAACACGCCTGAGGAACAACTTATCGGTGCTCCGAAGGAAGGCAACGAGAGCAAGTTCTTGCTGCTGAGTGCATCGGGCTACATTGACAAGGACGATGTGCCAGGATATATCTTCCATGGCGATAAGGACAATGTGGTGGCATCTTGCGTGAGCCAGTATCTCTACGACCAACTGCAGAAGGCTGGTGTGGAAAGCCACATCTTGCGTGAGCCCGAAGGAGGTCACGGCATGGGCATGTATTCGGAAGCGAATCTGCAGAAGATGGTGGACTTCCTTAATGGGGTGCGCACTGCCAAGAAAAAGAAATAAATAAAAATCAGTAGAAGAGAAAGGGCGCAGCCCCTCTGCATCGGCAAGGATGCGGAGGGGCTTCGTATGTGGAAGAGGGGGTTGTGTGAGTTTTTTTTCTCTTTTCTCTTTTTGCATTTCACTTAAAATCCGTATCTTTGCACTCCAGTTATTAACGAATAAAGAGAAAAAGCAATGGAAATCAATAGTTGGTTTGAATGCAAGGTGAAGATGGATGTGATGCAGGACGACGGCACCACGAAGCCCCAGACGTTTGTGTATCTGGTGGATGCGCTGAACTTCACCGAGGCGGAGTCGAGAATCATTGAGGAGGTGAAGCCTTATGCGCACGGCAATCTGGACGTGACGGACATCAAGCGTGTGAAGTATGCTGAAATCTTCACCAGCGACAGCGATGTGGCTGACAGGTGGTACAAGGTGCGTTGTCTCTTCATCACGATTGATGAGAAGACGCAGACGGAGAAGGAGATTGCCAACAACATGCTGGTGCAGGCTAGCACGTTCCACGAGGCTGTGGAGAATTTTGACAAGGGCATGAAGGGCAGTCTGATGGACTACCGCATTGCTTCCTTGCAGGAAACTAAAATCATGGATGTGTTCCGCTTTGTGGCACGTGACAAGAAAGAGGACGCTAAACTAGAATTTGAGGCATAAATGATTGCAGAGAATTTGCAGCGGGTGAGGGCCACCTTGAAGCAGGGTGTTTGCTTGGTGGCTGTGTCAAAGTTCCATCCTGTGGAGGCTCTTCGGGAGGCTTATGGGGCAGGGCAACGCATCTTTGGTGAAAGCCATGTGCAGGAACTGATGGCGAAGGAAGAGGTGCTTCCGAAGGACATTGAATGGCACTTTATCGGACACTTGCAGACGAATAAAGTAAAGTATATTGTGCCATATATAAGTCTCATACATTCAGTTGATTCTGTGAAATTGTTGAAGGAAATCAACAAGCAGGCAGAGAAGGTGGATAGGGTGGTGGATGTGCTGTTGCAACTACATGTGGCAGCCGAGGAGACCAAGTTTGGTTTCACTCCCGGCGAGTTGCTGGAGATGCTTGCGGCAGGAGAATGGAAGACCATGCAGCATGTGCGTGTGGTGGGGCTGATGGCAATGGCGACCAATACTGACGATGAGGGGCAGATAGCCCGTGAGTTTGACACGGTGAACCAGGTCTTTGCCACTGTGAAGGAATGCTTCTTTGCTGACGAACCTGCCTTCAAGGAACGCTCGATGGGCATGAGCGGTGACTATCTTATTGCGCAGGAGCATGGAAGCACGATGGTTCGTATCGGCACCACCATCTTCGGTGAACGCGACTACGGAAAGGGTTGAGGGGTTAGAGTTTAGAGTTGAGGGGTTAGAGGGTTGACACGGTGTGCGACTTGCCGCAGGGTAAATGACTAAATTGTAAATGATATTGTGAATCTGAATGACCGACGCCGAGATGTGGCAAGGGAGATCTGCCGCATCTATGATGTGAAACTGAGTGTGGAGGCATTGCATGCCTTCGCCAACATCCTTGTGCCCATGAAAGTGCTGCGTGGTCATAAACTGGTCAGTGAGGGTCAGGTGTGCAACCACATGTTCTATGTGGACAGGGGCATGGTGTTGCAGTACTATACGAAGAACAATGCGACCGTGACCGAACATATCAGTCATGAGGGAGACATGGTGGTTTGCATTGAGAGTTTCTTTTTGCGTGAACCCTCCAAGATCGTAGCGTCGATGATAGAGCCAGGTGTGGTCTATGGCATTCCGCACGAAGAGATGGAAGCCATAGCCAGTCATACGTTTGAACTTTGCCGACTCATCTTCAAGTTCTACCAACGTGCCCTCATCATCTCGCAGCGTAAAGCCGACGTGCTCCGTTTCGAGACTGCCAAGGAACGCTATATTCGTACCCTCCGCGAGAATCCGGAAATCATTCGTCGTGCTCCTCTCCACAATGTCGCCTCCTTCCTTCAGATGACTCCCGAAACCCTCAGCCGAGTGCGAGCGCAGGTGACGGAAGAGGGTATTAAATGAAAAATGAAAGATTGAAGTTGAGGTGTGTTGAAACCAACTTCAATCTTTCATCTTTTTCTTTATGCTTTTGTTTAGTTCACCTGATTGACAGGCTCTCCATCTAAGTAGGCTCTGACATTCTCTGTACAGATATTGATGAGTCGCTGTCTCGCCTCGTGCGTTGCCCAGGCTATGTGCGGGGTGAGGTAACTGTTTTTGGCTGAGAGGAGCGGATTGTCGGATGCGGGTGGCTCGGTGGTGATGACGTCGGCTCCGTAGGCGGCGAGTTGGTCGCTGTTGAGGGCTTCTGCCACGGCTGCATCATCGACGAGGGGACCTCTGCCTGTGTTGATGAGGATGGCGGAGGGCTTCATGGTGGCGAGCCGTTCTGCATTGACAAGATGGAAGGTGTCGTCGGTGAGAGGACAGTGGAGCGAAATGATGTCGCACTGCTCGAAGAGAGTGTCGAGGTCGGCTTTCTTGATGCCATAGGGGAGGTCGTCTTCGTCTTTGGAAGTGTATGCCAAGACTTGAAGCCCAAAGCCTGCGGCGATGCGTGCGGTTGCCATGCCTGTGTTGCCGAGTCCGACGATGCCCATTTTCTTGCCGTTGAGCTCGAAGAGGTTGTGGTCGAGGTAGCAGAAGTCGGGTGAGTTGCTCCATCTGCCAGAGCGGTTTTCGATGGCGTAGTAATCGACATGGCTGACAATGTTGAGCAGGTGGCAGAAGACCATCTGTGCCACGCTCTCGGTGGAGTAGGCAGGGATGTTGGTCACGACGATGTTTTGGCGGCTTGCTACTTCGAGATCCACCACGTTGTAGCCAGTAGCGAGCACACCGATGTATTGCAGGCGGGGCAGCATGTTGAGCACGGAGGCGTCAAGCACCACCTTGTTGGTGAGCACCATTTCGACTCCTTTACAACGTTCTATCACTTCTTCAGGGGCTGTGCGTTCGTATGCCTCCACTTCAGCCAGTTCTGTCAATCCGTCCCAAGTGAGTTCGCCTTGGTCCACGGTATATGCGTCAAGTATAACTATTTTCATTTCTATGTGTTGTCAGCATTCAATATGCAAAGGTGGTCATTTTTTTTGAGAAATCAGTGCTTTTTATACTTTTTTTGACCGTTTGAGTCGTATCTGAGTCTTCGGAACATGTAGAAAACCCATTCTTGCCATACAAATAATGTCCAGAAAGGGCGTAGCGGCATGTAACCGGGCTTGTGCAAGAGCCTTCGTGGAAGGCTCTTGACGTGGATGCTTTGCCATGCGTGGCGCAGTTTCTGCAGTGCGCTGGCTCGTTGCGGGTGAGTGAACAACTGGCGGTGCTGGCAGTAGAACTGGAAACACCCGATGAGCACGAGCCAGCGTTGCTCTTCGTAACTGTCCACCACACGAGTCTCAATGCCCCATTGCAACAGGCTCTGGTGCAGGCTTTCGTTGGCGGCCAGCCAGTCGAAGCGTCCCATGCCGGGCTGGTGGGTGCATGAGTCGTCGTGCTGCACGAAGTAGTATTTGCCCGGACAGCATCTCACTTCGCGCGAATGGAGATAGTGGGCCATCGTGGTATTGTCATCGCTGTAGCTGTGACAGGTGTCGTCATAGGGGTACTGCTGGTAGAGCCATGTGCGTGCCACGTACCATCCGTGCACGTCCCATCGCAGGGCTTTCAGAAAGGCCTCATAACCTGTCATGCGGTCGAAGGGGCGGGTGCGGTAGCCGTGGGTGTGTCCGTCGGGATAGGTGTAGCGCACGTCGAGCAGCACGCAGTCGGTCTCGTCGTGCTGTCTGAAGGTCTCCACCGCCGCCTGAAGCGCATCGGGGGCAAGATAATCGTCGCTGTCGAGGAAGGCGGTGAAGGGAGCCTTGATAAGCGGTATCCCTTGATTGCGGGCGTATGCTTGTCCGTGGTTTTCAGTCAGTTCCACCACGTCGATACAGGTGGGGTGTTGTTGCTGGTAGTGCCGCAGGATTTGTGGCGAGGCGTCGGTGGACGCATCGTCTATGCAGATAATCTGCACGGGAGTAAGTGTCTGATTAAGCAGAGAATCGAGACATCTTGGAAGGGTGGCGGCGGCGTTATAGACTGCCACGAGAACGCTGACTTCTGGCATGTGTTTTCTGTTGGATGAGGTTTCGTATGTTGATGCGCTGGTCTATCTGCTGGTAGGCGTAGGCGCAAGTGGCGAGGCTGATGAGGGCCATGAGTGTGTAGGCCACAGGGAGGGAGGGTACGAAGGAGGCGGCGAAGCATCCCAGGAGGGCGGCGGTCAAGAAGCCGGCCAGCCGGTAGTAGCTCGATGTGTACCCGATGCCGTAGCGCCAACGGTTGAAGAGGATGCTGACGGCTATCTCGATGGGCACACCTATCAGGAAGCCGATGGCGATGCCGTCGATGCCGCCGAGCGTATAGCCCACGATGGTGAGTGTGACGGTCTTGATGTTCGTCCACACACACTCAATCAGGAAGAAGTAGGTGTGGTCACCCTTGGCGATGCAAATGTAGTCGAGCGGATAGCAGATGGCGCGCGAGAGAAGGCTCACGCTCATGGCGCGCAGCAGGAATGTGATGGGGGTGAACTCGCTGGTGAGCAATACCCTGACGGCTATGGGGGCGAGCGTGATGAGGACGAGCGATACGGGCACGATGAGCAGTAGCACGATTTCGCCCTGCTGTCCAATGAGGAGGGTGGCCCGGTGGCGTTGGTGGATGAGGGATGAGAGATGGGGGAAGAAGTCTGTGCCCATTGCTGTGAACACCAGGGTGGCACATTGCACGGTGATGATGCTGGCTGCCTGATAGAGTCCGAGGTCGGATTCGGTGCCGTAATGGGCAATGAAGGTGTTGACGGCATAGATGGCCAGCGAACCGATGACACCGCCCACCATGATGGTGAAGCCGAGGGTGAGCATGTCACGGCCAAGGGAGAGGGTGGTGCGCCATGATTGTGGCACGGGCACGAGGTGGATCCGCCATGTGAAATGGCGCGCGGTCACCCATGAGATGAGTCCTAATGCCATCATGGCAGGTGCGATGCCTTCTATGCCCCACACCCAATAGAGGGGTACGGAGATGAAGAGACCGCTGAGTGGAGAGACGAAGTTGCAGATGACCAGGGCTTTGAGCGCTCTCATGCCTTGCAAAATGGCTGTCTCGCCGCTGGACAGCATGAGGAAGAATACAGCTATGCCGAGCATGACGAACCAGGGCCAATGGCTGGGGGTCTGGAAGGTGAGCATGCTGAGCCACACGGAGCAGCCCGCTGTGGCGGACATGGCGATGAGGGCGAGCAGCAGCATGAGTCGGCGCAGGCTTTTCATAAGAGCTGACCGCTCTTGCTCGTTGGTGGTGGCCGAAATGGATTTCACGGCCGATGTGGTCAGACCGAAAGAGAAAAACTGCTGGATGGGGGAGAGGGTGGAGGAGAGGTGGGAAGATATGCCCATACCCATTGCGCCAAGGATGGCAGCCACCAGCTTTCCCTTGACGAGGTTGATGCCCGTCGTGAACACTTGGGTGCCGCCGAAAAGGGCGGTACCTTTCATAATGTTCCTGAATGAAGACTGTGTGTTGGGGTCTGGCATATCGGTGTGCTGGGCGTGTGGCAGGTGAGGGTTAGTGTTGTTTGAGGTGGTTTTCTAAGGTGTGGAATGGATGACCGTACACCCGTGAGGCTGCATACGGAAAGCCTGATGCGCGCATCCAGCGGCCTTGAAGGCGATAGATGCTGGTGGCATGGGCAATCATATAGAAGTCGAGGAAGGTCTTCTCGTAGGTGCCATAAAGTCCATCGACAGTGCTTTTCGGGCTTTTCGTGTCAAGATGGATGATGGTGCCCGGAAGGATATAGGTGTAGGGCAACCGCTGTGCGCGTTGCAGGAATGTGGTGCTGTCGGAGTTGACAAGCAGGGTGGCTTGTGGGTGAGTCTGGTGGATGCGTTCCAGTTGCTCCATGCAAGCATTGATGAGCAGTTCTCGCTTGTCTTCGGGAAGAATTCCCACATCGACGGTGTCTTCAAAATCGCCAAGCGCTCCGACAAACCGGGCTGATGCGCTCACGTATGTGTTCCCTAATATGGCTAACTCTCGGTCTATCGCATTTTGTAGTCTTGCCGAGGGCTTGAACAGTTCGTGAAAGCCTTGCTGGAAGTCTTCATAATAGGCAAATGTGGCATTCGTATAGACATGCGTCTGCTTATCCCGGCTGGTTTCCAGGTGTCGCTTCATCCATTCTCTCTGCTTCTTGGCCTGCCATCGGCTCTCGCTGCCAACCTCCAGACAAATGGGACATGACGATGGAATGGAGAATGTTGCGTCCGCCTCGTCCATGCGCCAGTCGTAGGTATTGGGCTGCAGAAACAGCTCTATCGGGAAAGGATGGGTGAACAGAATCTTGAACGTCCGGTGGAGCTCCTTGCAGAGGAGGTATGTGGACACCATTCCCCGCAATCTGTCGGCCCATCCGCCGCTCTCTGTCCAGCCGTTGTGCACTGCCACTACCGCTGGGAATGGCGTTCTCTCGCCGTTGCCTCCCTTCGTATAGTGCGGCTGGAGCGTCTTCTTCAGGTTGTCCGACAACTGCTGCGTGAACACATACCAGTTGTAGTATCTGTTCCCATTCCGCAGTCTGTCCAACTCAATGGCTGCCCGCCGTTGTGCTCTTTTCCAAAAGTTCTTCTCACTCATACTCTCTACCTATTATATAATGTAACGTGGAATCTGCTGTTTTATTGTGTGCACGGGGATGTGAAACATAATATGCTCACTTAAGTCCACCATAGAGGTGCGTCTTCTCCCGTGGTCGCTCAAGGGGAAAACGGGGTTATTACCCTTTCCGTTCCTATCGGGTGTTCTGTTTTTGGGAAGACCTGTATTGGCGGTTGTGGGAATGGATGGGACGCTGACACTGTATGGTTTCCATCCCCTTTTGATGGAATGCAACGAAAAAGGAGACTTCACGATGATGTAAAGTCTCCTTTGTGCTATGTTGAAGTGTGTCTTACTTCTTGTTCTTCATCACAGCCCAGCGGTTCATGAACTTATCGACGCGACCTGCAGTATCGACGAGTTTAGCCTTACCTGTGTAGAATGGGTGAGAAGTTGAAGAAATTTCAATCTTGATGAGTGGATACTCCTGACCTTCGAACATTTCAGTTTCGTTGCTCTTGGCAGTGGAGCGTGACAGGAACATATCGCCGTTTGACATGTCCTTGAAAATGACAGGGCGATAGTTGTCTGGATGAATACCTTTTTTCATTTTAGTTCTTTTGTTTTATACAGTCAATATACTACTGCTGGTGTAACAAATTATATGTTCTCGATTGCTTTCTGTCTGGAAAAGCGCTGCAAAGGTACGATTTTTTATCAAACGGACAAAACAAAACAGGGGATTTTTTATCTTTATCCACGAAAATGCACCCTGTAAAGCAAAAAATCTCTCATCTCTAAACTCTCATCTCTAAACTTTTTTGTACCTTTGCACCGTTTTTAGAGACAATCATCAATTTATTTTTAACTTATAAATACAGAAAGTTATGATAAGCTACAAAGAACTTGGTCTCGTGAATACCCGCGAGATGTTCAAGAGAGCAGTTGCTGGCGGTTATGCCATTCCTGCTTTCAATTTCAACACAATGGAGCAGATGCAGGCTATCGTGATGGCTGCAGTTGAGACAAAGTCTCC
>CAMHEL010000108.1 GCA_946184125.1 uncultured Prevotellaceae bacterium
ATTTTCGGATTGAAAATCCTGATATTCAATGCGTCGGGATTGCAAATCCCGACGAGCAATGTAGGTTTGTTTTCAGTCGGTCTTTGACGGGCTAAGCTCCTACCACTAATCGCGAAAGGAAACTCTCTGTGCCAATCACCATGAACGATGAACCATGAATAGGCAAACTAATGTCTAAACTCCCAAACTCCAAAACTCCTTCCAAATCATTTCTTTTCGAAGGCGAAGACGCGCATTTCCCGTTTTGGTGCGGAATAGCGTAGGGTGAAGTCATAGCCCTCCTTTCGGAAGACCTCCAGCCAGCGTGAGGCATCGTCGGCACTGATGAGCAGGAAGCCCTTCTCGGGCCGCTCCTTGTAGAAATTGCCGATGCGGTTGCCTAAGTAGAAGTTCACCTCGAAGAAATGCACGGGGTCGCCCTTCGCCATCACGCCAGCCTCGATCATCTCGTAAAGCGGCGCCTCGGAAGCCGGTGCGGCACGGTCGATTTCAGCAGCGATGGCTTTCACCGATTTCGTGTTGAGCACCCTGGGGCCATAGACCCCATCTTGCAGCACATACACCATGATGGTGAGCACGAAGGTCATGGCGATGGCGTGTCCCACACCCTTTTTCCTGACGAACCACCACCTGATGGCCAGCACTATGGCAGCGACGATGAGCAGTATCTGCCACCAAGCATATCGGCTGCTCAGTGCCTCGATGATGGCAGCGTCCTTGGGCTTCTTGCCTATCAACGCCATCAGCGGTTCGGTGATGACACCAGTGCGAAGCAGCACCGTTGCCACAACGACGAGCAGGATGAGCACGGCGAGGATGGAGCCATGGATATGGAGAGCGCGGTTGGCATGACGGCCAATCCACCCGATGTACCGGGCGAAGAAATAGGCCATGAAGGGGTAGATGGGCATGAGGTACACCGACCGTTTGCTTTGGGGGATGCTGTAGAAAATGAAGATGACGACGATGACCGTCACCGCGAATACCGCCACGGCATCGCCATTCCGCATTTTGCTCCACCCTTGTCTGAGCCAATTCTTCGGGCTGAAACCACCACTGGGCCGGCGGAGGAACGGCAGCGAGAGCAACAGCAGCAGCGTCCAGGGAGCGAAGCCGCCGACGAGCGTCAGGAAATTATAGTACCAGGGCTCGACACACGAGTTGTAGCCCATGGTGTTCGTCATACGGCCGATATTCTCCTCATACATCAGGTCGAGGAATTCCTGTCCGCCATGTTGCCATGCAGCGAAGAACCAGGCAGCATAAGGGATGAGCGACAGCAGTCCGAGTCCCATGAGGCGCAGCAGGGTGGGGAGGAAGCGCTCGCCACGCACCAGCATGTATACGCCCATCACCAGACAGGGTATGAGTGTGCCCACCGGCCCCTTCGTCAGCGTGCCGATACCCATCAGCACGACGGCGGCAAGTGCCGGCCCCCAATGGCGGCCCTTCTCATGCCACTGGTAAAGGCACAGCATCGCGCACACCGTGGCGGCAGAGAGCACCATGTCGACACGACAGTTGGCGCCGGCACGGTGCAGTTCGAAGGTGGTGAGCGCCACCAGTGTCGTGAGCAGTCCCATGGCCACGCCTTTGCGTCGTGCGAAGAAGGAGAAGACCATCATGGTCATCCCGATGAGCGCCAGCGAGGAGGGCAGGCGCGATGTCCCCTCGGTCACCTCGCCCCGCACGGCCGACACCACAGCCACGCACCAGTGGAAAAACGGCGGTTTGTAGGCCATCTCGCCGCCATTGTTGCGGGGGAGGGTCCAGTCGCCCGTCGAGAGCATCGAATACGACACCACCGACTCACGCGGCTCGCCTTTCGTGTGGTATTCCGAGAGGCCGATGAAAGGCAGAATAGTGACGCAGCAGAGCAGAAGCAACAGGAAAAAAGACTTCTTGTATGATGGTATTTCCATGATGTGTTAGCTTTTTTGTAGTCTTACAGCCTGCAAAGGTACGATTTTTTTTGCAAAGAAAGGGAAAACCACACCAGCCTATCGAAAAAAATCGTACTTTTGCAAACCGACGGCACATGGCAATTCACTCATAAGGCTATTATCGTGCCGCCAAGACTACTACAAACAGAACAAATCAGAAAATGACTTGCAAACAAATTTTTACACGTTGCCTGGCGATAGCCATGCTGGGTTTCTTGTTTCCGGCGGCAGCCAGTGCTGTCGATGAGAACGGCAATTACTTCGTCAACGATTTTGAAAGCAACATTCCCGAGAAGTCGTCCGACGACGAGGTGGCTGTCGTGGTCGAGGGTCAGGGCGAGTGGCTCTTCCTCAAGGCATTTGTGTCGACCAACTCGAGCTACGTGAGGAGCGGGAAGCAGAACCTGCGCCTCTACAAGAACGGCAGCTATGTCGTCACGCCTGTCCTCGACAAAGGAGTGAAAACCATCACCTTCGACGTGGGCAGGAAGGGAAAGGGCATCGATGTCTATGTGTCGAAAGACTCGGGGCGCTCGTGGCAGAAGCTTGAGACGGTGAGCGCCACCGGTGTCGCCACCATCACCGTGGATGACCCACAAGCCAACCGTGTGAAAATAGCCAACGACGGCAGTGGCGACGCCGACATCGACGACCTCGCCGTCTCAGCCACCGCATTCGGCATGGAGGCCCAGGTGGCCACCGGCGAGGCATCGAACATCACCAAAAACAGCGCCGACCTCGCCGGGCAGCTTCTCGACCCCGGCGACCAACCCACGCGCGAGATGGGCATCGTATGGGCGACACGCCCCAACCCCGACACGGGCGACAACAAGGTGGAAGTGGAGAACGTCGGCGAGACAAACTTCACCGTGACAGCCATCGGACTGAAAGCCAGCACCGAATACCACTACCGTGCCTATGCCATCTCGAATGCGGGCACGGTTTATGGCGATGACCGCACCTTCCGCACCTCCGACGCCACGCCAGCCGTCATCGTGACGGGAGAGCTCACCACCAACAGTGGCCGGTATGTGGCAGGAGGCACCGTGGTGGACGACGGCGGGGCCGACCTCGTCGAGGTGGGCATAGCCTACGGCGAGCAGCCGGGCGTGAGCCGTGAGTCGGCGCACGTCGAGGCCAAGGCGCTGAGGAATGTCTTCACCGTCGAACTGCCCCTGGAGTGGGGAAAGACCTATTACTACCGTGCCTACGCCGTCACCACGGTGGGCACCGCCTTGGGAGAGGAGCGGCTGGTCACCATCGACGACAACGTTCCCGTCACCCCCGACCTCACCGAGAAAATATGGTGCGCACCCGACGGCGATGATGCCACTGCCGACGGCACCGAGGAGAAACCCTTCTTCTCGCTCGACAAGGCCATCGCACTCGTGCAGCCCGGCATGCGCATCTGCATGAAGGCAGGGACATACCTCTACGACCACCGCATCAATATCGACGACTGCAACGGCACCGAGGAGTCGCCCATCGAACTCTTCGCCGTGGGAGGAAGGGCCGTGCTCGACTTCTCCGCCATGCCCTACCACAAACACTCCGACAACCCCTACCAGGGTGTGAGGCTCACCAGCAGTTACTGGCATTTCTACCGCATCGACATCTGCAACGCCAGCGACAATGGTCTGCTCATCGAGCGCAACAAGCCCGCAAAGGGCTCCTCGTCGGACATCGTCAAGCTCACCGAGCAGGCGCACGACAACCTCATCGAGGAGTGCCGTTTCTACAAAAACGGCGACACCGGACTGCAAATCAAGAACCTGGGGGCATACAACCGCATCGTCAATTGCGACAGCTACCTCAACTGCGACGAGGGGCAGGGCGACGCCGACGGCTTCGCACCAAAACTCTCCGTGGGCGACGGCAACTATTTTTACGGATGCCGCGCATACCTCAACTCCGACGACGGATGGGATGTGTTCTATAAGAAAGACGGGGCTTTCGGCGACAATGTCACCATCATCATGGAAAATTGCATCAGCTACAAAAACGGCTTCCTCGACGAAAACACCATCGCACCCGACGGCAACGGCAACGGATACAAATGCGGGTCGGACCAGGGGGCGATGAATGTCTATCTCAGCCGGTGCCTCGCCATCTGCAACAAAGCCAAGGGCTTCGACCAGAACCATAATGCCGGTGACATCATCATGAACAACTGCACGGGCATGACGCTCACCTCCATCGATTCCAAGTCGTATTCCTACCGCATCTACGAGACCATCGACCAAGGGCACGAGGTGAGGCTGACCAACTGCATTGCCATCAACGACAATTATGCCACCGACAAGCGCGACAAGAACACGGGGCTGCCCAAGCCCACCGAGCATGGCAAAAATGGGCAGTATGGGCGTTTTGAGGTGGATGAGACACTCGACCGGCTCACTGTGGACCACTGTGAGTTTCAGAAAGCCGACCCCACGCAGTTCGTTGATGTCGACAACCATCAGGAGCTGATGGCCGAGCGCGGCGAGGACGGCGAACTGCCCGAGACAACCTTCGCACACCTCACCCCTGGCTCATTCCTCGTCGATGCCGGCACTGCGGTCGAGGGAGGCAACTACCGGGGCATCGAGGTGGCAGGCATCGATTACGTGGGCCAGGCACCCGACCTCGGCGCCTATGAGAGCGGCATCACCGATGCCATCAGCCATCCCGCAGACTTGCAAACTGACGCACAGCTGCAACTGCGCTCCACACAGGGCGGTTTGCTGATTGTCTCTGTTCATGGGCCGGCATCCAGCACACCACGCCGACTCTGTGTCTATAATACTGCTGGCCAGCTCATGTCAGCCCATTCCTTCATCGGCAACACCACAGCCATACCGATGCCGCGGAATGGTGCCGCCATCATCACCGTCGATGGAAAAAGTGGGAAAATCCTCAACAAAAAATAAAACTCATCTTGCTGTGCTTTGCATTCCGCTCGACTTTTATTAATTTTGCATATCCTTAAGACCCGTTCAAACCTGTCGTCAAAGCCACGAAAGACGGGCTCACCGCATCTGTCACCATCACCAACACAGGAAAAAGAGCCGGCAAGGAGGTGGTGGAACTCTATGTCAGCGCTCCCGCTGGTGGCATGGAGAAGCCCGCCCGCGAACTGAAGGCCTTTGCCAAGACACGGGAACTTCAGCCCAACCAGAGTGAGACCCTCACGATGAATCTCTCGCTCTACGACCTGGCGTCGTATAATGAGGCCACTCAAGCGTGGGAAACAGCCGCCGGCAAATACACCATCGGCTTCGGAGCCAATGTGGAGGACATCCGGGTCACGGCTCCTTACACGCTCTCAAAGCAGCATACGGTGAAATGCCACGACGTCATGAAACCCAATATGCCACTGTAAGGCAGCATTGGGATTCAATATCTCCTGTATTTTGAGGGTGACGTGCCCACATGCTCCTTGAAATACTTCCCGAAGAACGACTGGTTGGGGAAGTTGAGGTCTTGTGCGATTTCCTTGATGCTCATGTTGGAACATCTGAGCAACAGTCTGATTTCAAGGATGACATAGTGGTCGATCCAGTCGTTGGGAGTCCGGCGGCTCACTTGCTTGACGGTCTCGGAAAGATACTTGGGAGTGATGCACAACTGTTCTGCATACCATCCCACGCGGCGCTCTTGCCTGAAATGTTCCTTGACGAGCACGATGAAGTCGTGGAAAATGGTTTCGGCGCACGTCCGCTTGGGAGCGGACAGCAGGCGGCGGTGAATCTCGTTGCCCATGTCGTAGAGCATCGCCTTCAGAAGTGACATGGCCAGCTCACGGCGGAACTGATGCTCCGGGTCCTTGATTTTCTGGAGGATGAGGTTGTAGTACTCCATGAAGGTCTGCACGCGCTCGGGCATGAGATGAAACACCGGGTGGGAGTAAGCGAAGAGGAAGAGGTTGGAAATCTCTCTCACCTCCTTGAGCACCTCGGAAAAGAAGTCGTTGGAGCACATCATGGCCACGCCGCGGCAGTCGTGGCTGAGCAGGTAGCTGTCGATGACCTGGCCGTCGTTGATGAGTATGACATCGTCCTTCTTCACCAATTGCTCTTTGCCATCGACGGTGTATTTGGCGCTGCCTTCGAGGCAGATGGCTACGAAAAGGCAGTTGACACGACGGGGGTCGGTGGAGAGAGGGACCTCGTCGAAAGAGCCAAACAACAGCAGGTCGTTGTCGATGAACATACACTGGCCCATCACCTGTTTGGCGTGGCTCACATTGATGTCGGGGGTTCTGAGATTGACCATGTGTGGAGTTTTTCCGCAAAGTTACATATTTTCCTTTTTCTCACAAGGGAAAAGGGGGAAACAGAACAATTATTGTGTCTTTTCGTGCAAAGCGGTTCTATCAAAACCTCGTGATAGAATCGCTTTTGCACATTATTTCCTCTATTTGACCATTACTTTCTTGCCGTTGATGATGTAGATGCCCGGTGCTGTAGGCTTGAGAACCTTGATGCCGTAGAGGGTATATATGCCCTTGGAGCTTGGCTGTAAGGTGTTCTCGAGGTCGCGGATGCCATCGGGTGTGGTGTCTTTGCTGAGCGGTCCGGTATAGACAAGGCGGAAGTCATCGGCCTTGAACCAAGTGCCGGGCATGATGCCGATACTGAGTGAACCTGTCGTGGCACCCTCTTCGGCTTCCACCTTCACCTTTTCTATTACGGCCTCGGCGAAATAGTGCTTGCCGAAGTTGTGTGCTGTCACGGTGATGGTGCTGTCGCCGGCGAAGGCGGTTATCTCATTGCCCTCGTCGGAAGCCACTTTCACCGACATGCGGTAATAGCCCGGGGACAGGCCGTCGACCTGTTGCGAGAGTCCCACGCCGAGCATCTGGCGCTCGCCATCTTCATTGGTGTGGTTATAGCTGTTGTTGAGGATATACTCGCCGTCGGCTCCCGCCGTCAGGTAGTTGTACGATGAGTTGGCGAACACCCTGGCGGCTGTCGTGGCGGTGATATTGGGGGTGACAGGAGTGGTGAGTGTCCATCCCGATACGTTTTTGAACTCAAACGAGGGATTCTGTATCATCGACGTGAAGTCGACCTCCATCATGGCTCCTTCGCGTAGCTGCATCATGAATTCATCGGCTTTCTCGAGCAGTTGTGCGGCGTAGTTCCTCACCTTGGCGGCGGTGTTGAGCGTCGAGCCCGCGCGGTGGGTGAACAGGTGTTCCGCCTCCCGGATGGCTGTCAGGTAAGTCTCGTAGGCTTCGTCGGTGGCATTGGGTGCGTATCGGCTGAGGATGCCATGAGCCTCATCGATGGCGCTGGCAAGCGTGAGGTAGGCAGGGTCGACGACGGCATCGTTGTGCACGGAGAAGGCATTGGTGATGTCGGAGCCGAGGAAATATCCCCTGAGGGCTTCCACTGTCTCACCTTCGGCGAGGAAGTCGAAATGCTGGGGTATGGCATGGGTGGGAGCCATGGCGTTTTCAGGCGCCTTGATGTTGGTGTAGGTGCCCACCACGGCGTTGTCGCCTTCAGTCACCGGTGCAGCCTTCACCAGTGTGCTCTCACCCTCGATGAGGTTGTTGCCCTCCCACGAGGTCATTACCATGTAGGTGGCTCCTGGCTCAAACGTCATCACGTCGGTGGTCTTCCCGGCGATACCCCTTTCGTCGTGCCTGTCGATGCGTCGTGCCACCATGCCGTCGGGCACCGGAGCGGCAAAGGGGGCGGTGAGCAGGCACCACTGCCCGCACTTCCCGCCAAGTTGCACCGCTGCTTTCGAGGCATGGAAATCAGCGCGGGGGGTGAAGTCATGGCCGGGAGTGACGGCGAGCGACCCGCATAGTCCGCCCGACACCACGTTGGTGCCTTCGGCGGTGGCGTCGTCAGCCACATAGAAGAGGGCGTTGGGGTTGATGCCCGAGGGTTCGATATTGCTCACCCCCGTCACTGCGGTGAGGTCGTAGACGGTGGCGTTGGTGTATGCCGGCCGCCTGGCGATGTCGTTCGAGAAGAAGAGTGTGTGGTCCCAGTGTCCCTTCAGGGTGAGCACGCCATCGTCGTAGGACACCACTTCCAGGTCGGCGGGATGGAAGAGGAAGCGGGCGGTGGTGTCGGCGGGGTGGGTGAAGCGGAGCGTGTCGGTGGTGTTGGGGACGGGGTTGACGAGTTGCACGCGGTAGAGCTCATCCTCTTGCTGGAACGGATAGGCCGATGTGCTGCTCACCGAGAACATCACGCGCTGCTGTCCGTGAGCCGGCACGTTGGCCCTTCCCGTCTTGTGCCCCCACGGCTGCCAAGTGGCGCCGCCGTCGTCGGAACGGTAGACGGCGAGTCGCATGGCGCGTTCGAAGCCGGCGTCACCCTCGTTGCGCAGGAGCACCGAGGCGGTGGTGCGGTTGTTGTAAACCACGGTGTAGAGGTCGTCGCCGTGCTGCTCCGTCTCTTCGTTGCCCTCGATGCGGAAGTCGTCCACCCACAGTTGGGCGCTTCCCTCCGCCACCTCCACTTGCTGCTTGTCGATGACATTCAGTTGGTTGTCGGTGAGGGTGAGCCACCATGTGCCCGTTTCATCGGGAGTGAATGCGGAGAACAGCAGGTTGCCCTTGGCGCCGGCATCGACCACGGCCGTCTCGTCGGAAGCGATGGCATTTTTCAGTGCGGTGGGTGCCTGGTCTTTCTTGGAGGCGAAGAGGTGGAAGCCCGAATAAGGCACCGACGTGTGGTTGGCCACGGTGGCCAGCACGTCGTTGGTGGCGTTGGCGCAAGGTGTCTTGTTGAACAGGATTTTCCCCGAGAGGTTGTAGCGTATGGGATGGATGTCGTACATCACTGTGGGCTGCATGCCGAACTCGAAGCTCTCCCTCACGGTGTAGTAGCCGTCGCTCTGTCCTCCCCATCCGTAGTTGAAGTGGAAGAGGTTGCCCGAGGCTCTGTATCCGTCGACGACGAGAGCATGTCCCTCCCAGTCCTCCTTGTATCCGGAATAGACGATTGGATAGCCCTTCTGCAGGTCGCTGTAGATGAGTGCCTCCCAGGTGTCGTCGGTGAAGTTGCCTTCTTTGTCGGCCCGTTTGCTGTTGAGGTTGTACTGTTCGAAGGGCAGCGACCAGATGTAGCCGCCTGTCGAGGCGCCGTAGGTGAGGTAGGTCTGCATGCCCACCGCAGCCACGAGTATGGCCACGGCGTCATGGTATTCTGCCGGCTGCGACGAGTAGGAGTCACACATCAGTTCCCATTTGAGTGGTGTCCCCTTCTTGATTTGGAACTCCTCGGTGGCTGGTGCGTCGCCGTAGCCATAAGTCGGTGTGGTGTAGGGCACTGTGGCAGGCATGTCTTTCCGCCAGTAATAGAACACCTGTGAGCCGGCGGTGGCGACGCATCCGGTGAGAGCGCGGCTGCCGTCGGCCAGTTTGGGCACCCGGTTGTTGTAGGGTGCGGTCTGGTGCCAGTGCGAGGTGAGCAGCGGCGAGATGCTGGCACGGGCACGGGCGGGGCCGACGCGGCAGGGGGCGTTCCGGCCCTCGGCCTGGAGGGTCTCCACCACAGTGGCATAGTGTTCCAGCATGGCGAGGAGCTGAGGCGCCTCTCGTGTCTCGTCGAAGTCGCCCTGCTCGGTGTACCCGATGATGGAGGGGATGCAGTCGTCGCCGGCCACGATGACATATCCTTTTCCTGCTCCCCTGCTGAAGATGTAGTAGGGTGGGGTCTGGGTGGTTGCCATCCTTCTTGGGGCGGACTTCCTGATGGCGGCTTGTTGTCCGGTGGGAGTGAATTGTTGGGCGAGCGCGCGTGCACGCTCCATACCGATGGGGTCGGCGCTGGCATGGAGCGACAGGGCGATGGCTGCGGCTAAAAAGGGTGTTCTGAGGTTCATGCAGATGTGCTGGTTTGTCGGCTGTGGGTCAGATGGGGTTGGTGGCTGCTACGAGCCATGCCACCTCGTGTGGCTCGAGGTGCGGGCTGAGGCATTGTCTCACCATGAGATGGTAGTCGTTGAGCCATGTCCTCTCCTCCTCGGTGAGCATGCTGGCGATGACGGGTGTGGTGTCGATGGGGCACAGCGTGAGGGGCTCCATCTTCAGGAAGGTGCCGAAGTCGGTGGTGGCGTGGTGCTCGATGAGCAGCAGGTTCTCTATCCTCACGCCGAATTTCCTCTCCACATAGATGCCCGGTTCGTCGGTGACGGTCATGCCCTCGTGCAGTGGTGCGGGCCACCATTCCATGCGTATCTGGTGCGGGCCCTCGTGGACATTGAGGAAGGAGCCAACGCCGTGGCCGGTGCCATGGAGGAAATTCAGTCCCTCGCGCCATAGCGGCAGTCTTGCCACGGCATCGATTTGGGAGCCGCAGGCGCCGTTGGGGAATTTCACCATCTCGAGTTGGATATGGCTTTTGAGCACGAGGGTGTAGATGCGCCTCTCCTCTTCGGTAGTGGGGCCGAGGGCGATGGTGCGGGTGATGTCGGTGGTGCCGTCGCAGTACTGGGCTCCGGAGTCGAGCAGCAGCAGGCCCTTTGGCTCGAGCGGGATGTCGCTCTCCTCGGTGGCCTCGTAATGCACGATGGCACCGTGGTGGGCATAGCCGGCGATGGTGTCGAACGACAGTCCGCGGAAGAGTGGCTGTTCGGCACGGAGGGCGGTGAGCTTGGCGTCGATGGAGAGTTCTGTCTGCCCGCCTTTCTCCACTGCCGGTATGAGCCAGGCGAGGAATTTGACCATGGCGATGCCGTCGCGCAGCATGGCACGGCGGTATCCCGCTATCTCGGCCTCGTTCTTCGTTGCTTTCATGGCGGCGATGGGCGATGTCCTGGGCAGCACCTTGCAGGATGGGGCATGGAAGAGGAGGTGGTTGACCTGGTTGGGGTCGAGAATGATGCTGCCTTCGTGGAGCTGGCCGAGTGCATCGAACACATTGTCGTAGTCGTCGGTGGTCACCTCGGCTTCTTCAAGATGGGCACGCACCTCGTCGGTCAGTTTTGAGGGGCCGATGAAGAGGGTGGCAGTGGTGTGGGTGATGAGCAGGTAGGACACCACGACGGGACAGCAGTGTACGTCGCTGCCACGCAGGTTGAGTGTCCATGCGATGTCGTCGAGTGTGGTGATGAGGATGGCGTCGGCATGAGCCAGGGCCATGGCCTGCCGCACCCTGTATAACTTGTGCGCGACGCTCTCGCCGGCATAGCAGAGAGGCTGTACCTCAGCGGGAGCCTGCGGGATGGGTGGCCGGTCGGTCCAGATGGTGTCGAGAGGGTCGAGGGTGGGGTCGAGGGTGAGCAGTCCTTGGTGCTCGAACTCCTCCTTCATGCTGGCGATGGCGCTTTCCGACGACACCATGCCGTCGATGCCCACGGTCCAGGCCTTGCCGTGGCACTGCTGGTGAAGCCACTGGGCGATGGATGGCGTCCCTTCGATGCGCAGGCGCATGAGTTCGAAACCGGTGCCCTCGAGCTGTTGGGCGGCGGCGATGAAGTAGCGCGAATCGGTCCATAGCGCCGCGGCATCGGCAGTCACCACGGCGGTGCCTGCCGAACCATTGAATCCGGAAATCCACTCACGTCCCTTCCAGTGGTCGGGGACATATTCACCATTGTGGGGGTCGGTGCTGGGGAAGATGAACGCGTCGAGCTGGTGCTCGCGCATGAAAGCACGCAGCAGTTCGAGTCTATGGGGTATAATGGCGTTGCTATTCATAGATATGGATTATCTTAGCTGATGGATTCGATGCTTGGGACATAACTTTTCTGTATGGCGTCGGCGATGAGGTTGGCCACCTCGATGTCGCTCAGGCCGATGTCGCCACCAAAGCCGTAGAGGAGCTCCACCTCCTCATTGGTAATCATCTTGTCGGACATGACGACCTGTATCATGTATGCGAGCATGTTCTCGCGCATTCCTGGGTTGATGCGCAGGATGTTTTCCACCGAATCCTTGAAGGTCTTGACGATGTCGCCTTTTGCCACCTGGTCGATGAAAGCGCGTGGGAAGATTTTGAGGTCGGAGAGTGTCTCGACGATGCGGTTGAACTCGTCTTGGTTGAGTGCGGCATCGGCGTTGGCGACAATGAGTCCTGCCGAGACGATGAAGGATGCGGTGTACTCATCGAGCTCGCTGTCGCCTACTTTGAGGAGGATGGAGATGAGCTGGTCCATGCCCTCCTGCAGTTTTTTCTGGCTGGGTGCGGTGGCGAAGAGGTTGAGGGCCTGCACCCTGATGGGGTTGACCGGGTGCGACGAGCGGCTGTAGCCTTTGTCGTTGAGGAAGTACTCGAGGCGCCTGCTGTTGTCGGCTATCAGTGCATCGATGCTGACGTTCATTTTCACGAGGTCGAGTCCTGATGCCATTTTGAAGAAGGCGGTGACGCACACGCCGAGGTCTTCCACCGCCATGTAGCCATAGCGGTCGGCCACCAGTTCGGCCAGTTGTCCGTGGAGGCGTATTTTGTATTGCAGGGAGACGGGTGGTGTGGTCTCAGGTGGGAAGACAAAGAAGATGAGTCTTCTGAGTCGTGTGTCTTTATTGATGAGGTGTCCGAGTTCGTGGCCGATGACGAAGCGCAGCTCATCGCTGGTCATGAGGTCGAAGAGTGCGGAGTTGATGTTCACGATGTTGGGTTCTCCCTCATCCTCGGCTGCGATGGAGAAGGCGTTGACCTCGGAGTTTCCGGTGATGTAGAAATCGACGGGTTCGTTGAAGCCGAGTTTCGCCTTCACCTCCTGACAGAGGGCGTAGAAGTCGGGAAGGAGGTCCTCCTGGACTTTGAGGCTGTGTCCCTCCATGCTGCTGCGCCAGTAGGCGTCGCCGCTCGAGGTCTTGACTTTGCGCAGCACTTCCTCCACCACACTGCCTTGCAGTGCGTTGTAGATTTGCTTTCCGAGCTGCTGCTCCAGTTTTATGGTCGGGATGAGGCCACTTCTTCTTTTTCTGGTGGTTGTCTTTTTATCCATGTTGAATAGAGGTATGTTTGGGTTAGATGTAGTATTCGTATTTGGTGTGTAAATTTAAGCGGGAGATTTCATGTCCTCACGGTTTTTCTTTTTGGTGGAACTGATAGCCGTCCCATTCCAGCACTTCGTCCCATCTGTCGCCGCCGCCAGCTGCCGACACCTTGATGTTCTTGCCCTTGCGGGGGAGGAAGAACACGGTCAGTCCGTCGCCGTCGTAGAGTGCTCCGATGTCTTCGGGCAGAAGACATCTCATCTTTTTCGTTGTATTGTCGTACAAGAAAAAATGGGTGCCAGTATATTCTGCCCAACCGTAGTCGCCATCAAGTCTCCATACGGTGTTGGCACACACCATCTTGTGCTTGCCGTCGGCGCAGTTCCAGAAGCACATCTCCATCACCGTCGTGTCGCATGCCTCAGGTCTACGGATTTCATAGCGCATGTAGCCGTTTTTGGTGTCAACGATGATGCTGGCCTTGTTCTTGAGCGGCTTTTTCTGCTGATACCGTTGCCATTCGCTATTGATAGTGCCATAAAACTCCGTATATTCCTTTCCTAAGGGTTCCATGTCTTTGGAGTAGTTGAGGAAGGCCGTGGCAAAATCGGAGATGGTGGGGCGGCTGCCTTGGTATTTCACAGCGATATTGTCGAAACCCTCTGGGGATTCGGGGTATTCGAAAGCCTGGGCATTGGTCTGCATTACACCTGTTATCGATAGAAGGGCAGTCAGCACAATGGCCTGTATCATGCTTCTTTGTCTCATCTCTGTTCGTTTTTATTCGTTTTTCAAGTTTCTAAATTACAAAAATAGGCATTATAAACTGTAGTGCGACAATTTTTGTGTTAAAAAACATTGATTCGCTGCCGATAGTCTGTTCAAACGGCATGAAGTAAGGCTTTTAGTTATACTTTTCACTCATCAAACCATCAGAAAGTATCATGTTGACGATAATCAGTCTCCGTTTCCCTTTTTATCACGTGCGAGTATTGTGTCGTATAGCGGTGCTCCTGTGCCTGCTGGCTGTTGTGGCATGCCAGTCCGAAGAGGAGCGCCTTGAACCAGTGCCCTATCAGGTGTTGGTGTCCATCGAGAGAACTGCCGACATCACTTTCGACCAGGCCGTGCAGACATTGCTCGACGGTGCCGAACTAAGTCGATGGTAATGTTCGTCGGGATTTGCAATCCCGACGCATTGATTATCAGGATTTTTAATCCGCAAATCGCATTA
>CAMHEL010000109.1 GCA_946184125.1 uncultured Prevotellaceae bacterium
AATTATGAATTATGAATTATCACAAAGCATACGTCTAAACTCCCAAACTCCTAAAAGTCTTAGACCTTAGACTTTAGAGTTGAGAGTTGTGATTACTTTCTATAATTATGAATTATGAATTATGAATTATGAATTATGAATTATCACAAAGCATACGTCTAAACTCCCAAACTCCTAAACTCCTCAAAAAATAAAACTCCCCCAAAAATAAAAACTCCCCAAAGAAAAAGCCATGCTCAAAACCCTCTCCGCACAAATCGGGCAGTACAAAAGGGCTTCCATCCTCACTCCCATCTTCACCTCGCTCGAGGTGGTGATGGAGGTGCTCATCCCCTACGTCACCGCCAAACTCATCGACTTAGGCATCAATGCCGGAGACCTGGGCAATGTCTATCGCTACGGAGCCATCATGCTCGCCATGGCATGCCTCAGCCTCTTCTTCGGCATCAAGGCCGGCCAGTTCTCGGCCTATGCCTCTTCCGGCTTTGCCGCCAATCTGCGCTCCGCGATGTACCGCAACATCCAGACCTTCTCCTTCTCCGACATCGACAAGTTCAGCACCTCGGGACTCGTCACAAGAATGACAACCGACGTGTCCAACCTGCAGAATGCTTACCAGCAACTGCTACGCATTTCGGTGAGGGCTCCCTTCCGCATGCTGTCGAGCATCATCATGTGCTTCATCATCGACGTCCGCATGAGCCTCATCTTCGTCATCGCCATGGTGGTGCTCTCCGTCTTCCTCTATTTCCTCATCAGCCGCGTGGCAGGACTTTTCAAACAGGTCTTCGAGCGTTACGACCAGCTCAATGGAAGCGTCCAAGAGAACGTCGCTGCCATACGCGTGGTGAAAGCCTTCGTCAGGGAAGACCATGAGAACAAGAAATTCTCCGCTGCCGCTGAGGCGCTCTACCGACTCTATGTGCGCACCGAAGGCCTGATGGCACTCAACCACCCCGTGATGAACCTCGTGGTATATGCCTGCATCATCGCCATCTCATGGTTCGGAGCGCAGTTCGTCGTCGCTGGGACACTCACCACAGGCGAAATCACCTCGCTCTTCACCTATGTCATGAGCATCCTCATGTCGCTCATGATGCTCAGCATGATTTTCGTCATGCTCACACAGAGCGCAGCAAGCGGACAGCGCGTCGCAGAGGTCATCGACGAACAGGCCGACATCGTCAATCCCAAAAAGGCGGAAACAAACGTGCCTAACGGCAACATCGACTTCAACCATGTCTTTTTCGCATACAAGGCCGGAAGCGGAGAGTACGCCATTCAGAACATCTCCTTCCACGTCAGAAGCGGAGAAACCATAGGCGTCATCGGTGGCACCGGCAGCGGAAAATCGTCGCTCGTCAACCTCGTCAGCCGGCTCTACGACGTGTCGAAAGGCTCGGTCATGGTGGGAGGACGCGACGTGAGGCACTACGACCTCGACGCACTGCGCGATGCCGTCGCTGTGGTGCTGCAGAAAAATGTGCTTTTCTCAGGGACCATCCTCGACAACCTCAGGTGGGGAAATGCCGACGCCACCCTCGAGGAGTGCCAAGAGGCCTGCCGGATGGCTTGCGCCGATGAGTTCATCGAGCAGATGCCTCAGGGATACGACACGCGCATCGAACAGGGGGGCACCAACGTGTCGGGAGGACAGAAACAACGCCTATGCATTGCAAGGGCGCTGCTCAAACACCCCAAAGTGCTCGTCCTCGACGACAGCACCAGCGCCTGCGACACTGCTACCGATGCCGCCATACAAAGGGCTTTCAGGGAGGACCTACCCCAACTGACCAAAATCATCATCGCACAGCGCATCTCAAGCGTGAAGGACTGCGACCGCATCCTCGTTCTCGACAAAGGACGGGTGAGCGGATTCGACACTCACGACAACCTGCTGCGCCAAAATGCCATCTACCGCGAAATCTACACCCTCCAAAACGAGGATGCAGGCGACTTCGACGAGCCCGACAAAAACAGAAAGGCTAAGAAAAACAGTCACAAACAAAAAAACAGAAAGCCATGAGAATGGGAATGCGAACACACCCCGGAGAGGTGTACTCCAAGAACGAGAAAGCTCAGGACAGGAAGGGGACACTGCTGAGGCTGCTGAGATTCGTCATGCAGAACTACCGATACTCCTTCCTCGTCGTATTTGCCTTCATCATCATCTCCTCGGCGGCCACGCTGATATCAACCCTCTTCACACGGACACTCATCGATGACTACATCGTGCCGCTTAAGGGCGTCAGCAACCCCGACTTCTCGCCACTCGCCCTGACCCTCGTCAAACTCGCCGCCATACTCCTCGTAGGCGCCATCTGCTCCTATGCCTACAACCGCATCATGATTGCCGTCAGCCAGGGCACCATGCTCAGGATGAGGAAACAGCTCTTCGAGCACATGCAGAGCCTGCCGGTGAAATTCTTCGACAGCCATGCACACGGCGACATCATGTCGACCTACACCAACGACATCGACAGCTTGCGGCAGGTCATCAGTTCAAGCCTGCCATCGGCTTTCAGCTCGCTCATCACTCTCGCCATCACACTCACCAGCATGGTGGCGCTCAGCCTGCCGCTCACTGCCGTCTCCATCGCCGTGGCTCTCGTCATGGCCTATGCCACCACATGGCTCGGAAAGATGTCGAGGAAACATTTCGTCGCGCAGCAGCAGAACCTCGCCGCCGTCAACGGATTCATCGAGGAGATGATGACCGGGCAGAAAGTGGTCAAGGTGTTCTGCCACGAACAGAAAGCTATCGAGCAGTTCGAACAAATCAACGAGGATCTGCGCTCCAGCGCATGCAACGCCAACAAAATAGCCAACATCGTGATGCCCGTCAACGGCAACCTCGGCAACCTCGGCTACGTGCTCATCGCTGTCGTGGGCGCCACCATAGCCCTGCAGCAGGGCTCGGCACTCACCATCGGAACTCTCGTCGCATTCCTCACACTCAACAAGAACTTCTCGCAGCCCATCGCACACATCAGCCAGCAAATCAACAGCGTGCTCAATGCCTCGGCAGGTGCAGAACGCGTGTTCCAACTCATGGACGAACAGCCGGAGACCGACAGCGGAGACGTGGAGATTGTGGATGCCATGGAGACCAACGAGGGAAACATTGTGCCTGCCGACCACCGCACGGGCATTTGGGCATGGCGACTGCCCGACGGCACTTACCGCAAGGTGGAGGGGGGCGTCAGCTTCGATATGGTCGATTTCGGATATGTACCAGAAAAACAGGTGCTCTTCGACATCGTGCTCGACGCTATGCCCGACCAGAAAATCGCATTCGTGGGCGGAACAGGAGCCGGAAAAACGACCATCACCAACCTCATCAACCGATTCTACGACATCCAGGACGGTAAAATCAAGTACGACGGCATCAATATCAACGACATCACCAAGAGCCACCTCAGAAGAAGCCTGGGCATGGTGCTGCAGGAGACGCAACTGTTCACCGGTACCGTGATGGACAATATACGGTACGGACGGCTCGATGCCACCGACCAGGAGTGTATCGAGGCTGCTAAACTCGTCGGCGCCGATGACTTCATACGACGTCTGTCTAACGGATACCTCACCGTCATCAGCGGCACGGCGTCAAACCTCAGCCAAGGCGAGCGGCAGCTGCTCTCCATCGCACGAACTGCCATCGCCGACCCGCCCGTGCTCATCCTCGACGAGGCCACCTCGTCAATCGATACTCGAACGGAGAGAATGGTCCAGCAGGGCATGGACTCACTCATGCGAGGGCGTACCACTTTCGTAATCGCTCACAGACTCTCCACCGTGCGCAACTCCGACTGCATCATCGTCCTCGAGAAAGGACGCATCATAGAAAAAGGTACGCACGACGAACTGCTCGAACTAAAGGGCAAATACTATCAACTCTATACCGGAAACGACATCTAACCACAGGGCCGACGTTCGCCCACTTTGCCCGTATAGCCCTGACCGCCGGCCACGACCGTTTCCACCCCTAACAACACATCTATCCCTATGACTGAACAAGAACGAATCACACAACTGCGGCGAGAGCTGCATGAGCACAACCACAGATATTATGTGCTCAACCAACCCATCATCTCCGACCAGGAGTTCGACTTCCTCATGCGCGAACTCCAGGACCTTGAGGCGCGCCATCCCGAAATGGACGACCCCAACTCGCCCACTCAGCGCGTGGGCAGCGACCTCAACCAGGAGTTCACACAGGTGAAGCACCGCTATCCCATGCTGTCGCTAGCCAACACCTACAGCGCCGACGAGGTGAGAGACTGGTATGCCAGCGTGAAACGGGGACTCGGAGGCGAACCCTTCGAGGTATGCTGCGAACTGAAATACGACGGGCTGTCCATCTCGCTCACCTACGAGGACGGAAAACTCGTGCGTGGGGTCACCAGGGGCGACGGCGTGCAGGGCGACGACGTCACAGGCAACGTGAAGACCATACGCTCAATACCCCTCGTTCTGCAGGGATGGGAGAAACAGCAGCAGCAAGGCCTCGACCTCTTCGCAGAGACGCCTACCATACCCAGAACGTTCGAAATAAGGGGGGAAATCCTCATGCCTTGGAAGGTCTTCGAAAGACTCAATGCAGAGCGAGAGGCGGCTGGGGAACCTCTCTTCGCCAACCCAAGAAATGCTGCAAGCGGAACACTCAAAAGCCAGAAGTCCGACCTCGTGGCAAGCCGGCAGCTCGACGCATATCTCTATTACATGCTCGGCGAGACGCTGCCTGCCGATGGTCACTACGAGAACCTCGAGGCGGCACGGCAGTGGGGATTCAAAGTCAGCGAGGGCATGCGAAAGGTAAACTCTGTCGACCAGGTGCTCGCCTTCATCGACCATTGGGAGACGGCACGACGCGAACTGCCCGTCGCCACTGATGGCATCGTGCTCAAAGTCAACTCTATGCGTCAGCAGCGCATCCTCGGCTTCACAGCCAAAAGCCCACGATGGGCCATCGCCTTCAAATACAAAGCCCAGAGGGAGTGCACAAGGCTCATCGAGGTGACATACCAGGTGGGGCGCACAGGGGCCATCACCCCCGTGGCGAACATGGAGCCGGTGCAGCTCGCAGGGACAACCGTCAGAAGGGCGACGCTCAACAACGAGGACTTCATACGCTCACTCGACTTGCACTTAGGCGACTATGTCTTCGTGGAGAAGGGCGGGGAAATCATACCCAAAATCGTGGGGGTGGACACCGAACGGAGAACCGAAGGCGCACAGCCTGTTGGGTTCATCACGCAGTGCCCCGAGTGCGGAACGCCTCTCGTGCGCTATGAGGGCGAGGCGGCTTACTACTGCCCCAACGACACGGGATGCCCACCGCAAATCAAAGGGCGAATCGAGCATTTCATCGCAAGGAAGGCCATGAATATCGATTCCTTAGGACCCGAGACCATCGACGACTATTACCAGCGCGGACTCATCCACGACATCGCCGACCTATACACCATCAAGGTGGAGGACATCAATGCCAACGGGTCGAGACAGCGCTCGGCTGAGAAAATCGTGAGAAGCATCGAGGCATCGTGTGACGTGCCCTTCGAGCGCGTCGTCTTCGCTCTCGGCATACGCTTCGTTGGGGAAACCACGGCCAAGCTCCTCGCACGGCACTTCCACGACATCGATGCACTGGCCGCTGCCACTGCCGAAGAACTCGTGCAGGTGGAGGGAGTGGGAGATGTCATCGCTGCAAGCGTGGTGACGTATTTCCAAAACCCAGTCAACCAAAACATCATCGAACGGCTGCGGAGCTACGGCGTGACCATGAGCCTTTCCGAAGAGCAGATGCAGGCGGCCAGTGATGCTCTCGCAGGAAAGAGCATCGTCATTAGTGGCGTCTTCACGCAGCATAGCCGCGATGAATACAAAACCATCATTGAACAGCACGGCGGAAAAAACGTCGGCTCCATCAGCGGAAAAACTTCATTCATCCTCGCCGGAGAAAACATGGGACCCTCAAAACTCCAGAAAGCCCAAAAACTCGGCATTCCCATCGTCAGCGAAGAGGAATTCCTGAAAATGATTTAGAGCTCTTCGAGGGAGTTTTGGAGTTTAGGAGTTTGGGAGTTTAGACGTATGTACTGATGATGTCGGAAGAAAGTTTGGGTGTTTTGGAGTTTAGACGTATGTACTGATGATGTCGGAAGAGAGTTTGGGAGTTTAGTCTTTAGCACTACTCTTCACCCTTGCTCTTCCATTCGGTGATGTTGCGCTCCTTCGACGAGAAAGCGATTCCCACCTTGGTGATGGGCCGGCCGTCCAAGCGGTATTTCTCGGCGTAGCCGCGCTGGTCGATTTGTGCCAGTGCTTCTTCTGCTGTGCCATCATATTTCAGCTCGATGACGTAGATACCCTTCTGCACTTTCAGAATGATGTCGGCGCGCCCCTTGGCTGTAGGCTCCTCAGCGAGGATGTCGGCACCAAATGCCGTCAGCAAGGTGTATAGGATGACGTGGTAGTGGTGCTCGCCCTTCTCATTGAGATGATAGGGTATTCCGGCAAAGAACGCTTTGATGGCCTCGATGAATGCCGGTAGGTCATCTGTGCGACGGAACTGGTTGAAGGCACGGAAAAGGGCGTTCTTGTTGGTGTCGATGCCCTGCACGGCGACGACGTGTTGGTAGAGTCTGCTGGCAAATCCCTTTCGTACTTCTAAATTGGGCAACCCAAGCACGTATTCATCGTATTCCTTGTCGTAGTCCTTGATGGTGAGGTAGCCGCTCTGGTAGAGAACGGGCAGGGGGTTGCTGTAGCTGTTGAAGGGGATGTCGAAGGCATCGGAAGGACAACTCACACCATCGATGTCGGCCAAATGGATGGGTGGCATCTGAGCCAGCATGTCGATGACCGAACTGGGGGTAGCGCTGTCGAACCAATAGTCGGATATCTCACCAAGACTGAAGGCATTGAATAGGCTGAAGGGGTTGAAAATATCTGTCATATTACGACTGAAATGATAGCCGTCATACATCCGCTTCAATTCGATAAACGTCTCTTCGTAGGTCTCCCCCCGCTTTTCTGCCAGATATTCGATGTCGGGGCGCAGTTGGGTGGTCAACTCTTCCTCCGTGATGCCGCAGAGGGCATCATAGCCAGATATCATGGAGATGTTCGAGAGGTTGTTGAGGGTGCTGAAGATACCCATCTGCGAAAACTTTGAGATGCCGGTGATGAAGACGAACTGCAAATGGTCATCGAGTGCCTTGAGCGGACTGAAGAGGGAGGAGAACTGCCTGCGGACGCCCGCCTCCAATTCTGGGTCACCGATGCTGTGGAGCATGAAGCCGTCGTATTCATCGACGAGCACCACGACACGCCGCCCCGTCTGACGGTGAGCCGCCTCCACAAGGGATATAAACCGCAGGTTATATCCCTTGTCTTTGGACGGAGTAATACCATATTCACGCTCATATTTGTCAAGGGTGAAGTCAATCAACTCGATGAGGGTGGAGAGGGTGTATATCCTTTCCTGACTGAAGTCGAAGCGGATGACTGGATGGGGGTGCCACTTCCAATTTGTGGTCGCAATGAAAAGCTGAGGTTGCTCGATGCCTTCCTCTGTGGTGAAAGCCTCGAAGAGCTCACGCCGACCTTGAAATACGGCTTCCAAGGTGGAGCAGAGCAACGACTTGCCGAACCGCCGGGGACGGCTCAGAAAATATGGCTTTCCCATTGTAATCATCTTGTAGATGAGGGGGGTCTTGTCTACGTAGATGTATCCGCCTGCACGAATGCTTTCGAAACTTTGTATGCCTACGGGGTATTTTCTCAAAGGTGCCATGGCAATGATGTTTTTGTTTTGGCTGCTAAATTACTAAGAATAATAGACATTTCCAAATGATATGGTGAGGAAACTTGCATTCTCATTCTTTTTTACCACCAAATATTTCTCCAACGAAACGCGGGAATACCACTTTTGTAATTCACGAGCGTATCTTAACTTCTCTGTGTCCTCCAGTGACGGAGTCACCTTCGTTTCCCTTGGCTTTCCTTTTTCCTCTCCATCCTCTCCTTCCCCTCGAAAGATAAAATCTCTGTGTGTCTCCGTGTCTCTGTGCCTCTGTGTTGAATCTTCTCAATTTTCTCAATTATCTCAGCCTTATCAGCCTTGTCAATCTAATCAATCTAATCAATCTTACCAATCTTAACTTCTCTGTTTCCCTCTGTCCCCCTCTGTTTACCTCCCAATAATGAAAAAAGGAACATTTTCTTTTGTCCTGCACTCGATTTTTCGTAATTTTGCCTAAGATAAGCAGTATCTGAAAAAAGGGAGGTAAAAATGGCTAAATATTTGGACCCGAAAGCCGACTTGACTTTCAAGAAATTCTTCGGTGAGCATCCCGACTCGGTCATCAGTCTGCTCAACGCGCTGCTGCCCCTTGACGAGAAGGGCAAAATCAACGACATTGAGAGGATGCCCCATAGCCGTCATCGCCGACATGACAGGACTGACTCCCGAGGAAATAGAATGCCTATAGAATATGTTTCTTGTACACCAAGATAATAGCCTCGAATGACCGACATGAAAATAATCGTATCAAAAGAGATTGAACAAGTGTGCCCCAACTTCGTGGGCGCGGCTGTGGAAGCATATTGCACCAACAGTGAGTATTGCGCACCATTGTGGGAGGAAATCAATGCTCTTGCCAGCCAGTATAAAGCTACCCTCACCACTGAGACACTCAAACAACTGCCTGGCATAGAGGCCACACGCCGTGTGTATAGGGCCTGTGGAAAAGACCCGTCGAGATACCGACCTGCTTCGGAGGCGCTCATCCGGCGCATCCTTCAGGGGAAGGCGCTCTATCAGATTGACACCCTCGTCGACCTCATCAACCTCGCCAGCATCGCCTATGGCTACAGTATTGGCGGCTTCGATGCCGACAAGTTCCAGGGCGACACGCTCACACTCGGTGTGGGACGTGCGGGAGAGCCTTACGAGGGCATAGGGCGAGGTATGCTCAACATCGAGGGACTGCCCGTCTACCGCGATGAACAAGGAGGTGTGGGAACTCCCACAAGCGATAATGAGCGCACGAAAATAGAAATGAGCACCACGCATGTCATGGTGCTCATCAATGGATATGATGGGCGGCAGGACAGTGTCGAGGCCAACGCCGTCTTCATACAGCAGCTGCTCCGCAAATACTGCGCCAGTGATGGTGGCTCCTACACCGTTTACCGCTACCAACCCTCAGTGTGAGAATGAAGCGAAACCACCCCTCCGAACTCATCGTGTAGAGTGTCTCCGAAAGCCATTCCTCGCATCCAGCGGCGGGAGGTCAGAGCAGGTCGAGCAACTGCCGGTCGCCGGCGGTCCAGTTGAGGTCGCTTAGCTCCTCACGGGTCAGCCAGCGGCTGTCCAAATGGTCGAGCAGTTTGGGCTCACCATCGCCTGCTTTGCAGAGATAGGCTGTCAGCGTGATGCAGAAATCGGGATAGTCCTGTACCACTGTGCCTATTTTCTTGCCCACGAAAATATCCCAGTCCATCTCCTCACGGATTTCACGCAGCAGGGTGTGGTGCTCTGTCTCACCGTCCTCCACCTTGCCACCAGGAAACTCCCAGTGCTCGGAAATGTAGTCGTATTTCGAGCGGCAACGCTGCATGCATAAAAATTTGTCGCCGTCCTTAATCACGGCGGCCACTACGGTATAATGATTCTTAGCCATATTGTTTGAGTTTTTGAGTTTTTTATAGGGATTATTCAATTATACACCAATCCTGAGTCTTCGCCAGATGAAGTTGGGGATGAGGCGCCACAGTGCGGTGACGATGCGCCAACGCCAGTCTATCACCCGGATGTGCTCCTTGTGCCGCAGAGCATGCACAATCTCCCGTGCCACAGCGTCGGCATTCAGCATCATGGGGTATTTGCGCCCGTCGCCGAGCAAGGCAGTATCCACAAAACCGGGCCTTATGTCGGTGAAGCGGATGCCGAGACGGCGACTGTTGGACTGTTGCTCAAGGGCCTGGAGGTAGGTGTTCTGAAACGCTTTGGTGGCGGAATACGATGGGGCGGCACCCAGTCCTTTCGTGCCGGCAATCGAGGTGATGGCGGCGATGTGACCACCGCCATGTTCTGCCATGTAACGATAGGCTACACCTATCATACGTGTGAAACCAAGGGCGTTGGTCGTCACCGTACTCATTTCAATGCCGGGCTCCAGCGAGGGGTTCTGGTGACCAATGCCCGGAGCATAGAAAAACAAGTTGATGCCGCCCATCTTCTCAATGAGGCGCAGCAGGCGCTCTACAGCCTCCTCGCTGTTCACGTCGATGGTTTCCACCTCCACCCTGTCGGGCGCTTGTTGTTGCAGGGTCTTGAGTAGGTCGGTGCGGCGGGCGGCGACTCCCAGTCGCCACCCGTCGCCCAATAGTGCCTTCGCTACGGCCATGCCGATGCCCGACGAGGCACCCATGACGATGGCATTCCTAACGCTCATTCAGCACGTTGGCTCAGTTGACGATAAACCACTGCCGACACTCCTAATTTCCATACCATGAAGATGGAGAGGAGGATGACTGTGATGATGCCCGACACAAGCTGCGATTTGACAAGGAAACCGATGACAAGACCGATAATGGCAGCTACAACGAGGTAGATGAGGGCCATTACCAAGTCGATGAAGAACAAGGTCCATTTATAGCCGTAGGTCACTTTCGTACTCTGCGTCAGGGCTTCTGAGGGCGAGTATTCCTTGTCGAACATCAGGTAGAGGGACTGCGACCAGCCATAGCTGATGATGATGGCAGGAATGATGCCGAATAGGAATGCCGGCACCAAGGAGATGAACATCAGGCCGAGGATATTGAAGAACTCACCCATGTATTTGCGGTATCTGCCATCGAAGATGAACAGGGGGCTGATGGGCCTATCACTGTTGCGGGCAAGTTCGATGGGAAGGTTGACCATCGCTATTGTGGTGCCCACGTTGAGATAGGGTATCCAGAAGGTGAGAATGAACAGGATGTAGGACAGGAAGAGCTGAAGGGCATTCCTCATGCCGATATTGAAGCCCTCTGACAGCGCTCCTCCTATGGTGAGCAGCTGTGACTCGTAGCGCGGGTCCCGAGGCATCGCATAACCACCGCCTCTGTTGTCGTACTGACTGCCAGTGGCCTGGTTGCCATCAGTGCCGTAAGCTCCGCTCGAGCGGCCATAGTCTGCACCGCCTTGTGATTGTCCGCCCTGTGCCGAGCCGCCATAATTGGCACCGCCTTGCGACTGTCCGCCTGGTGTGGGCCCACTTTGAGTGGCTGTGCTTTGGGTGGGTTCTTCGGTGCTTGCGGAGTCAAACCATTGTCCGCAGTAACGGCACTTCAGTGCCTCTCTTCTTACCATTTGCCCACAGTTGGGGCATCTTTTCATTGTGTCCATGGTTGCTGGGTTTTAAGGTGATTGTCGGTTTGTGAAATACCTGCTATCTGTCGTCGCGCTCGAAGTGGAAGCCCGTTCCTGTGCCCGAGTTCGAATTGGTGCCCGGACTGTTGGGCGATTCGAAGTGGAAGCCGGTGCCTCCCTCGTTGTCGCGGTTACCATGCCTGTGACGCGGACCACGGCGGTCGTAATCTCCCTCCTGGGCTCTGCGCTCACGCTCGCGGCGGATGTTCTCCCTGCGCTCGCGGGCACGCATCCTTTCTTCATCGCTGCGGAACTCACGGCGGGGACGGCTCATGCGCGCAGGACGCTCGTCGTAATCTTCTTCGTAGTATTCGTCATAACCCTCGTCGTAGTTTTGGGCGGGTGCCGTCGTGGTCTTCTTTGGCTGGGGTGCGGGTGCTGGAGCAGGGGTGGCTGTGGTGGCTGCACTCTCGTCGCTGCCCTCGTCTATCTTCTCAAATTCACCCGTGTAGGTGTCAAGACTGTAAGTGGCAATGTGGGTGCCGGCATCATTGGCGGTCTCGAGAATGATGAGGTCTTCCTCGTTTTCAGCATTGAAAGCCAGTTCCTCATCCGATGACTTGGGGAAGGCTACTTCTTCGTGCTTGCCGGTGGAGGCCTTGAACACCATCAGTTTTCCGCTGTCGAGATAGTAGAGGCACTGGCGCTCCTCATCGGGATAGGTGGCTATGACTTGTGCGGTGGAGGGAAGGGCCTTCCTCGCATTGTCGAGTATCTGCGCCACGTCTTCTTCTGCGCCCGTGTTCGTGTCCTCGGTCTTTATCATCTCGGTCTTGTTTTCTTCTTCGCCTTCTTCGTCCTTGTCCTTGTCTTTGCTGAGCAGCAGGTAGGCCAGGACGCCCAGTCCGGCTACCAGAAGCACGCACAGGGTGATGAGCAACCATTTCAGGGGGTTGCTCCTCGATGTCGTGGGGGGAGTGGGAGGCACACTGCCGCTGCCCGGCCCGCCATAGTCGGGCGTGGGCTCCTGTTGGTAGGCGCTTCTCTGCTCACGCGCAGGTTCTTGCTCGTAAGAAGGTCTTTGCTCGTAAGAAGGTCTTTGCTCGTAGGTGTTCTGGGGTCTGCTTGCCGGTTCCGGTTGTGGTTCTGGCTTGGGCTCGGGTCTTGGTTCTTGCCTTGGCTCTGGCTTGGGCTCGGGTCTTGGTTCTGGCTTGGGCTGAGGTTGGGGTTCTGGCTCTGGCTCCGGCCCGAAGTCGATTTGCCGTACTGGTTGCTGGGGCGTTTGTGCGGCTGTCGAACTGGTGGCTGCTGTGGTGGCTGCTGTGGCTGCTGCGGCATCTGTGAAACCTGTAAGTTCAAAACAGATGGGGCAGATAGCGAGATTGGCGGCTATCGGCTCGCCGCATACAGGGCAGTTGCGCATGGGCTGCGACTGTGACTGTGAGGTCGGGGCAGGGCTATCGCCTAATCGCTCCCCGCAAAAGGGGCAGAATTGCTGGTTGTCGTCGATCATTTCGGCGCAGGCAGGACATCTTTTCATTGTATTTGTTGTTGAGGGTTTTACAAAGTTTACCTATTAGAGGACAAAAATAGTGTTTTTTGATATCAATTGCAAATATTTTTCAAAAAAACTGACTTGTTGAGCAAATAATCGTTATTACCCTTGAACTTTCCCACCCTTGATATTCATGTTTTAAATCGTTACCAATGCCTAAGTGAAGCGTTTTTTATCCTCTCTCTGATTATTAGTTTGACAACACTGCTTTGACAAGAAGTAAATAGTTATTGATATAGTAGGAACGCGGGTCTCCAAACCCGCGAAGCACCCCTCTGCTCTTTATTATATTATATTGCCAGTCAATCAAAGGGACGGAATCCTCTCAAGGATATATGGCTTTTTATCAAAGGAATCTCAACGCTTGCAACGAATTTGTGTGGAGGTAGCCACGCATAAGCAAATTCCTCCGAAAGCCACGGCGGCCTGAAGGGCCAACACGCTCTCTGGGGTTCACTCTCATAAGTATACTGAATAAGAGACTCCGAAAGCCACGGCGGCCTGAAGGGCCAGCACGCTCTCAGCCCAGGGCAGCGCCCTGGGTTTTAATTCGTGCGCTAACTTTTCGCCCTGAAAGGGCATAAGCCTTTGGTTTATAAGTTGATGAGGTTTTGAGATTTTGAGATTTTGAGTTTTAGAGATTATTAAACTGTATTAAATCGTAACCAATGCCTAAGCGAAGCGTTTTTTTATCCTCTCTCTGTTAACCAGTTAGGAAGGTTTATAATTCCTCATTCCTCATTCCTAATTCCTAATTAGTAAAAGTCCATACATCTTGGCTTTCGAAAAGGATTTCTTCCGAACTCATTGGTAGGGTCTTAGCTCGTCTAAGACCGCTACATCTTCGTGCTATTATCTCACGTTTTTCCCGCATTCGACAAGCAAGATACCTTTTGATGCGGTTATGGCTTTCGTTTTTCGGTCTTAGACGAGCTAAGATCCTACAGTAAATTCTTAAATTACCTCCCTTCGGTCAGTGGGTCTTCGACAAGTCTCTCAAATTCGTGATAGAAAAACTTGAGAAGGATGCTTGCTGCAAAAATTCTTTAATTCTCAAATTCGTGATAGAAAAACATAACTAAAGTTTCCCACCTTTTTGTAACAGTTTGAAAAATAAGTAGAAAAGAAA
>CAMHEL010000110.1 GCA_946184125.1 uncultured Prevotellaceae bacterium
AAAAACACCTTACGGTGTCTCAAAAAGGAAGAAAAAAGAAGTTAGCATTGCTAATTTAGTGTTTACCTCTCTTAATTTCATCATCATCTGACAAACAAGATGCCGTTCAGAAGCGGGGGGACGGTTTTCGTTTTCGGTCTTAGACGAGCTAAGACCCTACGGAGGCGCGGGGGATTTCTTTCGAACATATTGTTGTAGGAGCGCGGGATCTCCGAGCACGCGGATCAGCCAAAACCACCAAAATGTATAGACAGTCACCAATTATGAATTGTCTAACCTTCCCCGTGCACCATTTGTATTTCATTTTCCTTGTCAAATGCCGTTGAGATATCATCTGCGAAAGAGAATCGCGAAAGTCAACGCCTCCCCTCCCATCGTAGGGGAGGGGCCGGGGGTGGGGTCAGTAACTTCCATGAACCATTTCTGTAATTAATTGTATGCCAATTATTTGTATTACCCCACCCCCAACCCCTCCCCTTCGATGGGAGGGGAGTTCCTGACGGCTTTCGAAACATCTTCCTTTCGGAATTTATAATTCGAAGAAATTTGTTTCGAACAAACTAATCTCAAATCTATCTGGCATTTGACGAGCTAAGACCCTACAACTAAGTTCGGAGGATACTTTTCGTTTCCGGTCTTAGACGAGCTAAGACCCTACGGCTATGTTCGGAAGGATGCTTTTCGTTTTCGGTCTTAGACGAGCTAAGACCCTACGAATAAGTTCGGAGGATTCTTTCCGTTTTCGGTCTTAGACGGTTATTTGGGCCTCCAAAGTCAGCGGACATGCTTAAGAGCGTGTTGATTCTGAGCACTCGAAAAATCCAAAAACTTCATATTTATATTTCTTTTGCATGTAAATGTTTGTGCAACTCCCGAAAAATGACTACTTTTGCACACTTTTTGTATTTTTCCTAATAGGATATAACAGCAAATTCATCAAAAAAGACATATATGGCACAAGAAGATGTATTCAAGAAAATAGTGAGCCATTGCAAGGAATATGGCTTTGTGTTTCCCAGCAGCGATATTTACGACGGTCTCGCCGCAGTCTATGACTATGGTCAGAATGGCGTGGAGCTGAAGAACAACATCAAGGAGTATTGGTGGAAGAGCATGGTGCTTCTTCATGAGAACATCGTGGGCATCGATTCCGCCATTTTCATGCACCCCACCATTTGGAAGGCTTCCGGCCACGTCGATGCCTTCAACGACCCCCTCATTGACAACCGTGACTCGAAGAAACGCTACCGTGCCGATGTGCTCATCGAGGACCAGATGGCGAAGTACGACGAGAAGATACAAAAGGAGGTGGACAAGGCTCGCAAGCGCTTCGGCGAGTCGTTCGACGAGGAGATGTTCCGCCAGACCAACCCCCGCGTGCTGGAGCATGCCCGCAAGCGCGACGCCCTCCATGCCCGCTTCACCGCCGCCATGCAGGGTCCCGACCTTGCCGAGCTGCGCCAGATCATCATCGATGAGGAAATCACCGACCCCATCAGCGGAACAAGAAACTGGACCGACGTTCGCCAGTTCAACCTCATGTTCTCCACAGAGATGGGTTCTGTGTCGGATGCCGCCAACAAGATTTACCTCCGTCCGGAGACCGCTCAGGGCATCTTTGTCAACTACCTCAACGTGCAGAAGACCGGGCGCATGAAGATACCCTTCGGCATCGCCCAGATAGGCAAGGCCTTCCGCAACGAGATTGTCGCCCGCCAGTTCATCTTCCGCATGCGTGAGTTCGAGCAGATGGAGATGCAGTTCTTCGTCAAGCCCGGCACCGAGCTGGAGTGGTTTGAGACATGGAAGAAGACCCGTATGGCGTGGCACCAGGCCCTTGGCTTCGGCGCCGAGAACTACCGTTTCCACGACCACGACAAGTTGGCGCACTATGCCAACGCCGCCACCGACATTGAGTTCCACATGCCGTTCGGTTTCAAGGAGGTGGAGGGCATCCACAGCCGCACCAACTTCGACCTCTCGCAGCATGAGAAATACAGTGGCCGCTCCATCAAGTACTTCGACCCGCAGAGCAACGAGAGCTACACCCCGTTCGTCATAGAGACGTCCATCGGTGTCGACCGTATGTTCCTCTCGGTGATGTGCCACTCCTTCGAGGAGGAGAAGCTCGCCAATGGCGAGACCCGTGTGGTGCTTCGCTTGCCCGCCGCTTTGGCACCTGTCAAGCTTGCCGTGCTTCCTCTTGTCCGCAAGGATGGTCTGCCCGAGAAAGCCCGTGAGATTATCGCCGACCTTCGTTTCCACTTCAACTGCCAGTATGATGAGAAAGACACCATCGGCAAGCGCTACCGCCGTCAGGATGCCATCGGCACTCCCTACTGCGTCACGGTGGATTACGACACCCTTACCGATGGCACCGTCACCCTCCGCCACCGCGACAGCATGGAGCAGGAGCGTGTGAGCATCGACCAGTTGGGCAGCATCATCGAAGACAAGGTGAGCATTGTCAGCCTTCTTAAGAAACTGATGTAACATTCACACCCCGTCATCATGCGTTATTCGACAAGCATCAAATGGCCAATGTGGAGCAGGGTTTTCGTGCTTATGGCGACCGCCCTGCTCACCCTCTCCTCGTGCTCTGAGACCGACGACAGTGTGGAGGAGTACCCCGACTGGAAGGTGAAGAACGAGGCGTTCTTCACTTCGAAATACAGCATGGTGAGCCAGTATGTGGCTGCCGGGTACACCGACTGGAAGATTTTCCGCTGTTATTCGCTGGGTGAGCCGATCGAGGGCAAGGCCCTTCCCACCGACAACATCCTGGTGCATGTGCTTCGCAATGGCTCAGGCAGTGGCAGTCCGCTTTACAGCGACACTGTGCGCGTTCATTACAAGGGTCAGCTCATCTCCTCGACCACCCACGTCGACAGCGGCGACAGCGAATTGGGCTTGGTCTTTGACAAGTCGTGGAGCACCATGGATCTCAACGAGCAGATATCCGTCCCAGCCAAGATGGGCGTTGCCAGTGTGGTGCCCGGTTTCTCGACCGCGCTTCAGCACATGCGTATCGGCGACCGTTGGCGCGTCTATATCCCTTATCAGTTGGGCTACGGCTCATCGAAAAGCGGCTCCATCCCCGCCTACAGCACATTGGTCTTCGACATCGTCCTGGCCGCCTATTACCGTCCGGGTAAAGTCGTTCCCGACTGGTCGGCGAACGAGTCGGCGTTGTGGGACGAATAGTCAGCCGTTTCCCCCCATTGTCAGAAATCCCCCTTCGATGCTGATGACCTCCTCGTGGAGGAGGCTTTCCAATGCAGCATCCACCTGTTCACCGGGCCACGCCATCGAGCGTAGCTCGGTGATATGGTGTCGTGCCCCATCAGCGAGCAGTTGCTTGATGGCTTCTGCCGCCCCCTCGACGGGTGGTGCGCTTTTATGTGCGAGGCAAACGTCGCACTGTCCGCAGTCGCTCGAGGCCGTCTCGCCGAAGTAGTTGAGGAGTTGCCGGCTCCGGCACACTGCGTCGTTGGTGGCGTATTCGGTCATGCTTGCAATGCGACTCCGGTAGGCGTCGAGGCGGTCCTCGTAGACCTCGCGTGTGAGCATGAGTCGTGAGCCGTCGTCGCGTCGCTGTGTGTAGCAGATGGCCGGCATCTTGCGTCGGGGGATGAAGTGGACGATGTGGCGTTGGCTCAGTCCCTTGAGCACCTGATACACCATGCTGGCATCCAGTCCGGAACGTATGGCCACCGCGCTCTCGTCGATGAAGCAGTAGTCGGAGAACAGTCCTCCGTAGAGCCGTAGCAGGGCATCGACGACGCGCTCCTCGACGGGTGTCATGCGGTCGAGGAGATAGAGCTGGTCGCGCTCGAGAAGGAAGCGCAGTCTCGCACTGTTGTCGGGGTCGGTGTCGTACTCCAGATACCCCGCCCGCTGTAGTATTTTCAGCGAGGCGTCGACATGGAGTGGGAAATGGTGGAAGGCATGGCAGAAACGCTCGATGTCGAACTCACGCACGATGCCCTCGCCCGTTCCCACCGCCACCTGGAAATAGTCGGCCAGGTGGTCGTAGACGGTGCGAATGTATTCTTTTTCGGGGAAGGTGTCGGCGATGCGTTTCTGGAGTTTTCTCTTGTCGCTGCTGTTGTAGAGCAGCACGGCATAAGCCTTTTTGCCGTCGCGCCCGGCCCGCCCTGCTTCCTGGAAATAGGCTTCGGGTGAGTCGGGGCAGTCGACATGCACGACGAGTCGCACGTCGGGTTTGTCGATACCCATGCCGAAGGCATTGGTTGCCACCATGACGCGCACCTCGTCGTGCTGCCATTTTGTTTGCCGTTGGTCTTTCACGGCAGGGTCGAGTCCGGCATGGTAGAATGTGGCGCTGATGCCCTGTGCGTTGAGCCACTCTGCAGTATCCTTGGTCCGTTTTCTGCTGCGTGCATATACGATGGCGCACCCGCCCACACTGCTGAGGATGTGGAGCAGTTCGGCTCCCTTGTCGTCGGCATGCCGCACGATATAGGCCAGGTTGGCCCGTGCGAAGCTCATTCGGAAGACCCGTTTTTCGGCGAAGTCCAGTCGCTCCTGGATGTCGTCGACCACCACGGGCGTGGCTGTGGCGGTGAGTGCGAGCACCGGCACGCCAGGTTTGACGCGCCGGATGTCGGCTATGCGCAGGTAAGATGGTCGGAAGTCGTAGCCCCACTGACTGATGCAGTGGGCCTCGTCGACGGTGATGAAACTCACCTTCATGTGGTGCAGCTTGGTGAGAAAGAGCGGGGATGAAAGTCGTTCGGGCGAGACATAGAGGATGTTGACACCGCCATAGACGGCGTTGTCGAGCGTGGTGAGAATCTCGTTGTGGGTCATGCCCGAGTAGATGGCCGAGGCGAGGATGCCCTTTCGTCTGAGGTGTGACACCTGGTCTTTCATCAGTGCGATGAGTGGGGTGATGACGATGCACACCCCACCCTTGACGATGGCCGGCACCTGGAAGGTGATGCTTTTGCCGCCCCCCGTGGGCATGAGGCCAAGCGTGTCGTGCCCGTTTCCGATGCTCTCAATAATCTCGCGCTGTATTCCTCGGAAATCGCTGTAGCCCCAGTATTGGCGCAGCGTCTGCTGGTAGATGTCGTTGCTCAACTTGTTTCCTCCCCTTGGCTTGGCAGAGGCTTACTCCTCCACTTCCTCTGCGGCGCGTATGTCCTCAATCTGCAGTTGCACAGCCCCGTGCTTGTAGATATTCTCCTCGATGGTGTATACGATGTCGAAGCTTCGTTTCGACTTGATGTACCGGGCTGCAGCGCTTTGTCCGAATGCGATGCCGTTCATCACATGGCTCGACTTGGAGTCGACCAGTTCGAGTTTGATGTGCTCCTGTTCCCTTCCCACCACCTTGCTGGTGCCGAAGTCATACACTCCGACGGTGCAGAAGAGCGGTTTCTCGTTGCCTGGTCCGAAGGGTGCGAAGCGTCGCAGGTCGTTGTGCAGTCGTTTCGATGTGATGTCGCGGAAGTCAATCATCGCGTCGATGTTGAGGATGGCCTCTGTCTGTTCGGGCTGTATGTGCTCCTCGACATATTTCTGGAATCGTTTTTGGAAGACCTTCACGTCGGCCCATTTCAGCGTCAGTCCGGCTGCATAGGTGTGCCCTCCGAAGTTGAGCAGCAGGTCGCGGCAGTGCTTGACAGCCGAATAGACATCGAATCCTGCGACGCTTCGTGCCGACCCCGTGGCGAGGTCGTTGTCGCGTGTGAGGACCACTGTAGGTCTGAAATAGATTTCGGTGAGTCGAGATGCAACGATGCCGATGACGCCCTTTTTCCAGTTCTCGTCGTAGAGCACGATGCTTGAGTGGTGTCTTTGGCTCTCGAGTTTGGCGACGATTTGGTTGGCCTCTTCGGTCATCTGTTTGTCGATGTCCTTCCGTTGCTCATTGTACTGGTTGATGTGCCGTGCCTTTTTCAGGGCAGTGGCGAAGTCGCGCTCGATGAGCAGGTCGACACTCTCCTTCCCGTTCTCCATTCGTCCCGATGCGTTGATGCGCGGTCCGATTTTGAAGACGATGTCGCTCATTGAGATGTCTCGCCCGCTGAGTCCGCATGTGTCGATGATGGCCTTGAGTCCGATGCTCGGGTTTTGGTTGAGCTGCTTGAGTCCATGGAAAGCGAGGATTCGGTTTTCCTCCGTCACCGGTACGATGTCGGCAGCGATGCTCACGGCGCAGAAGTCGAGCAGGGGAATGAGGCGTGAGAAGGGGATGTCGTTGTTTTTCGCGAAGGCCTGCATGAACTTGAATCCCACTCCGCATCCGCAAAGGTGCTTGAATGGGTAGGTGTCATCGGGTCGTTTCGGGTTGAGCACGGCCACGGCGTCGGGCATTTCGTCGTCGGGCACGTGATGGTCGCAGATAATGAAGTCGATGCCTAATTTCTTGGCATAAGCAATCTCCTCGATGGCTTTGATGCCACAGTCGAGGATGATAATCAGTTTCACACCCGTCTCCTGAGCGTATTCCAGTCCTTTTCTGCTGATGCCATATCCCTCTTCGTATCTGTCGGGGATATAATAGTCGATGTTGGAGTAGAACTGCTGCAGGAACTTGTACACCAGGGCAACCGCAGTGCATCCGTCCACGTCGTAGTCGCCATAAACCAGGATTCTCTCTTTTCGGCCCATGGCGTCGTTGAGTCTGTCAACGGCGATGTCCATGTCCTTCATGAGGAATGGATTGATGAGGTCAGCGAGCTGCGGTCGGAAAAATCGTTTCGCCGCCGACTCCGTGGTGATGCCTCGCTTGATGAGGAGCATAGCGAGGATAGGGTTCATCCCTATCTTCGAGGCCAGCTCGTCAGCTGCTTTCTTCTCGTCTGGTGTAGGTGGTTTGTAATTCCATTTAAATTGCATTTATATTGTTTTTTATTTTCATTGTCTGCTCACGCGGGCGGGTTTTCTGAAGAGAGATACCTGCCTCCATTGCCACAATATGGCAATTTGGGTGTAAAGTTACAAATAAAAACTCATAATATGTGTTTTCTCCTTCAATTTTTAAACATATTTAGTAGTCGGGTTTTAAAATTCATAATTCATAATTCATAATTAAGCTTCGCTTGAATGTCGGCGGCACCTCAGCAATTGAAGCAAGCTTCATTGCGTTCGGTTTGCACGACATTTAGAGCTTCGCTTGAATGTCGGCGGCACCTCAGCAATTGAAACGGTTTTCATTGCGTTCGGTTTGCACGACATTTAGAGCTTCGCTTGAAATTTCATTGGTGCGAAAGGATAATCTTTGTCGGGGTTCGGAGAATTCTTTTCGTTTTCGGTCTTAGACGAGCTAAGCCCCTACAACTAATTTCGGAAGGATAATCTTTGTCGGGGTTTTCGGAGACACCATACGTGGTGTCTCTACACGATGAGTTCGGAAGAAATCAGAAATCCTCGCCTAATTGGAAAAAGAAGGTACAAGAAAAGACCATGCCCAACTATGGGGCATGGCCTGTAATTGCTTTTTTGAAGTAAAATGTAGCTGAATGGTCGACCGGAGGATTAGTCTCCGAGACCCTGGTTTTTGCGTGCATCCTGCATTTTCTTGAGGATGTCTTTGGGAATGGCGTTGATGTTGACCAGGTAGTCCATGGTGTTGTCGGCGATGAAAGCCTTGGTCATGTACCATACACCTTTGTAGTCGCCGGTCTCGCCCCATGAGTTCTTGACCATGTAGTATTCTTTTCCGTTCTGGTCCTTAGCGAGTCCGAAGATGAGCATTCCGTGGTCGTCGGTGAGCTCCCAGTTGTCGTAGCGCATCTGTCTGCGCTCCTGTGTGGGAGTGATTTCGGGCACATTGCATCCTAAGGAATCGAGCAGGTTGGTTTTCTCCACCCGGGTGAGTTTGAGCCACCTTGCCATGTCGCTACCGGCGAGGCTCTCTGCCTTTTTGCCGTCGATGGCGTAGGCCAGTCCCTTGCGTGTGAATCCGTCTTCAGAGACGTCACCACCCCATGCCACGGTGTAGCCTTTCTCCACGGCGTTGTCGATGATGCGCATCATGTCGTCGATAGGCAGGTTCCACGACAGCGGGTTGCGCCAGTTGTCCTGCACCTCCACGGCAAACTGGGTGTAGAAGGGCTTGTGAGTGTAGCTTGTTATCGACACATAGTCGTCGAGGTTGATGCCGAGGCTTTTCATGAACGATGTTGGCGTGTAGCTTTTGCCCTCATACTTGAACTCAGAGGGGCATTCGCCGAGGTAGGCGTCGAGGATGCCCTGGAGACCCACTTTCCACTGTCCGGAGATTTTGCTGGCCTTGTTTTTTGCCACTGCATCGACGTAGGGGCTCATGAGGCTGAAGAACTCATTGAAGTTGTTGAGTGAGTCGCCATAGAGGCTTCCCGGGAAGGGCATGGCGTCTTCGGGGCAGATGCCGTAGTTTTTCATGCAGTAGAGCACGTCGTATGCGCTTCCGCCCTGGGCGAACTGGCAGTCGCCGTGCAGTCGCACCACCTGCAGTGCGCGGTCCATGTAGGTCTTGTTGGCCACGAAGCTCTCGCAGAGGTCGTAGGTCTTGCCTGTCGCTTTCAGTATCTCAGCTTCGAAGAAGCTCAGTGTGGAGTAGTCCCAGCAGGTTCCCGAGCGGTTCTGGTCTTTCATGCTGGTGATGGGTATTTCCTTCACTGTGGTGAATACGGGCTTGTTTTTGGCTTTAGCGCTTTTGTCCTGCGCATTGGCTCCGAGGGCGAATGTAGCCAGGAGAGCCATCAATAATGCTTTTCTCATTTGTACTGTTATAGGTTTAGATGTTTGATGTTTGTTTGTTCGTTTCTCATCCCCTCATGGCCTCTTCCACGTCGTCGGGGTGGTATGGTATGCGCTGTTTTCCGAGGAATCGGCATCCGTCGGCAGTGATGAGCACATCGTCCTCGATGCGTATTCCTCCGAAGTCCTTGTAGGTCTCGAGAAGGTCGAAGTTGAGGAATTCGGCGCAGTGCCCCGAGGAGCGCCAGTCGTCGATGAGTGCCGGTATGAAGTAGATGCCAGGCTCATCGGTCACGACGAATCCCTCCTGCAGCCGTCGTCCCATGCGCAGGCAGTTGGTGCCGAACTGGTCGAGCCGTGGTCTTGTCTCCTCGTCGAAGCCGACATAGATTTGTCCGATGCCCTCCATGTCGTGTACGTCCATGCCCATCATGTGCCCCAGTCCGTGAGGCAAGAACATGGCGTGTGCTCCTGCAGCGACCGCCTCGTCGGTGTCGCCCTTCATGAGCCCGAGTTCTTTGAGGCGCTCAGTCATCAGCCTGCAAACGGCGAAGTGTACGTCCATGTATTTCACGCCAGGCCGTGCTACGTCGAGCACATAGTCGTGGCATTCCTCGACGATGGAGTAGATGTCGCGCTGCCTCTGAGTGAATCGCCCGTTCACCGGCATGGTTCTTGTGTTGTCGGAGCAGTAGTGCTCCAATGTCTCGGCCCCGCAGTCGCAGAGTGCGAGTCGTCCCTCCTCGAGGACAGCCATCGACGGGTTGCCGTGCATGATTTCCCCGTGCTGAGAATAGATGGTGGCGAAGCTCACCATGGCGCCGTAGGAGTGTGCGATGCCATCGACCTGCCCACCGACGAATTTCTCCGTCACTCCCGGCCGTGTGAGCCTCATGGCTGTGGTGTGCATACGGTAGCCCACCTCGGCAGCCCGCTCCATCTCCTCTATTTCCTGTGGCTCCTTGGTCGAGCGCATCTCCACCACAGCGTGGATGAGTGGCAGCGAAGCCGCCTCGCGCTGCTGGCTGGGATGGATGCCGAGCAGGTCCATCATCTGTATCTGTATGTCGTGACGGTAGGGAGGCAGGAAGTGAATGCGTCGACCCTTGGCGCTGTCGCACAGTGTCTTCAGTGCGCCGAGTGGAGCGGAGTGAGCCACGCCGACCTGAGCGGCCAGGTCGGCCACGCTGTCGACACTGCCATACCACACGATGTCCTCGATGTCGATGTCGTCGCCATAGAGCGTCTCCACGTCATTGTCGATATCAATCACGCCGACGAGTCCCTCACGCTTCTGGCCGAAGTAATAGAGGAACGAGGAATCCTGTCGCATGGGGTAATAGCTGTTGGAAGGATAGTTGCAGGGCGACTCGTTGTTGCCAAAAAAGAGGACGATGCCCTCGCCAACCAACCGTTTCAGTTCCGCGCGTCGGCGGATATATGTCTCTTTGCTGAACATTTTTTAGATGCAGGTTGTAGTTAAGGATAAAGTTGATGTCGTAGCTGATAGGCCAAAGCCTAAATTCTCTGCAAAAATACTCGTTTGTTTTTAATTTTGCAAGATTTTTGCAGTGAAATGATAAGAAATGAGGAATAATATGGTAACTTTGCAGCAAACCACACCAACTCTCTCTTACATCTCGAGCTATGAGAAAAAGTTTGTCATCCGCCATCCCCTTGACGCTCTATACCCTATTGGCAGTGTGCTGTCCCACGGTGCTTCATGCCCAGTCACCCGAATGGGAAGACCAGTCGGTGCTGCAGCGGGGTCGTGAGGCCCCCCGTGCCGCCTTCTTCGCCTATGGCGAGCATCGTGGCGACCGTCAGCTGTCGCTCGATGGTGAGTGGCGCTTTCACTGGACACCGACGCCCGACGGCCAGCCCGGTGGCTTCTATGAGCCGTCGTTTGACGACAGCGCCTGGCCGCTTTTCCCCGTTCCTGGCGACTGGGAGATGCATGGCTATGGTACACCTATCTACAGCAGCAGCGGCTACACCTTCCGCATCGACCCGCCGCGTGTGATGGGAGAGCCCAAGGCCACCTACACCGCCTTCAAGGAGCGCAACCCCACAGCCGTCTACCGCCGCACGTTCACCTTGCCCGAGTCATGGCAGGGTCAGGAGGTGTTCATCCGTTTCGGAGCGGTGAGCAGCGCCTTCTACCTTTGGGTCAACGGGCGGCAGGTGGGCTATTCGCAGGGGAGCATGGAGCCGGCAGAGTTCCGCATCACCGACTACCTCGCCGCAGACACCAACCATATCGCTCTGCAGGTGTTCAAATACAGCGACGGCAGCTATCTCGAGGACCAGGACATGTGGCGCATCGCCGGCATACACCGCAGCGTCACCCTTTTCTGCACGCCCTGCCTGCGCATCCGCGATGTGGGCGTGCGCACCCTCTTGTCCTCCGACTACCGTGAGGCACGGCTCGTCGTGCATCCCGAACTGGAGGTTCGTGGCGCCGTGCGTGGCGATGGCTGCCGCCTCGAGGCCACCCTCACCGATGCTGATGGGCGGATGGTGCTCGACAGCATGGTTACCCAGGATGCAGCCACGATGCTCAACCTCGACCACCGAGCCGCCATCATGAACGACCGTACCCCCCAGCGGGGATATTCGAAATGGGGATGGCTCGAAGCCACCGTGCGTCAGCCCCATCTCTGGAGTGCGGAGCACCCCTACCTCTATACCTTGCACCTCGCCCTGGTTGATGCAGAGGGACGCGTCGTGGAGCGCGTAGACCAGCGCGTGGGCATCCGGCAGGTGGAGATACGTGGCGGCGACTTGTTGGTCAACGGCATCAAGACCCGTCTACGTGGCGTCAACCGCCATGAGATGGACCCAGTGAGCGGTCATGTGATGACCGAGGAGCGCATGCTGCAGGACATCCTGCTCATGAAACGCGCCAATATCAATGCCGTGAGAACTTGCCATTATCCCAATGCCGAGCGATGGTATGAGTTGTGCGACAGCATCGGGATGTATGTGCTCGACGAGGCCGATATCGAGGAACATGGCCTGAGAGGACAGTTGGCCAGCGACCCCTCGTGGGCATTAGCGTGGCTCGACCGTATGCAGCGCCTTGTGGTGCGCGACCGCAACCATCCGTCGGTCATCATGTGGAGCCTCGGCAATGAGGCGGGGTGGGGGCCCAACTTCGCCATGACTGCCGCATGGACCCATGAATACGACCCCACCCGCCCCGTGCACTACGAGGGAGCTCAGGGCAGTGGCTACGATGGCTGCGGCATTACCGCCAACGACCCTCCGGCCGTGGATGTCATCTCGAGGTTCTACCCCAGGACGATGGGTGAGTACCTCAACCCGGGTGTCGGCGACAGTCAGATGGAGCGGCCAGAGAACGCCCGCTGGGAGAGACTGCTCGCCTTGGCCAACGACCCCTCCGACAGTCGCCCCGTGCTCACCAGCGAGTATGCCCATGCCATGGGCAATGCCCTCGGCAATTTCGGTACATATTGGGATGAAATCTACAGTCATCCGCGCCTTCTCGGCGGTTTCATCTGGGAATGGGCCGACGAGGGCATCATCACCACACGCGACGGGAAGCGGATGGTGGCCTATGGTGGTGACTTCGGCGACGTGCCCAACCTCAAGGCTTTCTGCATCAAGGGCATAGTGGACAGCGAGCGGCATCCCACGCCGAAATACGAGGTGGTGAAGGAGGTCTATGCCCCCATCCATTTCAGGTTCGACGGCGGAAAGGTCGTGCCCGTGCTCCGCGATGCCCACTGCCGCCTGTCTGATTTCGACATCCGTCAGGAGTCGCACGACGGGCTTGTGGATGTCTATGCCTCTCTCGGCAAGGACCGCCTCTGGGCGAAGAAAGGCCATGTGGTGAGCCACCAGCAGTTGGTGGTCGACAGCGCTTGGTACAGGAAGGCCCTCAAGCAAGGTGACAAGAAAAAACGGCTGTCAAGGAAAAAGACCGTGGAAGACCTCGAACGTGAGGCCCGAGAGTGGTTTGCCATGCTGCGGCCTCATCTCTTCCGTGCTCCCACCGACAACGACAAGGGGTTTGGCAACTGGATAGCCAAGGACTGGAAGACGCAGCAGCTCGACTGCGCGAGCGACACGGTGCTCACGCCCCTGTCGACGACCGTATTGTCTGATGGCAGCGTGAAGGCGAGCGCCACCGTCGCATCGCTTCTGAAGGAGGGGCGTGTCGTGACAGACTACGATTTCACCATTGGCATGGATGGCAGCATCGATTTCCATGCCACATACACGCCAGAGGGTGAGTTGCCGCCTCTGCCTTGCCTTGGCACCACGCTGGTGTTGCCCCACGCGCTGCGGCAGCTCTCTTATTTCGGACGCGGGCCCGCCGACAACTACCCCGACAGGCATGAAGGCAGCACCATCGGATGGTGGAAGAGCCACGTCGATAAAGAATATGTCCATTATCCTCGTCCTCAGCACTCGGGCAACCACGACGACGTGGCCTTCCTGGAAATCACCGACGCCAAGGGACGGGGCTGGCGGATAGAAGGTGCCGATACGACATTCTCATTCGCTGCACTGCCTTATAGCACAGAGCATATCTATGCCACGGCGCACGACTGTGACCTGGTGACTGATGCAGAGCATGTCTTCCTCCATCTCGACACCGCTGTCATGGGGCTGGGAAACAGTTCCTGCGGCCCTGGCGTGCTGAAGGAATATGCCATTGCGCCAGTGAAGCACTCGCTGAGACTCAGGATAAGGAGAGTTTTTTAGGAGTTTGGGAGGTTAGGAGATTTTGAGGGAGTTTAGGAGTTTAGTAGTTTAGGAGTTTAGACATATGCTTTGTGAATCTTGGGAGAGACAGAGGGGACAGAGATGGAGAGATTTTCAACACAGAGGCACAGAAACACAGAGGAACACAGAGTTTTTATATCTTGGAGGGAGAGAGGGAAAGATCTAGCGTCTAAAACCTAAAGTCGAAAGTTTAACCCCTAAAGTCTAAGGTCTAAAGTCGAAAGTTTAACCTCTAAAGTCTAAGGTCTAAGGTCTAAGGTCTAAGGTCTAAGGTCTAAGGTCTAGCGCCTAAAGTCTAGCGCCTAAAGTCTTCGGCGAGCTGCAGCATACGGAGAAATAGAAAGGCGGGGCGGGGAGGTTGTAAGGATAAAATTTGGGGAGCTTAAGAGCTTGAAGCTCCTAAGCTCCCCAAAAATGAAAAGAGAGGTAATCAATTGAATTTCCG
>CAMHEL010000111.1 GCA_946184125.1 uncultured Prevotellaceae bacterium
GGTAAGACCATTCTGATGAAAGACATCGCCAATGCCATCGCCGCCAACCATCCCGAGGCCTATCTCATGATGCTTCTTATAGACGAGCGCCCCGAGGAAGTGACCGACATGGCCCGCACTGTCAATGCAGAGGTCATCGCCTCCACCTTTGACGAGCCCGCAGAGCGACACGTCAAAATCGCCGGCATCGTTCTTGAGAAAGCCAAGCGCATGGTGGAATGCGGCCATGATGTGGTGATTTTCCTCGACAGCATCACCCGTCTTGCCCGTGCCTACAACACCGTATCGCCCGCGAGTGGCAAGGTTCTCACCGGTGGTGTTGACGCCAACGCCCTTCAGAAGCCGAAGCGTTTCTTCGGTGCAGCACGTAACATCGAAGGCGGCGGTTCGCTAACCATCATTGCCACCGCACTCATCGACACAGGTTCGAAGATGGACGAAGTGATTTTCGAGGAATTCAAGGGTACCGGCAACATGGAGCTCCAGCTCGACCGTTCGTTGTCGAACAAGCGTATCTTCCCATCCGTCAACCTTGTGGCATCGAGCACACGCCGCGACGACCTGTTGCAGGACCGCACCACGCTCGACCGAATGTGGATCCTCAGGAAGCACATCGCCGACATGAACCCAGTGGAGGCCATGAACACCATCCACGACCGCATGCTACGCACGCGCAACAACGAGGAGTTCCTCCTCACCATGAACTCATAGGAAAACCATATTCTCCCAGGGGCGTACACCATCAGTTTACGCCCCTCGCTTTTTGTCATGTCCATACGACTCTCCACATTTTCCCTCCTTTTGCTTTCAGCCGCCGTGCTGTTCAGTGCGTGTGGCAGCAGCGCCAGAAAGCGCAACGAGAAATACCGTGCCGCTAAAGCCGAGCTTCAGCGTCAGGACTCACTTGCTCTGAAAATCGCCGTCACCCCGACACTCGACTGCCTTCCCATCATCGTTGCAGCCGACAGCGGTATTTTCCAACAACTCGGCCTTGCTGTCAGCATAAAGCAAATGTCGAGCCAGATCGACTGCGACGAGGCCATGCGCAAAGGCGAGGTGGAATGTATGGTGAGCGACCTCATGCGCACCGAGCGCCTTCGTCGTTCGGGCATCCCCCTCGACTACGTGACCGCGACCAACGCCTATTGGCAGATGTTTGGCAACCAGAAAGGGCGTATCAAGGAAATCAAGCACTTAGGCGACAAGATGATAGCCATGAGCCGATACTCCGCCACCGACTATCTTGCCACCCTGTGCATCGACAGCGTGAAACCGTCCAACCCCGTCTTCCGCGTTCAAATCAATGATGTGAACGTCAGGCTGATGATGCTTGTCAACAACACCATGGACGCTGCCATGCTGACGGAGCCCCAAGCCACAGCAGCACGCCTTCAGAAGCACAACGTGCTCATGGATTCACGGCAGAAAGACATCACACTCGGTGTCATCGCGGCGCATCACATCACCTCGACCGACCCCTACCGAAAAGAGCAGCTCCAACTGTTCGTCGAGGGTTACAACATGGCCTGTGACTCCATCAACACCCATGGCGCCACCCATTACAGCAAGCTCATCGAAGCCTATTGCAAGACCCGTGAGCAGACGGTGAAATCACTCCCCAAGCTCCACTTCCCGCACGCCACCCCTCCGCGTCAGAAAGACATCGACCGAACCCGAAATGTCAGTTGGAAGACCTCCTAACCCGACGTCAGACCTTATCACCACGCTCCCCCATATCCCATGGACAAGAATGCCATCTATACTGCAAAGAAGCACCTCATCGCTAAAGACCTCGGCGGTGCCCTTCAAGCCCTCCAACCCCTGCTGACCGACACCACTTACAGTTCTCTTCATGAGCGCATCACCCAAATCGGCGAAGACTACAAGCTCATGCTCGACTACATGCGCCAGGGCTACAACGACCCCTCGCGTGACGAAGTCTATGTGACGCTTCTGCGAAAGCTTGACCGCACGACCAATGAAGCCACCCGACTGATACGCACGCGCAAAGACCTACGTATCAGTTCTTATGCCTCACGGGCAGCCGCCACTCCCCCACACTACCCCACGTTATCCCAGCAGCTCAATGATTTCGTGAGCGACGTGGCGCTGCTGAGCCTTGAAGAAGGCGACACCACGGAGCGCAGCCAAAGCCTCTATCAGTCACATCACCAACTGATGTCACGCCTTTTCGAGCATATCTGTTTCTCAGGCCAGTGGCATGCCGACGACCAGTCGTTTTACGAAGAGACCATCCTCTCGCCGACCACCGACATCGTCGATGCAGCCCTCTTGGTGAGTGCCATCACGCTGTCGTCGATCACCTATTTCGATGTGCGCAAATACACCACCCTCGCACACATCTACCAACAGTCGCACGAAGAGGTGCTCCGTCAGCGCGCCCTTGTGGGCTGGGCCCTCACCACCACCCGCACCCATTTCCTTTACAGTGAGGTGAAGCCCCTTGTAGAGCAGATGACCTCCGACAGGAAATGCGCCCGCCAGTTGCTCGAGCTCCAGACCCAGCTTTTCTTCTGCATCAATGCTGAGCGCGACAAGGACGAGATACAGCGCAACATCATGCCCAATCTGATGAAGAACAACGGCTTCGACATCACGAGAAACGGCATCGTGGAGAAAGACGAGGACCCCATGCAGGACATCCTCGACCCCGAATCCTCCGACCGTTCAATGGAAGAACTGGAGCGCAGTTTCCATCGCATGGCCGAGATGCAGCGCAGTGGCAGCGACATCTATTTCGGTGGTTTCTCCCAGATGAAACGGTATCCCTTCTTCTACACCCTCTCCAACTGGTTCTGCCCCTTCTACGAATCACATCCAGGTCTGGTGGACACCATCAGCAAGCTGAAGACCACAGAGATGATAGACGCTCTTTTCGCCAATGGGAACTTCTGCGACAGCGACAAATACTCCTTTGCCCTGGCTCTCGCCTCGGTCATCGAACGCCTGCCCACCAACATCAAGTCGGCCATCGAGGAAGGAACAGTCTCGCTGGACGAGCTGACTGGCAATGAGAGCAGCCTGACGGCAGCCACCATCCGCCTGCTCTACCTGCAGGACCTCTACCGTTTCTTCCGTCTGTGCGACCAGCGCATCTGCTTCTTCAATCCCTTCGGTGGAGATGCCAACCAGAATGCCCTTCTGCTCACGAACGACATTCTCCGTGAGAGCATCAGCGACGATGCCATTCTTTCTTTCGGCAACTTCCTGCTCAAGCATGGCCATATCGCCCCACTCCAACGATTTCTTGACCGCACCCGACAGCTCGACACCCCACGTTTCACCATTCTCAAGGCATACTGTGCCATACAGCAAGGGCAATTCGACGATGCCTGCGACCTTTTCGAGCAAGCCAGTGCTATCACCCCCGATGACAAGCGCTGCTTAGGAGGCCTGGCACGTGCAGCCATGCTCGCCGAGCGCTATGAAGTAGCCGAAAGAGCGTATGCACGCTTGTACCAGCAAAATCCCGAGAAGCACAGCTATGCGCTCAACCATTCGCTCGCCCTCATCAAATGCGGTAAAGCAGAAGAAGCCACCCAGACCCTCTATAAACTCAGTTTCGAGCACCCCGACGACAGCGACATCACCCGCGTTTTAGCATGGGCCCTTCTTGCCTGCCATAAACCCGTCCAGGCCCAGAAAGAGTATGAAAGGCTTCAGTCGACAGGTAATGCCAAAAGCGAAGACCTTCTCAACCAGGGTTACTGCCACTGGGCCACGAGGCAGATAAGCGAAGCCCTCATCCTATTCGAGCGCTATATGCAGTCGCCTCACGACTCCGCCGTCAGTTTGGGGAAAGAGTTCCAGAAAGACAAAGCCATCCTTCTCGCCAACGGCATCAGCGAGTATGAGATTCAGATGATGTGCGACCTGATGAGCCGTTCTCCCCAGGAATAAAGCCTGCCCCACACACGCGAAACACGTCGCCAAGGAAAAAAAGCGGATTATTTTTGGCGTTTCGTCTGAATTGAAGTAATTTTGTAGAATCAAACGGAACAGACATGATAAAGACCCTAAGAATTGCCGTGGTTTGCGGCGGCATCTCTTCAGAAAGAGAGGTGTCGCTACGTAGCGGCAAAAGCATATACGAGGCATTGCTCCACAAGGGCTACGACAATGCCGTTCTCTACGACCTCACCCGCGACAACATAACGGGCATACTGGATTTGCACCCCGACATCGTCTTCCTCGGTCTTCATGGCCGTGGCGGCGAGGACGGCACCATCCAGGGCATGCTCGAATGGGCGGGCATCCCCTACACGGGTCCCGGCGTGTCGGCCAGTGCCGTATGCATGGACAAGGTGCTCACCAAGCGCGTCCTTCAGCAAGTCTGCCTTCCCACACCCGAGTTCATCACCCTGAAGCGTCACGACTATGCCAGCACCGACGACGTCGCCACTGAGCTAAAGAACAGGATGGCGCTGCCGATGGTTCTCAAATCCCCCTGTCAGGGTTCCAGTTTCGGCACCAACATCGTTCGCCATGCAGAGCAATTGCCGGCAGCCATCGAAGATGTTTTCTCGTATGGTGATGAGCTGCTTGCCGAAGACTTCATCGACGGAATGGAAATCACCATGCCCATCCTCGGCAACGACGACCTGACGCCCCTCCCCCTTATAGAAATCACCACCGAGCGTGAGTTCAACGACTACACCTCGAAATATACCTCCGGTTTCCACCAGCACATCATCCCGGCCTGCATCGACAAATCGACCGAGCAAGAGATACTGGACCTTGGTCAGCGAGCCTACAAGGTGCTCGGCTGCAGCGGTCTCTCGCGAGTAGATTTCATTGTCGACCCCTTCAAGGGCCCAATGATTATCGAAGTCAACACCCTTCCCGGTATGACCGACATGAGCCTCTTTCCCGATGCCGCCCGCTACATGGGCATGAGCTACGACGACCTTGTGGAGCGCATCCTCGAACTTGGTTGGGAAGCCCGCAGAATGTTCAACACCAGCACATGGAAGTACACGCCAACCAAATAGAAAAGCGCTCATGGATTGAAGTCGACCTCTCACAACTGAAGCGCAACTACCAGATATACAAGCAGTCATTAAAGAGAGACGCAGAAATCATGGCCGTCATCAAAGCCGATGCCTACGGTCATGGCGACGTTCAGGTTGCCCGCATTCTCTCCTGGTGCGGCTGTCATCTGTTTGCCGTCTCCAACATCGACGAAGCCGTTGGACTGCGCGAGGCCGGCATACAAGGCGAAATCCTCATTTTGGGATACTCCTCACCTTTCTATGCGAAGACGCTCCACGATTTCGACCTCACCCAGGCCATCGTTTCGGAAGAGTATGCCGAAGCCCTCGCCGCCACTCGTTGGCGCATCAAGTGCCAGTTTGCCATTGACACGGGGATGAACCGTATCGGTATCGATGGTGACCAGCCCGACGACTGCTCACGCATCATCCACAAATACTCCGACATCCTCCACGTGAACGGCATATTCACCCACTTGTGCGTGGCCGACACCGACAGCGACGAATGCCGGGACTTCACCTGGGGACAAATCAACAAGTTCCATGCCGTTGCCGACGCGGTGTCCGACCTCAACCTCCCCTACGTACACTGCTGCAACTCTGCAGGAGGTCTTCACTACCTGAGTCAAGACCCCGTTTTCGACAGCATCGGCACCATCGTAAGACTGGGTATCATCCTCTACGGGCTCCACCCCGACGTCACCTTCCCACTTCCTTCAGGCATCGCCCCAGCCCTCACCTGGAAGTCGGCCATCTCGCAGGTCAAAGACGTTCATCCCGGAGAAACCATCGGTTACGGCCGCACCTTCCACGTCAAGCGCGAATCACGCATCGCTACCATCACCACCGGCTATGCCGACGGTCTCAACCGTCTCCTCTCCAACCGAGGGTACATCCTCATCCACGGCCATCGCGCCCCCATCGTCGGCCGTATCTGCATGGACCAGACCCTCGCCGACGTCACCGACATCCCCAACGTGAAGATGGGCGACAAAGTAGTGATGCTGGGGCGGAGCGGCGACCTGACCTACACAGCCGATGACATGGCCACCGAACTGGGCACTATCGGCTACGAAATCCTCTGCAACCTGAGCAAGCGCGTGCAGCGCTTCTACGTCAGTTCCAACAACGCCCTCTGAAAACCACCTATCCCATCTTCCTATGAGCCGCCATCACCCCATTCTTACCACTATCTGCGTTGCAGCCCTCCTGCTCCTCTTCGCCCCCCTCAGCAGCGAAGCGATTACCAAGTCACTGACCTACAACGGTTCGAAACTGACGACCAGCAAGAACACGGTGACCACAGTGGCCCAGCACAGTGCAGCACAGACGCTCACCACCCCCATCGACTATGTCATCACCGCTGAGGAGGGTACCACCGCCATCAGCGCCTCGCTTGACATCGCCCACGAACAAGCCGCCGTCATCTTCCGCAACGCCCGTCCATCCTATGTCTTGGCCAATTATCTACGCTTCATCACGATAGGCGGCAAGGCCGCTTCGGATGGCGCCAACTGCCGTGTGGAGACATATCGCCATGGCACCATCATCCTGCCCTATGGCAACAACAGCCACCCCCTCACCGTCTTCAAGAGCACCAACGCCACAGGAGAGAGCCGGAATGACTTCGGCGTGAACACCTACTACACTTCCCTCGGCGACTGGGACAATGCCATCAACAGTTTCACCCTCAAGCGTGGATACATGGTGACGATGGCCAACCACACCGACGGCACCGGCTACAGCCACTGTTTCATCGCCAACGACGGCGACATCACAGTCACCCTTCCCCAGGATATGCGCAACAGTGTCAGTTTCCTGCGCATCTTCCGTTGGCGTTATCCCAGCAAGAAAGGCTATGCCGGCCGCACCGACACCCCCATGAGTCTTATGCGCGTCACCTGGTTCTACCAATGGAACTCAGACAACTACCAACTCGCCAACTACGACTATGTTCCCCAGCGTCACCATGAGAACGGCAAGACCTACACAGGCACCCCCACCTACGAATGGCCCGGATGGAACACCCTCAACAACGAAGTCTCGGCCCATGTGCTCGGCGTCAACGAACCCGACAACACCAGCGGAAGCGAGATGTACATGCCCGTGAGCGACCTCATCACCCATCATGCCGACTACCTGAGAAGCGGCATGCGCATCGGCACCTTCGCCACCTGCAATCCAAACGTCAGTTGGGTGAAAGCCTACATCGACTCATGCGAGGCACACAACTACCGCGTCGATTTCGTCGCCACACACTACTACATCGGAGGCCAGACGCCACAAAACTGCATCAACTCGCTCAAGTCGCTGTACGATGCCACTGGCCTGCCGGTATGGTGTACGGAGTGGAACAACGGAGCCAACTGGACCAACGAGACATCATTCTACACCGACTCCCTCGGGTCGTGGTACAGCTGGGGCAGCGGCAACGACCAGAAGATGAACGGCATCTGGCTACGCGACGTACTCAAACGCGCCGACGCCTCCGACAACACGGGATGGCTGGAACGCATGGCCGTGTACAACAACGTGCAAGAAAAGCGCTTCGTTCACTGGCAGGGCGACGATTTCTGGACGACGCCCGGCGGCGAGCTCTATGGCAGCTACCGAAGCGACTTCGCCTACCACAAGAGCACCGACGTGTGGATGAACTGGAGAAGCCTCGGAGGGCCACAAAACCTCAACGGCGGATACTCCATGGACGGAAGCACCATCAACCTGATGTGGCGCGAGCCCAATACAGACTGGACAAAAACCATCTATGTGCAGCAGAACACCCAAGGTTCGCAATGGGTGAGCAGAGCCATCCTCGGCACGAGTGACGAAGAAGGCCGAAGCACCTCGATTGAGGTGTCGAAGTGCACGGGAAACAAAATCTTCCGTATCTGCAGTGTCGACGCCAACGGCACCACCCAGTACAGCAACACCCTCAACCTGACCGATGCAGGCGACATGAAGGGGTACACCGAACTCACGTCGATGCCCTCCCACCTAGAAGACTACTACTTCACCATCATGAGCAAGGATGCCCCGGGCAATCTGTGCTGGACACTCACCGATGCTGCCCCCACCTCGAACTACACCTCCCGTGTAGGCACCTCGAAAGACGACTGGCAAGGAGCGAGCGGCACGACTACCGGCAACGGCATCGCCCTTGTAGAGCTATACAACTCAGCCTCGTCGGGCATCAAGATGCAACAGACCATAGGCCAACTGCCCAATGGCATTTACACCGCCGTGCTCTACGCCACCTCGCACAACGCCCGTGGTGAGGACGGAGCCACCCTCAACGGCACCCGCACGGGCCACTCCTATGTCTTCGCCACCGCTTCGGGCGTCACCAAGAAGACCTACTTCACCGCATCGGGTGTCACGCCGGGCTTTCTCAGCGGCGAGCCCTACGAATGCGTGCTGAGCGACATCCGCGTCACCAATGGCAGTCTCACCCTCGGCTTAGGTCTCGAAAATGCCAACGTGACCGGCTGGCACTGCATCCAAATCAAATCGCTCACACGAACGGGCGACATACCCGGCATCGAGACGGGCGACACAGGCATCAAAGCCGTGGCATACGCCGACATCTCGGCTTTCGGCACCGACGCCACCCAAGTATGGCAGATAGAAGCCAATCCCGGCGGAGAGGGTTACACGCTACGTTCCCCCTCCTTCTACGACGATGTACTCACCAGTCCGTCGGCTGCACTTTTCCAGACCGACGGGACGACCCACACAGGCAGTGCCTCAAGTGGCTACCAGCTCATCTTCGACAGCAGCGCCAACTGCTGGAGGATGAAGAGCAGCCGCCACGGCACCTACTGTGGCGTAGGCACCACTCCCACTGCAGGCGCACAACTTTCCGCCGACCGCACGCAGTCGGCCGCCGACAAGCTTAAGCTCTACGCTGTCAAGAAGATAGATTTCAACCAAGTGTACATCGTGGATGAAAGACATCACGATGCCAACTACACGCTCCACAACCCCAATTTCTCCTGGGGAATCAGCATCGGGCAGCCCAGTGGCAGCGGCCGAGTGGAATATCCCGTAGGGTGGACCTTCAACAAGACCTTCGACGGATGGAATGACGTCTTCTGCGGCACCTCCACCATGAGCGACGGCACCCAAGGCACCTACTGCAATGCCTGGGCGGGAACTTTCAAATATGCCGAGTTGATGCAGGAAGTGACCAACCTCCCCAACGGCGTGTACCAACTGTCGGCCGACTTTGCCACGACGAGCGGCTACAGCCGTACCACATCACGCACAGCCCTCTACGGCAACGCAGGGAGCGGCAATATCTCAAGAGCCTACAACATCATCGGCAAGGGCGACAACACCTTTGTCCCCTACACGTGCTACGTGCTTGTAAAAGACCACCGTATGACAGTGGGTGCCCGCAGCGACGGCACCTGGTTCAAGGTGGGCCACTTTGCGCTGAATTATGTCTGCTCGGAGGAAGAGGCGACAGACGAAATCCTCGGATATCTTGACAATGGCCGTGCGCTTCAGCACCAATGCTGGCTGATGGACGAGCCATGGGTCGACCTGTCGGCCTATCCCCATTGCCGTGACCTTCAGATAGACCAGACCGCTCCCAATGCCCTTGTGAAAATGGCATCCACAGCCACCGTCGATGCCACCTACAACGACCATAACATCATCATCGGCGACCAGTGCACCCATCTCGTCGTTGTCGATGAAGCCCCACTCACCGTGGCCTCGCCATTCACAGCCAAGCTTCTCACCTACGAACGCACCGATGATGTCAGCACATGGCATGAACTGTTCGTCCCATTCGCCATACCAAGTACGGCAGCACAAAACATCAGGAGCATCAAAGCCATCAACGGGAGCAATCTCGTCACCCGGCAGGCTAAGGCAAATGAGCCCAACGTTCCCGCCATCATCCAATTCAAGGATTCCCGCATCTCACTGCAACAAGTTGAAGTCTCTGCCACGAAAGCCTACGACGAGAACACCCTCCATGGCCTCTACACCAATGGTGGGAAAGTCAAGCCACTGCGCTGGTATGCCGATGACAACCTCACCCTGAGCGACTTCACCATCCTCCTGTTGGGAGATGTGAACAGAGACGGCCAAATCAGCATCTCGGATGTCATGGACACCGTAGGCATCATCATGGGCCAGGACAGCACACCTCCATTCCTCTACGACCATCAAGCAGCCGACATCAACATCGATGGCGACATCTCCATTGCCGATGTCATGCTGCTCATTAATATCATCACCCACAATTAACAACCCCATTCCCATGAACAAACTGACACATATCCTCATGCTGCTGGGCTTCACACTTATGGCCCATGCACAGATGGTCAATCCAGTACACTTCACCCAGCAATTGAAGACCTCAGGAAGCGAGGGTGAAATCGTCTTCACTGCCAAAATCGACCCAGGGTGGCATGTCTATTCCACCGATTTAGGTGACGCTGGCCCTACTGAAGCCACGTTCAACGTGGTGAAGATGGATGGAGCAGAAGTCGTGGGGCCTTTGAAGCCCGTTGGCAACGTGGTGGATAAGTACGATGACATGTTTGGTGCAAAGGTGCGTTTCTTCGAGAATCAGGCCCAGTTTGTGCAGAAGATAAAATTCACGAAACCCAATTACGACATCGACTGCTATCTGGAATACGGCGCCTGCAACGACCAGATGTGCATGCCCCCCACCCAAGTGTCATTCCAGCAGAGCGGCAAGAGTCCTGCTGTGAGCACCGATGCCAAGGCAGCGCCATCAGTCAAAGAAGAATCCCCTGCCACCGACGTGTCACAAACCCAGGCACCATCAGCGGCAGAGCCAACTGCTGATGCAACTGAGACAGCACTGACGGCTGCAGCCGAACCTGCTGATTCATCGACACAGACGCTCCAAGCAGCCGACACACTCACTGCAGCAGCCGGTGAAGAAGGATTGTGGTCATCGTCTGTCAAAGAATTGCGTGCCTTTGGAGGCACCAACAGCCTCGCCAACAGTTCTCTGCTCTATATTCTTCTGATGGGATTTGTGGGCGGACTGCTGGCCGTTCTGATGCCCTGCATCTGGCCCATCATCCCCCTGACAGTGAGTTTCTTCCTCAAACGTGCGAAGACCGACAAGCGGAAAGGCATCAGAGATGCCATCACCTATGGCATATCCATCATTGTCATCTATCTCTCACTGGGTTTGCTGGTCACCGCCCTTTTTGGCAGCGACACGCTCAACGCCATGTCCACCAATGCGGTATTCAATATATTCCTGTTTGTCCTTTTGGTTGTCTTCGCCTTGTCGTTCTTCGGCTGGTTTGAAATCAAGCTACCCGACAAATGGGCCAATGCCGTCGACACCAAAGCCTCATCGACCAGCGGTCTGCTGTCCATCTTTCTCATGGCCTTCACCCTTGTCCTGGTGTCGTTCTCGTGCACAGCCCCCATCATCGGACTGCTTCTTGTAGAGACGACAACCAGCGGACGCTGGCTTGCCCCCGCCATGGGCATGCTTGGTTTTGCCCTTGCCCTTGCCCTTCCCTTCACCCTATTCGCCCTTTTCCCTTCGTGGCTGAAGCAAGCTCCTCGTTCAGGCTCATGGATGAACACCATCAAGGTGGTGCTCGGCTTTGTAGAACTCGCCTTTGCGCTGAAGTTCTTCTCCGTTGCCGACCTTGCCTATGGGTGGCATCTTCTCGACCGTGAGGTATTCCTCTCCCTGTGGATAGTCATATTCACCTTCCTCGGCCTCTACCTCATCGGTGTGCTGAAGTTCCAGAGCGATGAGATAGGCGGCGAACTCAACAAGCCCATGCCAGTGGTATGCATCATGGGCGGCTTGGTGTCCATCGCCTTCGCCATCTACATGCTTCCCGGACTCTGGGGAGCACCCTGCAAAGCCGTGAGTGCCTTCGCCCCTCCCATCAACACGCAAGACTTCAACCTCAACACACGCACCGTGGAAGCACAATACACCGACTATGAGCAGGGAATGGCCGCTGCAGCAGCGCAGGGCAAGCCCGTGCTTCTCGACTTCACCGGTTTCGGTTGCGTCAACTGCCGTAAAATGGAGGCTGCGGTATGGACAGACCCGCGTGTGGCAGACAAGCTGAAGAAAGACTATGTGCTCATCTCCCTCTTCGTTGACGACAAGACACAGCTCGCCACTCCAATGGAAGTGACCGATGAAAATGGTCAGCGGCGTATGCTGCGCACAGTAGGTGCGAAATGGAGCTATCTACAGAGCCACAAATACGGTGCCAATGCACAGCCCTTCTATGTGGCAGTCACCCCAACAGGACATCCCCTCACCTCAGCCCGCAGCTACGATGAGGACATACAAAACTACATCAATTTCCTGGATGAGGGCGTGCGTCGGTTCCGCGAGGCCGGAGATTAGGATTTAGTGGTCATGATGTCGAGCACCATCTCATCAGTCACCCTCATGGCCTCAGCGCCGATGCTGGTGAGATTGTGAATACTCCTGTCGACATCATCATCCACGATACCCTCTGCCGCCGAGACACATTTGCCCTCGATGGAGAGCAATGCAGACAACAGTGCGGTGCTTACACCCGAGCATATCTTAAGCGAACAGGCAGGTTTTGCCCCGTCGCAAATCATCCCCGTGAGATTGGCTATCATGTTTTTCACAGCACGGCAGATGCGGTCATAGTCGCCCCCCATGAGATAAGTGATGCCGCAAGAAGAACCAATTGACGCCACGACACATCCACAGAGCGCCGACAGTTTTCCAAGGCTCTGCTTGATATATATGGCCGTCAGGTGGCTCAGCGTGAGTGCCCGTATGAGTTCCTCCTCGGTGTTCTCGTTCTCGACAGCATAGACCACGACAGGATTGGTGGCACAGATACCCTGATTGCCTGAGCCAGAATTTGACATCACGGGAATCATGGCTCCCCCCATACGCGCATCGCAAGCCGATGCTGTGGAGGAGATGATGTGGGAAAAGATGGAATTGCCGAAAATGCCGTGTGCCAGAGGTCTGTCGATAGTTTTCCCCAAACAGTGTCCGTAGTTGCCCTTTTTGGCATCCTCAGCAGCCTTCATATTGAGGTCGCGTGTCTCGAGGATGAATCGGATTTCCTCAAGGGGAGTAGTCATGGCGAACTCATACACCAGTCGGAGAGTCAGCACCGGGTCGGAGCAAGCATCAGCCACCGACACATCGCCCGTGGCATGTTCCTCCTTGGGCTGGACGAAATGCGTGTGGCTTCCCTCGATGACAGCCGTTGCGGAGCGTCCTTCAGCCTCGCAGCACACCTCGATGTAAAGATTGTCGGGGCACAGCGGTTTCAACTGAATGTCAATCCGTCTTTCCTCGACAAAACGTTTTCCCTCCTCAAGCGCCTCTGGCGTGAGGTCTTTAAGCACCTGCAACTGATATTCAGGCTTTCCTATGAGCGCCCCCAAAGCGATGGCGATAGGCAAGCCAATCATGCCCGTGCCCGGTATGCCCACTCCCATGGCATTTTTCAGTATGTTTCCACTAAGCAAGACGGTGATGTGCTCTGGACGCACACCCAGCAGTTGGGTTGCCTTCGACACGCAAAGCGACACCGACATGGGCTCCGTGCAACCAATGGCAGGCACTACTTCACGCTTTATCAAACTCAGAATATCCTCACGTATCTTTTTGTCAATCATAAGTAGGTAATGTTGGGAGTGATGAATAAAAAAGCCATTGGCCTTCCCCCTCGAGAACAGAGCGGGAAAGCCAATGACAGAAGATGAATTTACTTGACGACGATTTTCTGTGTCTTGACAGTGCCGTCGGTGTAGGTGCGGCGGACGATGTTGATGCCGCGTGTGAGTGTCTGGAGGCGTGCGCCGTTGATGCTGA
>CAMHEL010000112.1 GCA_946184125.1 uncultured Prevotellaceae bacterium
TTTAATTGTAAAAGATTACCTCGGTTTCCATCTTTCGAACTTATTCGTAGGGGCTTAGTTCGTCTAAGACCGAAAAACCATTAAGAAAATGGCATAAGCAATTGATTATAAGGCTTTTGCCCCTTCAGGGCGGAATAATGCGGCCCGAATTAAGAACCCAGGGCGTTGCCCTGGGCTGAGAGCGTGTTGGCCTTTCAGGACACCTTTGCTTTCGGAGCGATTATTTACGCAAAATATCAAAGACCAAAATTATCAAAGGTAACTGTAGGAGGTCGTGATCTCCGAGCACGACAAAGATTATCCTTCCGAAAATAAGGCGTGGATGGGTGATCTTGTTGGAGATTGACTCACCGAACCCGACAAAGATGAACCTTTCGAACTTATCCGTAGGGTCTTAGCTCGTCTAAGACCGAAAAAATCAACGAAAAAGACCGAAAAAACAGAAAAATCATCGAAAAATGGTCGAAAAAAACACGATTGTGAAGCGGTCTTAGACGAGCTAAGACCCTACAGAGGCGCGGGGGCCACCCATCAAACCTCAAAACTAATCCCAAATCTCAAATCTCAAACCTCAAATCTCAAATCTCAAACCTATTTGCTTGTCAAATACCTCAAAACCAACACCCAATCTCTCTAATAACATATGTCGAGCGCAACGGCGCCCCAACGGGGCAACACGCTCTCAGCCCAGGGCAACGCCCTGGGTTTTTAATCGCGGGCTAACCAATCGCCCCGACGGGGCATAAGCAAAAAAGAACATCATGGCACATAGAGATTTCTTTCGCAAACAATGTAATCTTTAATTGTAAAAGATTACCTCGGTTTCCATCTTTCGAACTTATTCGTAAGGTCTTAGCTCGTCTAAGACCGAATAAATAATCATCGAAAAAGGTCGAAAAAAACCACGAATGCGAAGCGGTCTTAGACGAGCTAAGACCCTACAATGGCGCGGGGGGTTGCTCCTCGAATGTTATCCTGTCGACCTTATCCGTAGGGTCTTAGCCGAAAAAACCACGATGGTGAAGCGGTCTTAGACGAGCTAAGACCCTACAGTGGCGCTGGGGGGTGACCCTCGATTTCCGCATTTGACAAGCAAAATGCCCTACAAATAATTTCGAAAGGTTTGACGCGGATGTCATCCTTTTGAAACCGATGTAATTTAATTTTCAATTTTCAATCTTCAATCTTCAATCGGCAAAGCCGAAATAAATCTTCAATCGGCAAAGCCGACTTATTTTTCTTTCATCACGAAAAATACCCCCTTCATCACTCTCGTACCCCCGTTCATCAAAAACTGCTTTTTAGCGGCGGCAAGGTAGAAGATTTTTTCCTAAATTTGTGGGGAAATGAGTGGCAACACGCTGGTACTCGTGGACGCCACAACATGATGAAAAACAAAAAAAATAACACACCTATACCTACCGCTTATGAAACAGTTTGTCTTCTTGCTGCTTGTGCTGGTTATCGGCAACTTCACCCCATCGGTAGCACAAGTCGCCAACTACAAGAACATCACCCCGGACGAATTGCCGGCAGGGACGAAAATCATCCCCAAGAATGCCTTTCAAGGCCGTGACGACTTGGTGGAAGTGACAATCCCCGAAGGGGTGGAAATCATCGAAGAATTCGCGTTCAATGGTTGCAGGAACCTGCAGAAGGTCGTGCTGCCCTCCACCCTCATCCGCGCCAACAACGCCTTCAATGGGTGCAACAACCTGAAGGATGTCACCTGCCTCGGCATTGTACCGCCTTCGCTCGTGCCGCTTCCCAAATACTACGGGAAGAACAATGCCTACTATGGCATCGAGCCGACGAGGTATGTCTATTACAGCAACCTCTACAACCGCAAGGTGTACGACACCAACGCGTACGGCCTTTACGGCTACAACCTCGACAGCGACTACACCGTCAGGGATGACGTCTATCCCTACGACCAAGTGGTCTATCTGAACTACATGATGCGGGGCCACACACTATCCCACCCCGCCTGCACTCCATACGATACGGAGGTGGGATGGAACCACTTCCCCGCATTCAAGCATCTCGACATCGGCTGGCCCAGCAAACTGCGTGTGGGCAATCGCTTCACGCTCTTGCAGAACCTTCCCACCAACAAGCCCGACCTGACCCTTGCCGTCGGCATGGACAACGACAACAAAGTCTACTATGCGGGGCACATGACTCTTGACACTGACGGCACCCTCTCGGTCGGCATGTTCAACATCGAGCAAGACGCATGGCAGAACGGACTCCGAATCCTCGGCGACCGCTCCTACACCACAACTACGGTCGACAACTGCTGGCCCACGCTCTACACAATGTCGCCCATGCGCGCCGACAAGGTGAAGACCACCCTGCGATTAGACGAAAAGACATACAAACACACCATCACCAACTGGATGCACATGGCACTGCCGTTCGATTGCCGGGTGAGCGACATCAAATTCACTGGCGACAACCTGCAATGGGCAATAAGGAAGTATTCCGGAAAGATGCGCGCCGATGCCAAGTTCGACGAGGTGTGGGTGAGGCAGACCGCCGACAGCATCTTGCATGCCAATGAGGGATTCATCATTGCCGTAGGATGGAACGTTGACAACTGCCCCACCGCCTCCATCGAAATGTCCGCCATCAATAATGCCAACAAGAACCGCATCTTCACCCCAGAAGACGTGTCCATACCCCTACAGCAGTACATCGCCTCGGCAGAGAGCGACCGCTCGTGGAATTTCATCGGCAATCCCTATCCCTGCTTCTACAGCACCAAGTACTTCGAGCCAGCCATGCCCTTTGTGGTCTACGAAAAAGACTGGTGGAACTTCAAAGGCTGGAACCTACAGACAGTGCGCTACATCACCTACAGCCCCGTCGACGACAACTATGTGCTGCATCCCTTCCAAGGTTTCTTCGTGCAGCGGCCCTTGGGCTACGATGCCCTGAATTTCCCCGAATACGGGCGCTTCGCCACCATCGATGAATTCGAGGACTTCTATGCCGAACTGACCTCCGACGTGGATTACAGCAGGGCAAGCCGCCGCCGTGCTGCCATACCCCGACCACCTGTGGGTATCATGGAGAACCGGCGCGTCATCAATATCCACTTGCAGGATGCCTACGGCTACGAACTCGACCGCACACGACTGGTGGGCAATCCCGATGCCTCCACACTGTATGAGACCGCTTGCGATGCCACCAAGTTCCCCGACCTCACTGCCACGTCAGCATCTTTGTACATCGTGGGCGACGACAACACTCACTACGCCATCAGCGAACAGCCCTTCGCCGAAGGGGATGAAATTAGCCTCGGAGCCAGATTCACAGCCGCCGGCACCTACACCCTGCAAGCCAGTTTCAAGAACGAATACCCCGACCTGGAAGGCAAAGTAATGCTTATCGACCACGAGACAGGCACCACCCAGTCCGCCACCGAGCCTTACACCTTCACCGCCCAGGCAGGAGAGACAACCACCCGGTTCGCACTCGCCTATGACAGCAATGCCACCGGCATCGCCCTAACTGCCGACGCCCAACTGCCTGTCAACTACTGCTACGACCTCCAGGGCCGCCTCGTCAAAGGCACCCCACGACCTGGCATCTATATCAAGAACGGAAAGAAAATCATCATAAAATAGACACACTATGAGAACAATACAAAGAAGCTTAGTCGCACTGCTACTGCTCATAGCAGTCACGGCACAGGCACAAAATCATAAACTGACACTCAAGTCGGCTGTGGGACCAGTGCTCAGCATCACCATCCTTATGCACGATGAGTATGGCTATTTTGATGATTTTCATGAGGCATACAGTCTTTACGCAGAAGGTGTCCCCAACACTTTCGACGTGGCTCCAGGCGATAGCGTGAAGATTCACATCACCAGGTATGAACAGTCGGGATGGAAATACACTTACACGGAAATGGACGGGGTGAAAGTCCATGAAGCCAAGAAAGACTATTCTGCGGACCTCACGCCAACAGACATTTTCATGCTCACCATGCCCGACCACGACGTCACGCTTACCTTTTATGGCGAATTCGACCCCGACGACCCACAATGGGGCTTGCTGCCAAGTCCAGGAGGCAACAGTTGGAATGATGCCACAGGGGAACTGTTCATCAATTATTTCACAGGCAACTGGTATGAGATGATGAACTATCTGGGAGCCCCGTCGGCTTCCCAATGGAAAATCCTCACGTTCTCAGGTAGCCACACTCAGTTCAAATCCATCTTCGAGTCGTTCGGCTCCAGCAATTTCGGCCCTAATGTGGAAAAGCTGGACTTGCGCCACACCTACGACTATTACGACGACAGGGGCATCTGGGTGGATGGAACGTTGCTGCATGAGAATGTTTATGGCCTAAACTTGAGCGGCCTGCCCAAACTCAAGCAACTGATCCTGCCTTCCGACATCGAATACATCGGATGGTGGGTCTTCCCTGTGTCTTCCGTCTTGGAAGGGATGACTCTTTATGCGACCGTGCCACCAGCCATACGGATCAGCGAATACGAATATAAGAACTTCATGCTCTATGGCTTCGACCGAATCCCCGCATCGTGCGTCCTCTACGTGCCCGAACAGTCTGTCGCCGCCTACAAGGCCGACGAGGTATGGGGCACTCATTTCGCCGACATCCTCCCCATTCCCGAAGGCGAAGCGGAGAATATCACCGTCGATTTGCCCGACAACTTCAGGGACGGACGCTACGAGGGCATGTCGCTCATGCTCTTCAATGCCCGAACAGGCGAACAGACCAAGTACATCGTGGATGAGCGCCCATCTTACATCTTCTACGCCCAGACCTGCAACGAGCCTTACACCGCACAGTTGCAGAGTGCACAGGGCGCACTGATAGCCTCAACCGACACACTCACCCTCGGCAACCAACCGATGGAAATGATTTTCAAGAGCGCCAAACCGATGCACACGGTACAGCTGACCGTCATGACACCTGCCAGGACAGAGGGCGGAGAACCCACCAACGTGACCGACCAAACCACCATCGTATGGACCGACGCCATGGGCAACCGCATCGCCACCGGAAATACCCTTGACCGGCAGGTGGAAGGCACACGCCTGCTCTACGGCATCAGCCTGCCCGCCGAACTCTCCGCACACTACGGGGTGCCGCCACGCAACGAACTGGTGGTGAGCGAAGCCACCGCACAAACCACCCATATCCTCGCACGCCCCGACACCATCACCCTGAGCGGCAAAGTGACTGACACCGAAGGCAATCCCGTCGCCGTGGCTACCGTCACCGCCGCGCTGATGATGAACGGCACAGTGGGAAAGACCTTCACCGCAACCACCGACCAGATGGGACGCTACGAGGTGACCACTCTGGCTGGCGACGTGACGCTGAGTGTGACCGCCAGAGGGTATGAGACACAACGGAGGGAATGCAGAACGCAGGGCATGCCCGACCTCGACTTCACCCTCGTTCCCCTATCGGGACCCACCATCGTCTATCAATTCACCTTCACCGAGACCGCCGCACCTGGCGAGGAAGCCACCACGCAGCCCTTCTATGGCGACTACGCCAATGTAGCCGTCGCTGCCTACAACGAGACGACGGGCGAGGTGATCGACAGCCTCATGGTGCAGTATCCCGAGGTGCAGCTGCTCAGCGGAGCGAAGACGGGCGACAGCATACGCCTGACGGCATCGAGCATGAAGGATGGGTTCATGCCCGTGGAAGCGACAACAACCCTCCATGAGGAGAGCACCGACACCGTGACCTTCGCCATCGTACAGAAAGGGGCCATCAAGGCGTCCTTCGAACGGACGAACAACCAGGAAGTGACTGCCGCCCTTTACAATGCTGACGGACTGCTGATAGGCACCGACATCTTCGACGAGGCGACAATCACCCTTAGCGAACTCGCCGACGGGCAATACACCCTCGTCATGATGGGCAGCGACCCACTGCTCAGCAAGATGCTCAACCTGGACGACTACACCGCACTGGGCATGACCGAGGGAAAGGACTATGTGATGACCGACGTGACCGTGAAGAGCGGCATGACCGCTGTGGCTGCCGTGGAGGAAGTGCCGCTGCTCAATGCCAGCCCGTTCTACTACACCGATGACACAAAGACACTATTCATGCCCAACAAGACCGAAGTGAGCACCAGCTGCAACGTGACTCTCCGTGCAGAAATAGGATTCAAGGACGACATCAAGGAACGCGTGAGCAACGTGCGCCTGATGGTGAGCTACCCCCAGCACATGGCAGAGTTTGTGGAGGGCTCGGCAATGACTGGCACGAAGATGGTACGGGCATCCATGGAGGACGGCATGGTCATCATCCCTGTGGAGAAGGAACTGATAGACGATCCCGTGCGGTTGATCATGACAGCCATCGACCAAGGCTCACTGATGACATCGGCACAGGTGACGTTCGACCTGGACGGGAGGGAGGTGACACAACCCATCGGTGTCGCTACCTGCGATGTGAAGTACATGACGATTGTGGCTCCCCAGAAGACACATAAACTTTCATTCCCCGTGCATGGCAACGCCCCGGCTCTCTGCCCCATCAGGGTGTATGCCGGAAACGACATATTGGTGGGCGAAACGCAGTCGTTGGCAGATGGCTGTTGGGACATGCATGTGGAACTGCCCGACTGCCCCAACTTATCAACCATTCCTGTGTATGCCGTTATCACAACCAAGCAGGGACGGGAGGCCAAGACCGAGACGGTCAGCGTAACCTACGACAAGAACATGATTCATCCCCTCCACGTGCTGATGTTCCCACCACTGATGAGCAATTTCAAGAACCCCAATGACTATAGTTCGGTCATCTCGGATGCACAGAACCTATGCATTGATTTCGACTTCGAGAACCCCACCAGCATCAACGAACAGTGGTACTCGGCATACGTACACTCCAGCAATCCTTTCTTCTTCGAGATTATCTTCAACACAACGGACTCGACACTGGTGAAAAACGTCATCCTTAAATACACTACCGTTAATGGACAAACCGACCATCTCGAGGCAGAGTATGACGGCACAACAGGACACTGGATGTGTAACGTAAAATTGCAGAATGATGCGGTGTGCAACGTGGATGTGGATTACTTGGATGGAACGCAACCACTCATAGATGCGGATATGCTGTATCTAAGTACACACATGATGGACTATATCAAAGAGGGATTTGAAAGCGAAAGGGTGGAGATGGACAGAATCCTGACGGGACTGGAAACAGAATCCAATGTTGAAAAGCGTAGACAGTTGACTCATGAGTTGGCTGAAATGATGGGCATTGACATAGCCAACCTTAACAAAGATGACTATCCTGACAGGTCGCTTGACGAGTTTTTCGCAGATGTGGAGAAAAAAATGTCTGAGGAAAAGTCAACGCTGGATGATTTCCTGCAAAGCCTCGACCCGTACGCAATGGATTTCGGCGAGAACACGAGTTACACACATACCGACGGTCTTACTCCAGAGCAATTGTTGGCTGAAGGCTACACTGCCATTCATACAACAGATGGAGGAACTATTTATCAACTGATAGACGAGGAACATCATGTAATTGTCGATTTCCAGAACGACGTGCGTCTGGAGACGAAAGTCAAGGCTGAAGCAGAGAGGGTTTTGGCACCAGCCAAAGCAAAAGGAAATGATGATTTCTGGGCTAAAGTGGCTAATACAAGAAATGATATAAACGTCTTGACAGCAACTCTTTTGGGGTTAATTGAGGACGCCAAATCATTTGGTAGAGCAGCTTGTGAGATTTTCAGAAGAAATTGGAGAGAATATATCAAATTGGAAAAGGAGTTCATAGCAAAGTACGGAGACGATGTTGCAAAATTGACAGAAGATCAAGTCAAACACCTCAAGTATCTTCAAGATGGGAAAAATTATCAGAATCTTTGTGCTGAAATCTCAGGGTCGCTTGGTAACACAGGACTTGACATCCATCCTTCAGCCATTCCTGTATATTTAACTCCTAAAGGTATAAAATTAGAAAAAATCATGAAACGCATCAGTCTCATTGGAGAAGTCTTTTTATGGGTCTCAGTCTACAATGATTGTAAGGATTTCCTTGATAGATTCAATGAGTTGGTTTCTATTCTTAATGAGATACCAGACCCCTGCAAAGAGGACCAGGACGATGCCGACTATTTGAAAAAAGACATAAGTAATTTCTTGTACAATCCATTTGCCTCAGGATTGGTTCCATACTATATCGCATTAATTACATCCGATGTATTATCCACCGAAACGATTGGCGGAGGTCTCAAAACTGCACCCTGGACGGGGGGAACAACCCTCAATGCTTCATTGGGAGGTGTTCTAATCACATTAACCAAAATGGCAGCAAGTTGGGTTTATGACAAGACATACGAGGAAAAAATGAAACATTACACAGGTCAACTTCACCTGCTGGATTGTGACGAGGAATACAGGAAAAAGCAAAAAAAATACTGGAGAGCCTACCTTAAAAGCTACAACAACCAGTTCCGCAATGTTCGTGTAGGGGTTGACCCCTCTGGCTTTGTCTATGAAGCCGTTGCCGACAACCGGGTGGAGAATGCCACTGCCACCATCTATTACAAAAAGACGGGCGAGGACGAGTATGGCGACCTGCACGACGAGGCAGTGAAATGGGATGCCGGGGAGTTCCGGCAGGAGAACCCGCTTCTGACCGATGCCGAAGGCAAGTATGCCTGGGATGTGCCGCAGGGACTCTGGCAGGTGAAGATTGAGAAAGAAGGTTACGAGACGGTTTACTCTGACTGGCTGCCCGTGCCTCCTCCTCAGCTCGACATCAACATCCCATTGGTTCGAAACACCCTGCCCACCGTGCAGGCGGCACGCGCCTACGAGGATGGAGTGGAAGTGACGTTCAACGAGTACATGCGACCGCAGTCGCTCACCACCGACCGTATCATGCTCTCGCAGAACGGACAGGCACTGACCTGCGCTATCGATGAGCAAAACCGCAGCAAAGCATATGGCTGCGACGATGCCTATGTCTCACGCATCAAGGTGAAGCCCAGCGCGCCACTCACCAATGGCAGCAAGGTGCTGCTGACCGTGCGCCGGCAAGTGGAGGCTTACAACGGCTTGCAAATGCAGAAGGACTTCCAGCAGGAATTCACCGTCGTGCGTGAAGTATATGCCATCGGTACGGATTCCATCGTCGAGGTGGCACGGGGTGAGGAGCGCACCATCACCGTGCACGCCTTCCCCGCTGCCGCAGCACAGGGCATGAAGTTGATTGCCAAGAGCCTGATAGGCACCATCGCCACCGTGACGGGCGAGGCAACATTCGACGCTAACGGCGAGGCACACCTGGTCGTTACCGGCAAGGTGGGAGGACAGACGGCACTGCTGCTGAGCCTGGAGAACTCGAAGGTGACGGCACAGTCGGCCATCCTGGTGGAGGACCCGGAGATGTTGCCGGTGTATGCGCCAACGGCATCGCATATCAGCGGTACTTACCTGATGGCTGGTGAAGCAGTGACGCTGTCTTGCGACACGAAGGACGCTACCATCTGGTACACCACCGACAGCACCTGCCCATGCGACGAAAACGGAACCCGAAAGGTATATACGGCACCGATCACCATCACGCAGCCTACCACCATCAGGGCATACGCGGTGAAGGGTGAAAATGTGAGCCGTGTGGTAACCTTCACCTACAACATCTACGACCCTGAGGGCATCAGCGACATCACCCCGTCGGACGACCAGGTGAAAGAGACATGGTACACCTTGGGCGGATTAAAACTCGGTGCCAAGCCTACCCAGAAGGGAGTGTACATCCTGAACGGCAACAAGGTGGTGGTGAAGTGATGAAATAGTCTTTCGGCATTTGACAAGCGACATGCCCTTCGGACTAATTCGTAGAAGGGCATGTCGCTTATCGAATGCCCTCTGTCTATTTCACAAGCATTTTCTTCCCATTGACGATGTATATTCCAGGAGAGAGTCCTGTGCGCAGTTCACCGACGGGAACTTGCCGCTTCACGCAAATCCCTTCAAGATTATAGACATCTGCCAATGCCGGCATGCCATCATCATACGAACGCTCGGTTATCTGAGGCGGGGTCAAGTCGGTCAATGGTTCAAGTTCTTCTTCCGTCAAATCGTATGGCGTAAGATGCTGATAAACATACTTGGCCCTCACGTCAAGCCAATTCTTCATATTAGAGGCTACGGAAGCATAGTCGCCCCCATCGCTCCATTTTTGGCTGTTGTTCCTGAATGACGGATGAGCGAAAGCATAATAATCATCGCAAAAATCAAGCAGCTCGTCGATACAGTATGTCATGAACTGCGTCCACACCTTATAGTAAATCTTATCGAACTGCTTGCTTACATATCTCAAGTCATACACCCATTGCCTTGCCTCCATGTTCGTTCTCGTGTAATAGTCAGCTTCTTGTTCGCTTAGGCAATAATTGCGGCGCTGTTCATAGCCGAAAGCCCAGTCGAGGTCCCATACTGGTCCGAAGACATACTTGCCACCTTCCCTGACATTCTCTTTATAGAGGAAGGTGCTCTTGGGATGCATCAATTCGAAGTTTTCTATCAATTCGTTCACCAGCAAATAGCGGGCAAGATATTCGAGGTCGAAAGCCTCGCCTACGCCCACACCATTTTTCAACTGGTTCATGGCACTGTTGAAATCTGTCACAACATCTGAAAGGCTCAAGCCCGTCACTCCTTCACTGAAATCCGGTTCATGGATATTGACAGGCAGATAATAAGGATTGCTCCTGAACTTATACACTTCATCATAATAAGTGTCCAGTTCGAGCAGGACGGCATACGTCTCGTCATCAAGGTCGATGCTGTTGTTGGAAAAGCCCACCTTCTCGGTGAAATTGTAACTTCCTCTGTATTGTCCGTTGATATACAGTTCGACAGGCACTATATGATTGGCTGCGACAGTACCAGCGAGGCAAGCCGCCTTCATGCCAACGGCGTTGCACATCATCGACCCCTTCAGCTTGTTGGCCAGAAGCACCCAGTTTTTCCCGTTGGTCAATCCAAAGGGTTTCTTCTTTTCATCAAACTTCAGTCTGTAGGGATTCTTATCCCACGGGTTGGAACTCCACGAGGAGTTGCCTCTACCTTTTATTTGAACTGGTGTATCTGGCATGGACGGGAACACCCCTGCCCCATCAATCGATATTTGTGAGGCGACGTAAGTGGTCTTGCTGTTGATCATCTGTCCGTTATTCGTCTTGATATCGACCACGGGCACCTGCTCCACCTTGTCCGTCAACCAGTCGACATGCACACGATAATCGCGCCCGAAAGGCTGCATCTCATACCTGTATGTGGCTGGCTCTATCAGTTGCGGCTCTCCTCCACTTGCCAAAATCACTTTCGACAGCTTCAGTTCTGCCACACAAAAATAGTTTTTATATGATGCCTGCAGCATCTTGATTCTCAAGAATCTGCATGCCTCGCCGAGTTTTTCCACTCGTGACACAAAAGTTGCTCCGGGCGTTACGGGCAACCCGTCGGAAGTGGTATATACGGCTATGCTCCTCCATTGGCTTCCATCGGTAGACGCCAGCAGTTCCAATTGCCTTGGCATCCTGTCTGCATCAGAACGTGTCGTCAACGTCCACTGCAGATTCTCAACAGGTTCATCCAACCGGATGTCGATATACGGACATTCATTCTCTGGCAATTTCTTGTAAGGTCCCTCACCCCATGTGGAATGAAAGAATGTGTTGGGATTGCCATCCAGCATCTTGTCAAGTCCTTCATCGTAGTTGCTCGGTGCATTGGTGGAAAGCTGTTCTGCGGTCAGTGTCAGCGGTATCACCACATCCTCGTTGCTGCTCCATACGTCATCAGTCAGCCGGATACGCCTCAGGATGCGCATATCTGGCAAGGCTACGGTATAAGTAATGTCGCGGTCGAAACGCCGGCGGCTCTTCTTGCTCCACTGTCTTTCATCGCCTATATATGCGGCTGCCATGTCGTCGGACAACTGGAAAGAGGGTGTCAACCATTTACCGATGCACCCTATCGCCAAGCCGACATCGTCGCCTTCGATGTCAGCCGCTACGTCGGCATAAACCTGGTCATTATACTTGTTATTGATCTTGAACGAGGTGAACTGTGGCAGATTGTCTGGGGCCTCCTTGCTGACGCTCTCTATATCTGCTGCGACATAGCCGATGACTGTCTCATCGCCCCAAACCACTTCAAGCCCATTGCCTGTAAGCATCCCTACTCGGGCAAGGTCTGATGGATAGGCATCCACACCACCATCCTTGAGATAGACGAAGGTGGTGTCGGGGGTTTGGGATTGGGTGCCGACACACATCAACAACAAAAAAGAAAGCGAAAACAATTTTAGTTTCATAAGTAGCTATTCGAAAACAGTTTGCAAAAGTACTAAAATCATTTCGTTTTCATGCAAATCAGCGGGAAAACATACCCACAAAAGCCACCTTCATCCTACAGTGAAGGCAATACAGGATTGAAGCCTATATGCTCTTACTGCAGTCTGAGGAGGGCTTTCTTCGCTTTTTCATTTCCATTATCGGCAGCCCGCTGATACCATTCGATGGCTTTCTCCCTGTTCAGGGGCACACCTCGTCCTTTCTCATAACACAGACCAAGGTTGAATTGTGCGCGTGCGCTGCCATTTTCAGCACCTTTCTGGTACCACTCGGCAGCTTTCTCATAACTCTGCTCCAAACCTCCGATACCATTCTCATAGTAGTAACCTACATTGCACTGCGCAGCAGAGTTTCCGCCATTCGCTGCTTTCAAGAACCATTCTACAGCTTTCTCATGGTTCTGGGGCACTCCATTCCCGGTGTTGTAGCAGTAGCCAAGTGCGAACTGTGCCCCATCATGGCCCTGGTTGGCTGCTTTTTGATACCATTCCACTGCCTCGCCGAAGTTCTTTTCCACACCCTGACCATTCTCATAACAACAGCCCAACAAGTATTGTGCCCGGGCATGATTTTGGTCGGCTGATTTCCTGTACCATTCCACAGCCTTGTCCCAGCTCTGAGGCACACCGACGCCATTCTCATAGCAAAATCCGAGATTGCACTGCCCACTCGCATCACCTTGTTTGGCGGCCTTCTGATACCACATCACCGCCTTATCAACATCTTTGATGACGCCCTCGCCATACTCATAACAATGACCAAGGTTGACCTGAGCATCGGCAAAACCCTGCTCGGCTGATTTCTGGTACCATTCAGCGGCTTTCTCATAGTCTTTTTCCACACCTTGCCCTTTCTTGTAGCAGTAAGCCAAACTGAACTGAGCCTCGGCATGGCCCTGCTCTGCTGCTTTCTGATACCACTCCACGGCTTTCGCATAGTCTTGCTCGGTGGAACCGCGGCCATAATAATATTTCTCACCCATTTCATATTGGTCATCGGCTTTGCCCTTCTGGGCATTCTCCTCAACCTTGCTTTCCGACGAAGAAGCGGTCAACATGCCGATGGCAATCAATGACACCAGCACCAAGGGTATCACCCAATCCAAGTAGTCGGGGTACGTGTTACTTTTTTTCATCATATTTTATTATTTGGAGTTTTTTGGGGGAATATTATGGGAGTTTTGGCATATACTTTGCGGTTTGCGATTCCCTATTATCGGCTGCGGCAAAACCGCAGCATACGGAGAACGCGGAGCTCAATTGTTCGGCGCAGCCGAAATCAATTTTCAATCTTCAATTTTCAATCGGCGCAGCCGAAAT
>CAMHEL010000113.1 GCA_946184125.1 uncultured Prevotellaceae bacterium
CCAACGGGGCAACCTGCTCTCAGCCCAGGGCAACGCCCTGGGTTTTAATTCCCGGTACATTCATTCGCCCCGACGGGGCAAAAGCCTTATAATCAATTATTTATTCACTTCTTTAATTTTGTTTTCGCCCCAAAACAATTGACCGAAGAGTATCCTTCGAATTAATTTGTAGTGCGTGGGGTATTGTCTTTCGTTTTCGGCATTTGGCAAAAGTGCCCCTTGCTATAGACGTAACCCGAAGAAGGCGCGTATTCGCCATTTTTGGTTATGCAAGGCAAGGCTTTCCTCGCTGCCGATATTAGAGAAATTGTATACCATCGACAGACCATAAAAATGGTTGTCTGACTGACGGACCACAGCGCCACGTCCAGTGATGATGACCTCGGGAAATTGGTAGTGCAGGGGTACACGGGTGTCGCCGAAGGTCATCGATGTATGGCTATAGACCATGAACGTGGGCAGGGCGGAGATGTGCAGCAGCCATCCCTTTGCAGGTACGTAGTTGTAGGCATATCCTGCACCGATGCCGATATTCGTCATCTTCAGTTCCATCTTCTGCTCCCAATCGAGTTTGGCGCTCTGGCCCATAGCTGACGCAGCCAGCAGGAAACTGCCTGCGGAGCGTCGCTGGATATAGCTCTGCGAGAATGCCGCAGGATAGGAGAACCGGCGGCTGTTGAAGGCATAGTAAGCATTTACGTTGATGGTCTTCACCGAAAGCAAGTCGGCAGGCAAGTTGATGCGCTCCATGCCCTCGTGGTCGTGCCATCCCGTGAAGTTGCGTGCGTCTTGGTAGATGAAGTCCCAGCCGAAGCGCTTGCCGTAGGAGTTGATATTCAGTTCATAGTCGCGGTACTTTCCCATCAGTTTGGCAGGGTTGAGGGCCATATTGAGAGAAACGCCCAAATAGCTGACGCCCATGCTGATAGTGGACTTGTAGTCGGCGGTCATTTCCGATTTGAAATGTTTTCCAATATCTATTCCCTCAGCCTCAATCTTCGCTCCCGACAAGTTGAACCGAGCAGTAACGGTCCACTTTTTCTCCGGCCGTGTGATATAGGCCGTGTCGATGTCGCCTTTGCGGTAGTTCTCGGTCAATACGCTGTCAAAACGATGGAAGATGTTCTGGGCAGATAGAGGCAGCAGCCGACCGCTCGTCATGATGAGAAGGATGGCGAGCAACCAGCTTCTTTGGGCTGGCGGGCAGAACGTCTTTTTCAGGATTTCGGTTGATAGATGTTTCATATCTGTTCAAAATAAAGGCCTATAGCACCCGATGGAGACATAGAGGCGATGGCTCGTGACGAACAATGGTGTCAAGGTTCCAGGTAATTGACGGTTTTTCCTGTTTTCTTGGCGTATGCAATCTCGCGCTTGGTGCTCTCGCCGATGTATCCACCGACGTTGATGACAAAGATTTCATCGGCCATGTCAATCTTCCGCAGGTGCATGTCGTCGAGCATCTCTTTGGTGCCCGGTTTCCAAACCTCCTCGTCACCTGCATGGCCGAACAGTCCTACGCTGATGACGATACATCCCTCCAGCGTCAACCGCTTCTGGGCTTCCATGAACTGCTCCTTGAAGCGTGTGCTGCCGCAGAGCGTTATTACTTTGTATTTCTGTGTCATTGTGTTTAATCCTTTTTCCGTTCAGCCCCCAGGGCAAAGCACAGCGGCATACCTGTTGGCTTCATCTTCTTTTCATTTGTCAACGATTATAATCCCGTGCTTTCACATCCATTTCGGAAAGGCGCTCAAGAGCCGCAAGGAGAGTGTCGTCGCGCTTGGCAAAGTGGAAACGGATGAGGTGATGGACATCCTCACGGAAGAAACAACTGCCAGGGACGGCCCCCACTCCCACATGCTCTGCCAGCCATTCACAGAAATGCAGGTCGTCTTTCACGCCATATCTTGATACGTCGAGCATGACGTAATAGGCACCCTGAGGCTCAGTGAAGTCAAAGCCGAACTGCCGCAGTCCACCGCAGAACAGGCTCTTCATGTGGGTATAATGAGCTTGAAGCTGGAGGTAATAGTCGTCGGGGAAGCAAAGTCCGACGGTGGCAGCCTCCATGAGCGGAGCGGCCGCACCGACGGTGAGGAAATCGTGCACCTTCTTCACCCGGTCGATGATGCGTTCCGGCGCTATCACGTAGCCCAGTCGCCAACCGGTGATGCTGTAAGTCTTTGACAGTGAACTGCACGAGATGGTGCGTTCCCACATGCCAGGCAAAGACGCGATATAGGTGTGGCGGTGTGGCTCGTAGACGATATGCTCATAGACCTCGTCGGTGATGACATAGCCGTCGTATTTGATGACAATGCCGGCAATCTGCTCCAGTTCCTGTCGGGTGAAAACCTTTCCGCATGGATTGGAGGGGTTGCACAGCACCAACGCCTTGGCTCCCTGTTTGAAAGCATCCTCTATCAGATTGGCGTCGAAATCAAACGATGGTGGTACGAGTGGGATATATACAGGTTCGGCTCCGGTAAGAATGGTGTCTGCCGTATAGTTCTCATAGAACGGCGAGAAAATAGCCACCTTGTCGCCGGGGTTGACGATGGTCATCATGGCTGCCATCATCGCCTCGGTGGAGCCACAAGTCACAACGATGTTCTTGTCGGCATCGATGGGGAGTCCTGTCCAGCGGCTCTGTTTTCTTGCCAATGCCTCACGGAAGTTCTGTGCCCCCCAGGTGATGGCATACTGATGAGGACCACCGGGGGCAATCTCTGCCAGGCGGTCGGTAATCTCTCGTGGAGGATCGAAATCGGGAAATCCCTGTGAGAGATTGATGGCTCCGAATTTGTTGGATATCCGTGTCATCCGCCGGATGATGGAATCCGTGAAGCCTGCTGTTCGTGTGGATAGTGGTCGCATTTACGTGATAAAAAATGTGTTTCGTGCTTCATTCAGCATTCCAACTTCCATCCATTGTCGCCATGGTAAATCATCTGATGCGTCATGCCTCCATCGATGCATATATTCTCGCCTGTGATGAAACCAGCCTTTGGGGAACAGAGATAGAGCACCATGTTGGCAATATCCATGGGGTTTCCCACCCGGCCTGCTGGCTGTTGGATGGCATCGGGCCCTTCGTAGACGGTGAAGGCGGTGTCAATCCATCCTGGCGAGATGGAGTTGACCCGTACCCTTCCGGCAAGGCTCACGGACAGCGCATGTGTCAGTGCCGCGATGCCTCCCTTGGCTGCCGTGTAGCTCTCCGTCTGGGGTTGGCTCATGCGGTCGCGGGAGGATGAGATGTTCACAATGGCCGCGCCCACGGGGAAGTGCTTGGCGAAGAGTTTGGCAAGATAGAACGGCGCCGTCACGCCTACGCTAATGGCATACTGAAACTCCTCGTAGGTGCATTCGTCGATGCCTTTCATCAGCGGCAGGGCATTGTTGATGAGGTAGTCCACCTGGCCATGCCGGCTTATCACTTCTCCGGCAAACTGCTCCAGAACCCTTTTGTCGGCTATGTCGCCCACAAAGTGTTCGCCCGCCTGTTTGTCTATCACGCAGACGTGAGCCCCCGCCTTTCGGAACTCCTCAGCAATGCAGCGCCCTATGCCCTGTGCACCGCCCGTGATGACGGCTACTTTATCCTTAAAATCCATATCAAGAAGATTGTTTCGCTTTTGTCCGCAAAAATACAATATTTTTTGGAGACTATGTACCTATTCCTCCTCGATAATGATTTTATTGTCTGTTGTTTCTATTTATTTCTCATTTTCGTAATTCTTCCCCCATTGTCTTCCTTGTTGATGGATGAATATCTTCCTTCGCATTTGACAGGCAAGATGTGCTATAAATATGAATTTTGTTTTCTGCACGGCAGAAAAATCTCAAATAAAAAGTGGAAGTCAATTAATGGTCAATAAAAGAATTATCATCCTGAAAATTCTTTAATTACCTCCCTTCGGTCAGTGGGTCTTCGACAAGTCTCTCTAATTCGTGATAAAAAGAGAAACATCCGTCATAATAATGACTTATAGATGTTACAGACTACTAGCGTCTAAAGTCTAGCGTCTAAAGTCTAGTGTCTAAGGTCTAAAGTCTAGCGTCTAGTGTCTAACGTCTAAGGTCTAACGTCTAGCGTCTAAGGTCTAAAGTCTAGCGTCTAATAAGTAGCTATTTTTCGGATATCATCCTCAAAAGTGTCCTTGTTGCGAGCCCGGGCCTTCAGTTTTGAGCGATAGGTATAGATGGTGGTGATGGATGAGCGCAGGATATCGGCGATTTTCTGGTTGTCTTGTATTCCGAGTCGAATGAGTGCGAGCACGCGTAGCTCAGTGGTGAGTCTATTGGATTCTCCGTCTATCTCGAAGCCATTTCCTTCGGTCATGAGTTGGTTCACCTCTGTTACGAAGTTGGGATAGATGTTGAGGAAAGCCGTGTCGAAGTTCTGGTGAAACATACGTATGCCACCATTGATGTGAGAGTTGCTTTTCAGCTCGGCATAGAGTTCTTCCAATTTGCGTTCGCGTGCCAGTCGGTTCATTTTTTTTAGCCGTTCTTCACCCCGATGGATGAGGTTGCTGCACAATTCGAGGAATCGGCCGATGTATTCGTCTTTGATGCGGTTGGCCTCCTTCATCTGTTCGTTCATCACTTTTATTTCATCATTGTGCTGCGACAGTTCGGCATTCATCCTGCTGATTTTGTCATTGGCGAGACGCCGCTTTCTCATCAGCGAGAGCGTGTAGGTGATGGTTCCGGCCAACAGCAGTGCGATGATAGAGATGATGGTGAGCAAAATGTTGGTGCGGTGCTGTGCCTGAGTGCGCTCTGCGTCGTAGGCTTTTGTGATGAGAGGCGACAGGCGGGCAGCTTGCACGCTACGCAGTCTGCTGCCGTAAAGTTGGGCGTCGTTGCTGGCTTGTGAGAGATAGAAGTATGCTTTCGAGTAGTCGCCTCTCTCCATGAGGACGGCCGATAGTTCCCGGAAGGAGTTGTTTTCCAGAATGGTCCCCTTCAAATCGCTGATGGCGCAGAGGAGCAAGTATTTCTCCTGCTGGCCGGACTGCTGTTTCCGGGCATGGAAATAAGCCAATGTACTGGTGATGATGCTGTATCGGCGGTCGCCTTGCTTGATGGAGGGCAGATAATTCTCAAAAATGCGTATGGCCTGGTCTACGTTTCCCCTCTCGCAGGTATAGCTGGCCAAGTTGGTGATGTATTCAAACGACTCTTTAGGTGCTATTTGCAGGATGAGTTGTCTATAATATTGCGTACTGTCGATGTACTCCTTGAAATAAGGAGAGTGCTGTGCCATTTCCGACCGGTAGAGAAAGAGTTCGGCCTTCTGGTTATAATATTCCACTTTTTTCTCCGGGCTGAGTTGTGAAAGCTGTATCTCGTCAAGCATTGCTCCGGCTTTTTCGAATATGCCAGATACCGCAAGGATATGAGCCATTCTGATGAGGCAGCCAGCACGCAAATTGGCATCATTGAGAGATTGCAGAATATCGAGGTTCTTCTTGATGTAATGGTGGGCAGAGTCGAAATTGAAAGCCATATACTCGTCGTAGAGCCGATGGTTCAGTGTCAATTCTTGTTCGGAAGTCAATTTCATGCCCTTTACCCCGTCGTGGATGGATTTTATCCGTGCTTTCTTTTCAGCAATGAGAGTGTCCTGGCAGTCGATGAGACTGTCAAGGGTATGATAGAGGGCTTTGATTTCCTTATCATTGGTGCTGGCCATCATCTCAGTAGAAGAGAAGAGGAAGAATGCCACACCAAGAATTTTGATGAAGATATGCATTCGAATCACTTTTGTTTGTCAATTTTCTACAAAGATAGATTATTTCATTCATACGGCCAAATTCAAAGTGTCGACAAGGGGTTGAAAATACTGTTTTTTCGTTTGTAATCATTTAGATTTTTTGTGGTTTCATTTTTTGCAATCACTTGGTAAATAGTAAATTACATTTTTAGCGACTTTGATTTTTGCTTGATGAGATTGCTTGTTCTTTTTTCCTGCTATATCTTTGCAACCGAAAATCAAATCGAACGCTATCAACACTACCAACCGATGAAAAATTCAAAAATGCATAAGTTAGGTTTAGTTATTAGGTTATTATTAATTAGTATTATCATCTGCTCCTTTACATCGGTTCATGCAAAGGACATCTTGGTAAGCTCTCCCGACGGTACCGTGACGGTAACTGTCGGGGTGAGTGCCAAGAAACCTTACTATAAGGTAGCCTATAACAAGACCGAACTGATAGCCCCCTCACACCTCGGTTTTCAACTCGACAATGGCTTTTTGGGCGAAAACGTCAAGCTGACAGAAAAGCACTATGCCTCGAAAGACGAGACATGGGAACAGTTGTGGGGAGAAGACCAGACTGTGCGCAATCAATACAACGAGTTGACCGTCTGCTTTCAGGAAACCACCGGCGACAAGCGCAAGATGAACGTGGTCTTCCGCGTGTTCAACGACGGTGTCGGTTTCCGATATATACTTCCAGGTTTTGGAAAAGGCAAAAAATACAGCATACAGGATGAACTGACCGAAATCACCCTGGCCCATGACGCCAAGGCTTGGTCGATTCCTACCAATCATACCGAATATTTCGAGGGTCTCTACACACGAGGACTTGTGAGCGAGAAAGACACGGTATGCACACCGCTCACCATCGAATACGAGGATTCGCTTTTCATGGCCATCCATGAAGCAGCCCTTGAGGATTATGCCAGTATCAACCTCACGCCCCGTGCAGAGAAAAATGGACGAGTGAGGTTGCTTACCGCCCTCTCGCCATGGCAGAGCGGCGTGAAAGTGTATGCCGAAGGCGAACTGAAATCACCTTGGCGCACCATCGTCATCGGCAAGACCGCCGGCGACCTGATGCTCTCGCGCTTGATGCTCAACCTGAACGAGCCATCGCACATCGCCGACACCTCATGGATAGAGCCAGGGCGCTACATCGGTATTTGGTGGAGTATCCACAAGAAGAAGAACACCTGGGAAATGGGACCCACGCATGGTGCCACGACCCAGAATGTGAAGCGGTACATCGACTTCGCCGCACGCCATGGTTTCAGCGGCGTGCTGGCCGAAGGCTGGAACCCCGGATGGGGCGAAGGAGAGCGGATTAGCTATCTGAAGACCTATCCCGATTTCGACATCGAAGAGGTGTGCCGCTATGCGCTGTCGAAAGGCGTGCGGTTCATCGGCCATACCGAGACCTGGGGCAACACCAAACTGCTGGAGCAGCAGATGGATTCGGCCTTCGCTTGGTTTCACCGGCTGGGTATCAGGGCGGTGAAGACGGGGTATGTAGGCCGTTATTTCGACGGCAAGGAACTGGCCAAGTCGCAGTATGGCATCCGCCATTACCGAAAGGTGATAGAGACGGCGGCGAAATATCAAATCATGATAGACAACCATGAGCCTGCCATGCCCACAGGCATCCAGCGCACCTGGCCCAACCTGATGACACAGGAGGGCGTGCGCGGTCAGGAATACAACGCCTGGGACGTGCGTGGTGGAAATCCACCCGCCCATACCGTGACCCTGCCGTTCACCCGTTGCCTGGCGGGTCCCACCGACTTCACGCCGGCCATCTTCAATTTCTCCGAGGTGGTGAAAGGCACTCATCCACACTCCACCCTTGCCAAGCAGCTCGGTGAGTTCGTGGTCATCTACAGTCCACTCCAGATGGCAGCTGATGCGATAGAGAACTATGAGGGACAACCCGCCCTCACGTTTATTGAAACCTGTCCCACGACCTGGAGCAAGACCGTCGTGGCCAATGCGAAAATCGGCGAATATGTCACCGTGGCCCGCAAGGAGCGCAATGGCGACCGATGGTTTGTGGGCAGCATCACCAATGAGGAGGCAAGGAGCATCAACCTTCCGCTCGACTTCCTCGATGCCGACAGCCGCTATCGTGCCGTCGTCTATGAAGACGGGCCGGGAGCCGATTTCGAGACCAATCCCTATCCCATGACCATCCGTCAGGAAGAGGTGACGCGCACGTCGGTGCTGCAACTGCATCTCGCCCGCAGTGGTGGAGCAGCCATCAGGATTGAGAAAATGAAATGAAACACAATGTATTAACTCTGATTTATAATTAAAAACCCAAATCAATGAAAAAAGCAAAGAGTCTATTCAACCGTTTGCTGATGCTTATAGCGGTTGTGGTTTTTGCCTTGGATGTTTCGGCACAATCCACCATCAGTGGTCATGTGAAGGATGACACCGGCGAGGGCGTCATCGGAGCCACTATCATGGAGAAAGGCACATCCAACGGTACTGTTACCGACTTTGATGGAAATTTCAAGTTGGAATGTAAGGAAGGAGCCACCTTGGTCATCACCTACATTGGTTTCGACCCTCAGGAGGTGAAAGCGAAGGACGGCCTCGACATCACCTTGAAGGAAGATGTGGCACAACTCAACGAAGTGGTTGTGGTGGGCTACGGCTCCATGGCCAAGAAGGAAATCTCGAGTTCGGTGGTGCAAATCTCCAAGGACCAGTTCAACCAAGGAGCCGCCAGCGACCCCATGGCCCTGATTGCCGGTAAGGTGAGCGGTCTGAACGTCAGCGCCAGCGCCGATGCCAACCCCAATGCGATGACCAACTTCCAGGTGCGTGGCGCCGGTTCGCTCACCGCCTCCAACGGTCCGCTGATTGTGATTGACGGCATAGCCGGCGGCGACCTGCGCAACATCGCCACACAGGACGTGGAGTCCATCACCGTGCTGAAAGATGCCGGTTCGGCAGCCATCTATGGTACACGTGGTGCCAATGGCGTGATTCTCGTCACCACGAAGAAAGGCTCCGGCACCCAGGGCGTGACCAATGTGACCTACGACAGCTACATCGCACTGAATATCGCCAAGCCCAAACCCGATATCCTCTCGACCGATGAGTTCCGCCGCTCACGCCGTGGCCAGGACTATGGAGGTGATACCGACTGGTGGGATGAGATTACACGTTCGGCGAGCTACAACCTCAACCAGTACGTGTCTATCGACTCCTCGACGAAGAACGGATTTTTCGGTCTGTCGGTCAACTACAAGAAAGGCAATGGTCTCGACATCGTCTCCGGCCGTGAGGAGTACGGAGCCCGTTTCGTGGGTGAGCAACGCGTGCTGAACAACCGTTTGCAGTTCAACTCCTCGCTTTCTGCCCGCAAGGTGCATGAGGAGTGGGGCAACGACGGCTTGTTCGATACCGCCCTCACGATGAACCCCACCATCCCCGTGAAGAATCCCGACGGCACCTATTATCAGCCCAATTCACCGACCGATATACACAACCCCGTCAACGACCTGAAAGAGAATGTGAGCAATGGCGACCGCATCTACCTGCTTGGCAATGCCGACGTGAAACTCAACATCCTGCAGATGGAGCAGCATGTGCTCAACACCTCGCTGAGCTATGCCCTGCAGTACAACGACTTGAAGTCCAACTTCTATACCCCCTCCACCTCCAGCGAGTCGTATTGGAACGGCTATGCCGGCCGTGCCAACATCAACTACCAGAAATGGTGGACCAACCGCCTGGAATGGCTCGTGAACTACACGCTGACCCTCAATGCGCATCAGCTGAAGGCCGTGCTCGGATACTCCTGGGAGCGCAGCAAGTGGGAGCAGAGCGGCAATGAGAACATGGGCTTCGTCTACGACTCGATGAACTACCACGGCATCGCCAACGGCTCTTACCTGCGCGACGGCAAGGCCAACCTCTGGGCCGGTTCCTCGGAGTCCACCCTGATAGGTTTCTTCGGTCGTTTGAACTACAATTACAACGACATGATATATGCCACGGCATCCATGCGCCGCGAGGGCAGCACAAAGTTTGGTGCCAACACCAAATGGGGTAACTTCCCCTCGGCCTCGCTGGCATGGGAAGTCATCAAAACCCCATTTGCAGAAGGCCTCAGACCGACGTTCCAGAGCCTGAAGCCCCGTATCTCGTATGGTGTGACCGGCCGTTCCGACTTCGATGCATACAAATCGCTGTCCACCTATAGCGGTTATGGCGCTTATCTGATTGATGGCCAGTGGATCAACGGCTATGCCCCCTCGGTGAACGCCAACCCCGACCTGGCATGGGAGAAATCCACCGCATTCAATGTCGGTGTCGACTTCGTGGCATTCAACAGCCGCCTGCGTGGTAGCGTGGAGTTCTTCGACCGCCGTTCGAAAGACCTGCTCTACAACTACACCGCACCGCAGCCACCATTCATCTACAAGAGCATCCTCGTCAATGTGGGAACGACAAAGAACACCGGCGTGGAGGTGACCCTCGACTACGACGTGCTGAACAAGACCGCCGTGAAGTGGACCACAGGCATCAACTGGAGCATGGGCAGTACGAAACTCACCAAACTCTCGAGCGATGTCTACCAGATGGCCTATCTCGACCTCTACCAGAAGCCCGGCGTGGGCACGAGCGAGTATTTCTTCCGCGTGGAAGAAGGCGGCAAAATCGGACAGTTCTTCGGCTATGAGCATGCCGGTATCGACGAGAACGGCCTTCTGCTCATCTACGACAACAATGGCAACAAGGTGCCTGCGGCGCAAGCCGACCCGTCATACAAACGCAACATCGGCAACGGTGCCCCCAAGCATTTCCTCTCGTGGAGCAACTCGCTGAGTTACAAGAAATGGGACCTGAGCGTGCTCTTCCGCAGCGCCCTGGGTTACCAGATCTTCAATATGCGCAAGTATGGCATGGGACTGCAGGGAGCCGGCACCGACAACGTGCTGCGCACCGCCTATACCGATTACCGCAATGTGCACTCCAGCGGCGGCATCATCAGCAGCTACTTCCTGGAGGACGGCGACTATCTCAAACTCGAGAATGTGACACTCGGCTACACCTATTCACCCAAGAAGCGCGAAATCGTGGAAAGTCTCCGCATGTATCTTACCGCCAAGAACCTCTTCACGCTCACGGGCTACGAGGGCAACGACCCATCGATTGTCACCTCGACCGGCATCACGCCAGGCATCGATTCCAACAGCGCCTATCCCCAAGCCACACAGGTCAGTCTGGGTGTCACACTCCGTTTCCACTAATTTCTGCAATCCATCAACATATCATCTGAAGAAAATATGAAAGCAATCAAATATAGCATCATAGCAATGGCAGTAGGCCTGAGCATGTCGGCTTGCACAGACTTGGACGAGAAGGTGTACGACCGCATCGACGCAGGTGTCTATTACCAGAACGAGGCCAGTGTGAAGGGCGCCGTGGCCGCCATCTACAACCAGACATCGTCGACACTGGCAGGCGAGAATTTCTTCCACCTCTCTGAGTATCCCTCCGACCAACTCACCTGGCGTGTGTGGAACGGCGGACAGTGGGGATGGGACGAGGCCATGAAGACCGTGCTCTCCTGGCACAACTGGACTTCAGAGTCGACCATCATCGAGAATGCATGGTCGGGCGCATGGACCGCCGTGGGACTGGCCAACCTGCTGCTGAGCGACCTTGAGGGGCTCAGTGCCGCCAACCTTGGCATGACCCAGGAGAAACTGGCACAGTATGTGGCCGAGGTGCGCACCATCCGTGCGTGGAACTATTACTGCATCTTCGAACTGTGGGGTGGGGCACTGCCGCTGAACACCTCCGCCAGCAGCGAGGTGCCCGGAACAGCCGATGCCGACTGGAACACCTCGTGCAAGAAAATCTATGACTTCATCGCTAAAGAGCTCGACGAGACCGTCGGGGCACTGGCCGTGGACGACGCCAACCACTCGATGGTGAACCGTGCCAACCAGGGTATGAACCGCCTGCTCAAGGCCCGCCTGCTCCTCAATGCCGAAGTGTTTATCGGTGAGCAGCACTACGATGAATGCGAGGCCCTGTCGAAGGAAATCATCAATGGCAAATACGGCAACTACGCTCTGGACAGCAACTACCGCAACCTCTACAGCATCGACAACGTGAAGAGCCCCGAAGTCATCTTCGCACTGGCAGCCGAGGACGGACAGGGAGCCGCCAACGCCATCTCCAACGTCCGCACGATGGTGGGCATGTGGTATGGCTATGCCGACTACTTCGGACAGAGCTACGACGGCATCGGCGCATGGAACTGCGTCTGTCTGGTTCCCTCGTTCGACAACTCTGGAACCGTGCTTCCCACCGGTGGCACCGAGGGCGCAAAATGTTTCCTCGGAGCCCCCTACGGCGACAAGCTCGGCGCCCCCTACGAGCGCTTTGACGACCGCGACATCCGCAAGCAAAACTACACCTACGACGAGGCCACCAGAACCCATGGACCGGGTATGTTTCTCAAGGGAACGATGCGTGCCAACTTCGGCAAAGGCGATGTGCTGAAGGCCGATGCCGACCGCGATGGCCAGGATCTGGTGTACGTCGACCAAGTGGGCACCTTCCTCAACCAGGGCCGCAACCTCGAGACCGTGATGAACCCCCGCTGGGGAGAGACCAACTCAGGCGTTCGACTGGTGAAATACCCCCTCTATCCGAACGACGATAACGGAGGCTTCAAGTCGATAGATGACGTGCAGTTCCGCCTTGCTGAGGCTTACTACAACGTGGCAGAGTGCGAGATGCGCAAAGGCAACAGTTCTGAGGCCAAGAAATATGTCGACCAGGTGCGTCAGCGCTACTTCAAGACCGGCGACCGTGCCAACGCACTGAATGTGCCCGGTCCTGGCTTCAGCAACTTCGATATGGACTGGATGCTCTCTGAGTGGGGCAAGGAATATCTGGGTGAGGGCAATCGCCGCCGCACCGACCTGCGCCGCTTCGACAAATTCACACAAGGACAATGGTGGTTCTGGGGACGCGCCACAGAGGACGGCGTCAACCTGCCCGCCAAGCGCGACCGCAAGTATGAGTGGTATCCGCTGCCTCAGAGCGCCCTTTCTGTCAATCCCGGACTCATTCAGAATCCGAACTATTAATCCTTAAAAACCAGAGAATATGAACAAGAAATTATATAGTCTGATGCTGGCGTTGCTTGCCCTTGTGGGATTGGTAAGCAGCTGCTCAGACACCGAGGATATCGTTTTCGACCATGAGCGTCAGCAATTCGAGACGCGTGCCGACCGCATCCTGCTGGAGTTCATCGCTCCCTTCGGTACCACTGCCGATGAGGAAATCTACATCATGGGCGCCTTCAATGGCGACAGCGCAGCCATCGGGCAGGAGCAGTATCTGCTCACCAAGGCACCCAAAAGCGATGTGAAATGGGGCATCTACCTCAACCCCAGCACATTCGTGGGTGGCAAGACCCTCGCCGACGGCTATCGCTTCTACTCCGCCACACAGGGCATGGAATTCACCATCAACGGTGTGGCAGCCAACCATACCGAGAATCCTGGCCTCGGCGCTTTCTCGAATGTGTGGGGACAACGCTGGGAAGCCTACTACTGGGCTGGCGGCGAGGCCCCGGAGCCTGAGCATGACGGATTCTGTGTCTATGTAGACGACCAGACGGGATGGAACGCCCTCACCCTCTATATGTGGGGCGACGTCAACAACCTGAATGGCGACTGGCCCGGAATGGCCGTGACGGGTACGTGGAAGCATGAAGGCGTGACCTGGAAATACTTCGACATGGGCGCAGCGAACACCGGACTGGTGGAGCACCTCATCTTCAATAACGGAGGCAATGGCGTGCAGCTGCCCGACTTCGACTTCACCATCGACCGCAACATCTTCCTGCGGATTACCGCCGACGGTGTGGAGGAAGTGGGCCTCGAGCCCTCGGT